>QHVI01000035.1 GCA_003223515.1 Candidatus Angelobacter sp. Gp1-AA117
TGTCCCAGACCGCATGCCCGCTATGTCGATAGTCCACCATCCCGCTCTACTCTAGCAGGTTGGCTGGAAGCTGACCGCCTGAAAGGCGGTGGGCTTAGACCCGGTGCGAGGAACTAAATAATGCTCCTTCCGCTTGCATGACAAAAGCGGCAGAGTGTTTTGATGTTTATACGATTACCTCTCAATATTTCAGCGCCGCATGCGCACCGGTTTCAGTGGCTCCGGCACGCGTCTGCGCGCTCTCCGGCAGTTCCACCTGTGACAAGAATGCTCCTGAACCGAAATCGCGCGGAAAGTTTCTTGCCCGCCACGAAACCACGGCGATGCGGGGACCATACATCAGCGGGAAGAGCGGCACTTCGTTCTTCACCAGCTCACAGATGCGCTGCCAGTTGGCCGTTTCGGGCTTGACCCGTTGCTTCTGGATTGCGGCATCCATTTCGGCATTCCGCCAGCGGCTGTAATTGCTGCCGCGCGTGGCGTGGTTGCTTCCTGAGGGTATGTTATGACTGGCCAGCAGTGATTCGGCAAAATCCAGTTGGTTGGGCGTATCGGGAATCCAGCCGGCGAGCAGCATGTCATAGGCGCCGCGCTGGGTAACGTCGACGTATTCCGCGATGTCCTTCGGCATGCGCACATCCACCTTCAAACCAAGCTGGCGAAGCTGTGCAGCAATCAACTCCAGCGTGACCTTCGGATCCGGCAGGTATGGACGTGGCACGGGAATGGAACTGAGCACCAGCGCACCGTTCGTTCTGGCATTCGCTTTGGCCAGCAGGTCACGGCCGCGGGCGAGATCGTGGGTAATAAGATCAGGCGTGCTGCCCAGCACCGGTGGAATCATTCCGGTTGCCGCAAAGGCCAGCGCATTGGAATACGACTGGGCCGCGAGCGCCTTCCTGTCTATAGCGCAGGCCAGCGCCAGCCGCACGCGGGTATCCTGGAAAACAGGTTGTTCCGCATTGAAGAAAAGCAGCGCGGTGCAGTAACCGAGATCGATGCACTTGCGCATCTTCTCTACTTTATTCAGCTCGTCACGGGCCAGTTCGTCGGTGAAATCCACCTCCCCGCGGTTCACGGCATTCAGCAGCTTCTTGCGGCTGCCATCGCCATCGAGCGGATAGATGCGGCACTCGATCTCCTGCAGGCGCACCGGGTCTCTGTAGTGAGGATTACGCGCCAGCCGGAAGCACTCCGGCTGCGGATTCGGTGCAAACATGTAGGGCCCTGTGCCAAGCAGTTCGCGGCCCCGCTCCAGCACAACACAGTGGTCGAAGCGGGAGAGCACCAGCTCAAAAGCAGCATTGGGCTGCTTCAGCCGGAAGAACACGCGAGTTCCCCTGGCCGACGCGCTGGCGTGTACCTTGAACGCAGGGGTCTTTTCCAGCGAGGCGGCAACGTGCTCGGCGGTCAGCTCAGTCCCGTCAGAAAACCGGATTCCGGGGCGCACATGCGCGGAATAAAGCAGTCCGCTGGCATCCATCTCCTTGACTAGGGGATATTCGAGCAGCCCCGGCTTTACCTGGCTGGTCTGTGCGGAAAAACGATACGGGGGTTCATAAATATGCCACTGGACCAGAAAACTGGCGTAATTCAATCCCGTGCGCGGATCACGGCGCTCCCAGCGGTTTACAAAACCGACGCGAAATGCCTCGCTCATTGTGCCTTCCTTAAGTTGTTTGAATTCATGGGCAAAATTGTGCCCAATATAAGCTGGAGGGCGTTGGCGGGCAACGTTACTCTAATAACCATGCACATGATGGCGTTTCTAATACTGCATCGCTTGAATCTGGCTTCGCCTGGGGATGGTTGTCTGGGTGATGAGCATTAGAGAATTCTAAGTTTCTCTAAGGTGTTAACAAAGAAGGTTGTTAGCAACGCTAAGCCGCCGGATTTCATCCTAGAACAGGCAAGCAGCACCCGGATTCAGTATGCCTTCCAGCGCTATCGGCCCCCTCGTTCTTTTCCTCACAATTCTTCTTACCGGCGCTCATTTGCTGGGTTATCTTTTTGCAAAATTGCGCCAGCCGCGGGTAATTGGGGAGATTCTGGCGGGGATCCTCCTGGGACCGTTTGTGCTGGGTAAGTGGCCGGCTTACGTTCATCTGCTGCAATTGGATGTAGCAGCCGCGCCCAAAAAAGCCGCGCTCGACCTGATCTACTACATGGGCCTGCTGATGCTCATGTTCATTTCCGGCGCCGAAACCAAGGCGCTCTTTCAGAAGCATGAACGCAAGCAGATTGCATGGCTGGCAACCATAGGAACCGTGCTGCCCTTCTTCATCATGCTGGCGCTGGCATTGTTGCTGCCGCTGAGCTGGTTCATGGGCGTAAAGGCCAACCGCACGGCGCTGCTGCTGGTGATGAGCATTGCGGTAGCCGTGACTTCCATTCCGGTGATCTCGCGCATCTTCTTTGACCTGAAGATTCTCCACACCCGCTTTGCCCGGCTGGTGCTGGGAGTAGCGGTACTCGAAGACATTGGTTTATGGGCGGTGCTGGCTGTGGCCACTGCGTTGGCTGAATCCGCAGGCCTGCCGCGGACAAAGATCGCCGCTCACATTATTATTAGCCTGGTTTATTTCGGGCTGGGGCTGACCCTGGTTCCCCGCGCCTTCAAGCGCATCTCCAAGTCGCGTTTCAACCTGCTGGCCATCAACTCGCCGGTTACCTTCACGCTGTTGATCGCCTTTGGCTACGTGGCGGTTGCGGGCCTTCTGGATGTCAATCTGGTCTTTGCGGCATTCCTCGCCGGCTTTGCTGTTTCGCGCAAGAAGCTGGGCGAGGCGATGGAAACCATTTCTTCCTTTTCGTTTGCTCTCTTCATTCCGGTGTACTTCGCGCTGGTGGGTTACAGCCTGATCTTCGGCAAGAGCTTCTCCCTGGCAATGCTGCTGGCATTCCTTGCCGGAGCCTGTCTGCTGAAGCTGGCTGCTGTGGCCCTGGGTGCGCGGCTGGCAGGATTCAAAGGACTCGATGTGATCAATCTCGCTGTGGCTACCAATGCGCGCGGTGGACCGGGAATCGTCCTGGCCAGTGTGGCTTACGAAGCCGGAATCATCAGTGCTGCGTTTTATACCACACTGGTTTTGGTAGCGGTGCTGACCTCACAAGCCGCAGGCGCATGGCTGGAGTTCGTGCTGAGGAAGGGATGGCAGTTGCTGTCGGCGGACGCAATGAGTACGAAAGCTGCTGTCGCGGAATCTGCGCCTGAGACTTTGGTCGCGTAAAGGAACTAGATCAGCGTCATCAGCGTTGATCAGCGGCAAAAAGGGTTTACTGGATTGCCGATTGCTCCCGCAGATGCGTCTGTGTAATCCGGTCGTGCCAGCCGAGTGTGTCCTCATCCACGAACGCCCACACGAAGCCCAGCCCGATAGAGCATCCTGAGAGCAGGCTGGCCAGGGCGCGCCAGCGGCGCAAGGCGACCGAGACGTGTTCGCCCTTGAAAGTGCAAAGCTCAAGCTGGGCCATCTGCATTCCCGGCGTGCCGGTGGAATAAACAAGGAACAGGTATTGATACAGCAGCCAGAACGTTGCGCCCACGATCGCTCCGCACAGCAGCACCATGCGTGTCTGGGGCAGTCCGCTCGACGTTACTGTGAAGGTGATGGCGAAAATGGCGCCGGCAATCAGCACAACCAGGGCATCCACTAATCCGGCAAAGACGCGCTGTTGCAGCGGCGCAGGATGAATCGGCAGTTCTTCCTCAAAATTTGTCCGGCTCTCCTCCGGTTCCAGCCGGATGTCGGCAAATGAAGAGAGCAGGTCCATCTGCTCGGCGGGAGGCTCAGGCGCATCCAGAATTCGTGGTGTATCGAGCACCGGCTCCGCCAGTTCCAGATCTTCCATCGGCACACGCGGTTGCGGTGGCGCCGGTACCGGCCGCACCGGCAATGGACGCGGAAAGGCAATAATCTTAGGCGGCTCCGGCCTATACCGAGGTATTGGTGGTGGCGGAACGGGTTCTGCTGCGGCAACTGATTCATTCTGCGGCAACGCGTCTGCCTGGAAATCCAGTTCCATGGTGCCGTCCGCATCATTGCGCTTGCGGCGGCGGGCGCGGTGCTGCTGCACACACGAAACCACTTCATCACGCCAGAACTGGTCATTCGGTGAAGCTGCGGGCTGCGAAGTGCGGTAATCCTGCTGCGGCTCAAGAAGAGCGGAGGAGCGCATGGTTTGGTGTGCGCAGGGAGAGGATTTACCGCAGACAGGACAGGCCATTTTGTAAAGTATTGTGTGAGCTTCGCCGGCCGGATCTGCTGCCGCACGGAGAGAGAACGTTTTGCCTTACAAAAGCTGGCGTGTTACCTTGCCCGTTCACCTCTTTTACAGCATGCAGGCCCGACATAAGTTTGTTATCACAGCATCATTGCTTTGTCATCTGTTTCTGATGGCGCCGCTAGTTATAAGTCAGGCGCATCCACAAACGGCTGCTGCGCAAGAGAGCGACAGCGGCCTTGCGGCCTCCGGCAAAATTCAGCTCTCTGCTTCTGAAGGCGAGCCGGTGACCATCTCGTCGCGGCAGCAGGAAAAAAATGGTGAGGTGTTCACTCTGCGCGGCGAGGTTGAGATCACCTTCCGCGGCTACGTGCTGCATGCAGACACCATCACTTACAACCGCGAAACAGGAGATGTCACAGCCGAGGGCCATATCACCTTCGATGGCGGACCGCATGACATGCACCTCACTGCCGACCGGGGAACCTACAACATCCATTCCCAGACGGGAAAATTCTTTAACGTTGCCGGAACAACCGGCGCGCGTTTCAAGGGGAAGAACGTAACCCTCACTTCATCGAACCCGCTGGCATTCTCCGGCAAGGAAGTAGATAAGACAGGCGAGAGCCGCTATGTGATCCATAATGGCTCGGTTACTTCCTGCGAGTTGCCGCATCCCAAGTGGACGTTCAGCGCCGCCAAGATTGTGGTTGACGTGGGGAACTCAGCCAGGATTTACAATACGGTTTTTCGCGTCAAAGGTGTTCCTGTACTCTACCTGCCATTTGCCGCGCCGCCGGTAGAAAAACTCGGCCGCCAGAGCGGGTTCCTGGTGCCCACCTTCGGCACCTCATCCCGCAAAGGCACAATCTTTGGAGATTCGTTTTACTGGGCCATCAACCGCAGCATGGACGATACGATTGGCGCGGAATACTTCTCCAGCCGTGGATGGGCGCTGCACGACAGCTTCAGGGCGCGCCCCAGCCAGCAGTCGTATCTCAATTTCGATTACTTCGGCGTGATGGATCGCGGCATTCCCGGAACAGGACAGGATCAGGGCGGTGAAGATATCAAGCTGAACGGCGAAGCCATTTTCCCGTATGGTTTTCGCGGCGTCGCTTCGCTCAACTATCTCAGTTCTTTCGTCTTCCGGCTGGCTTTTACCGAGAACTTCACGCAGGCAGTGAATTCTGAGGTGAAATCCGTCGCGTTTCTCTCTAAAACGATTGAAGGATTCTCACTGAACGGCTTTGCCTCGCGTTACCAGAATTTTCAAAGCATCAACAATGGCGACCTGGTCACCATCTTTCATGCTCCGGGACTGGAGGCATCCAGCGTAGAGCGCCGGTTGGGCCACTCGCCGCTGTACTGGTCGTTTGATACGTCGCTCGAAGGATTGCGACGCACCGAGCCGGGGTTCGATACGCCGAACCTGGTGGGCCGTTATGATTTGCAGCCCGATCTGTCATTGCCGCTCTTCTATCAAGGATGGACATTCCGTCCTGCGGTTGCGTTGCGTGACACCTTCTATACCGAACAGCGGGTGCCCAATAGCGGAGTCGGTCTTGCGGTTCAGGATTTGGTCAACCGCCGCGCGATTGAAACCAGCGTGGAAATGCGTCCGCCGACACTCACCAGGGTTTTTGACCGCACCATCAAGGGCCGCAAGATCAAGCACACCATTGAACCAATTGTGACTTACCGCTACGTAAACGGTGCGGACAACTTTTCTTCCATCATCCGCTTTGATTACCGCGACATTCTCAGCGATACCAACGAGCTGGAATACGGGCTCACTCAGCGGCTTTATCTGAAGCATGAGAACCACGATTGCGATGCGGAAACCAAGCCTGACTCCGGAAGTCCAGACCAGGCCGTTGCTGCGGCGCTCAATTGCACTCCAGCAGGAGCCAATGAATTCATCACCTGGGAGGTAAAGCAGAAATATTTCCTGCAGCCGGATTTTGGAGGCGCGGTAGTGAATGGCCGCCGCAACGTTCTGGAAACGACTGCGGACTTTGCCGGCATTGCTTTCCTGACCGATCCTCGCAGATTTTCGCCGCTTGTCTCCCGTCTGCGCATGCGTACCACGGCCAACAGTGATTTGCAGTGGGAGCTGGATTATGACAGCAAGAAGGGAAAGATCAATGCCAGCACCTTCTTCAGCACACTCCACTTCGGAGACTTCTTCATTGGCGGCAGCCATGCTTACCTGCAGGTTCCGGGAGAATTGTTCGTCACTAATCCTATTCCAGCCCCCACTCAGTTCAATCAAGTCAGGGCAATTTTCGGCTATGGAAGTCCCAGCAAGCGCGGGTTGAGCGCGGCCGCCAACATCGGCTTTGATTCCGCTTTTAATTTCCTGCAATACTCAAGTGGCCAGGCTTCTTATAACTGGGATTGCTGCGGCCTCAGCCTCGAATACCGGCGCTTCGCCCTTGGCGCTGTACGAAACGAAAACTCCTTCCGCTTCGCTTTTACGCTGGCCAATATCGGGACCTTCGGGAATCTGCGCAGGCAGGAAAGACTGTTCT
This sequence comes from Candidatus Angelobacter sp. Gp1-AA117, assembly GCA_003223515.1. Classification (GTDB taxonomy): domain Bacteria; phylum Acidobacteriota; class Terriglobia; order Terriglobales; family Acidobacteriaceae; genus Angelobacter. The sequence goes on from QHVI01000035.1 coordinate 6,759, forward strand.
GAAATGGATAAATGAGTAAATTAGCAAATGGGTAAATGAAACCCAGACTTGCTTTCTTTGCGCTCTTTGCGTCCTTTGCGGTGAAATCCGGAATTCCGCAAAACCACGGAACTGTTTTGTCCCCCACTTCGAGGCAATCTTCTGATTTAGAATTTTTGCATGAAGATCGTGATTGCCGAAAAAGTTGCTGCCAATGCTGTCCAACTGCTGAAAGATGAACCCGGTTGGACGGTGATCACGCATGACCAGCTCAACGGGAATCTTGCTGGAGCCCTGCCGGATGCCGACGCACTCATCGTCCGCTCGGCTGTGGATGTGAATGCAGACGTGCTGCGCCACGCCCGCAAACTGCGGGTGATCGGCCGGGCCGGCGTAGGCGTGGACAACATCGATCTTGCAGCCGCCACCAAGGCCGGCATTGCGGTCATGAACACCCCGGGCGCCAACGCCGTGGCGGTGGCGGAACATACGCTGGCACTGATGCTGGCGCTGGCGCGGCATCTCTCCCGCGCTGATTCCACCACGCGCGCCGGCAAATGGGAGAAAAAATCCCTGCAAGGGACAGAGCTTCGCGGCAAAACTCTGGGTATCGTCGGCCTCGGCCGCATCGGGATGGAGGTCGCCAAACGCGCCAAGGCGTTCGAGATGAAGATCATTGCCCACGATCCCTTCGTCGCCGCGTCGGTGGCCCGCGAGCGTGAGATCCAGTTGGGTGAACTGGATGAAGTTTATGCCGCCGCTGATTATCTAACACTGCACGTGGGTCTCACCCCCCAGACGGCAGGCATGATCAATGAGAAGTCGCTGGCTAAAATGAAACGTGGCGTGCGCATCATCAACTGTGCCCGTGGTGAATTGATCGACGAAGGGGCCTTGGCCGCAGCCATTTCGAGCAAGCAGGTGGGCGGGTTGGCCCTGGATGTATTTGCCGAAGAGCCGCCCAGGAGTTCTCCGCTGCTGGCGCTCGAAAACGTGATTGCCACGCCCCACATTGCCGGTTCCACCAATGAGGCGCAGGATGCCGTGGGAGTTCAGATTGCCGGACAAGTGCGCGAGTATCTCAAGCGCGGCGTAATCCAGAATGCCGTGAACATGCCCTCCATCGATGACCAGCAATACCAGCAAATGCAGCCTTACATGGCCCTCGCCGAGAAGCTGGGCGCTTTTCTTGCCCATGTGATTTCCGGTTCTGTACAGGAGATCACCATTCAGTACGGCGGACGCTTGGCGGAATGGAAGACGGAATTGATTCGCAACTCAGCCATTCAGGGTGTTCTCAATCAGAGCGTGGCGGATCGCGCCAACGTGGTGAATGCCGCCGCAATTGCGCAGGAGCGGGGCATTCAGGTGCACGAACTCAAGCAGGACAAAGCGGCCAGCGCCGGTTCACCCGATGTGATTACCTTGCAATTGAAGACCTTGTCAGATCTGCACACCGCTAAAGGCGCGGTGCTGCGCGGAACCTCAACCCGGCTGGTCGGCGTGGATACCATTGACATCGAGGCTCCCCTGGAAGGCAAGCTGATCTTCCTGCGTAACCGTGACGTGCCCGGAGTAGTCGGCAAGGTTGGAACGATCCTGGGCCGCCACAACATCAATATCGCAAACTTCGCTCTGGGACGCAGTAGCCAGGAACACGCGAGCGAGGCGGTTGCCGTCGTGCAGGTAGATAGCACAGCGCCGGAAGAGGTCCTGCAGGAACTGCGCCAGGCGCCGGAGATTCAAGAGGTCAAGAGCATTCAGGTTTAGCGCCCAGCCCGAAAAAATGCGTAAATAAGTAAATGAGTAATTTGGTAAATGGGTAAATGGGGGTAGATGGGTCAAGAAAAGCTGTGTCCCATTCTTCAATGTACTCATTGACCAAACTACCCATTTACCCATTACTGTGATCTGATCTCCCAAAATCTTTGTTTATCAGTGCTGATCTGTGGGTAGATTTTGCTTTTTTCAGCGTCGATCAGCGTTCTTCAGCGGCAAAAACTTGGACTAACTCCCCTACGCCGCCTGCGTGGCTGCGTTTCCCCTGTAAAATAGTGACAATACGCATGTTTTGCTTTACCGAACAATATGACGTAGTGGTCGTAGGCGCAGGGCACGCCGGATGCGAGGCGGCCATGGCTGCAGCCCGCATGGGGTTGAAGACTGCCCTCTTTACCCTCAACGTCGACCTGATCGCCCAGATGTCCTGCAATCCCGCCGTAGGCGGCATCGCCAAAGGGCACCTCGTTCGCGAGGTAGACGCTCTCGGCGGAATCATGGGTGAGGTCACCGATGCCGTCGGCATCCAGTTCCGTCTTTTGAATACCTCTCGCGGACCCGCAGTGTGGTCTCCACGCGCCCAGTGTGACAAGCAGCAGTATCGCATCAAGATGCGCGAAGTCCTCGAAAGCCAGCAGAACCTGCATATCAAGCAGGCAGAAGTGGCTGAGTTGCTGGTGGATGAAGTTTCCAGCACAGCCGAGGGCGGCTGTGCCACACGTATTGCCAGGGGAATTAAGCTCCGTGACGGCCGCACCGTCGGCGCGCAGGCAATCATCATCACCACCGGAACATTCCTGAATGGCCTGATTCATTGCGGCGAGCAGACCTATCCCGCGGGACGCAGCGGCGAACCGCCATCCCAGCTTCTGGGCGAATCGCTCAAGCTTCTCGGCCTGCGCGGATGCCGCCTCAAGACCGGCACGCCGCCGCGCCTCGATGGACGCAGCATTGACTGGTCGCGCTTCGAACTGCAGCCCGGCGACGTCGATCCAACCCCGTTCAGCTTCCGCACCCGCAAGATCACGCAGAAGCAGGTGCCTTGCTACATCGCCTTCACCACTCCGGAGACGCACCGCATTATCCAGGAGAATGTGCACCGCTCGCCCATGTACTCCGGGCAGATTCAGAGCATCGGGCCGCGCTACTGTCCCAGCATTGAAGACAAAATCGTCAAGTTCCCCGGCAAGACCACGCACCAGCTCTTTCTCGAACCTGAAGGGCTGAACACACATGAAATCTATGTCAACGGCATGAGTACATCCATGCCCATTGACGTGCAGCTTGCAGTGATCAAATCCATCCCCGGCTTGGAAAAGGCCGAGATGCTGCGCCCCGGCTATGCCATTGAGTATGATTCCATTGATCCCACCGAACTGGAGCGCACGCTCGAAACCAAAAAGATCGGGCGGCTCTTCCTTGCCGGGCAGATCAACGGCACCTCCGGCTATGAAGAAGCGGCTTGCCAGGGAATCATGGCCGGCGTCAACGCCGCCCTGAAAATAAAGGACGAGTCGCCGCTCATGCTCGACCGTACCGAGGCATACACGGCCATCCTGATCGACGACCTGATCAGCAAAGGCACCAATGAGCCTTACCGCATGTTCACCTCGCGGGCCGAGTTCCGCCTGCATCTGCGCATCGATAATGCCGACCGCCGCCTCACGCCTTATGGCCGTCGCATCGGACTCATCCACGATGCCGCCTGGGCTGAGTATCTTGCTAAGCAGGAGCGGGCACAAAAGCTCAGCATGCTGCTGGAGAAAACCAAAGCGTCGTCTGAGATTCTGGAAAAGATCAGCCGTGCCCGCGAAGAACGCCTGAAAATGCTGGCACCGGGAGAAACTGAATCTGCGGGCGGGGCCAATCTGGCGGGCGCCGCCGGATCATCACTGGCCCAGCTTCTGCGCCGTCCGGAGATCGTCATTGAGGATTTCACTCCGGTGATTGCGGAACATTATCCTGAATTCTTTGCTCAAGTTGCCGCGTTGAGCGCAGAGACTTCCGGGGAGCGTCTCTCGTCTGCTGCCCGTAACGAGTTGAAGACCGTGGAAACCGAAATCAAGTACGCCGGCTACCTCGACCAGCAGCGCAAGTCGATTGAGAGGCTCAAGAAAGCCGAGCAGCGCAGCATTCCTGAATGGTTCGACTATTCGCAGGTCAGCGGCCTCTCCCGCGAGATGAATGAGAAGCTCCAGCACGTCCGCCCGCGCACCCTGGGGCAGGCCTCACGCATCCCCGGCGTAACCCCAGCCGCCGTCTCGCTGATCAATGTCTACATCGAGATTCAGGCAAAGCGGTTCGCACAATCTGCCGCTTCTGAATCCCTGGTGTAACCATCTAAGGTTTATCTACGATCCGGCCCCCGCCCTGGCAGCCTTCGTGGCACGCGCCAGCCACTGCACCTGTCCTTTTTTGTAGTCGCTCTGGGTTACGTCGATATCGATGCCGATCCCGTTCTTTGTGACCTCCGGGAACAACTGGATCATCTGGTAGCCCCGGCTGCGCACATTGGGAACGTTGCTCTGCGAGCGCCAGTAATGCTGGAACTTCAGGCTCATAAGCTGCCCGTCATCGAGAATGCAGCTATCGCCTACGTACAGCCCAGGGATGAATCCGGCATTGGCTACTTCGGCGAACCAGTTATTGCAGTAGTCGATCACGGCTTGGGCGCTGGTGCCCTTCAGTACCCCTTCCAGGTCACACCAGATATTCACGCCCGCAGGAAATCCGACGAGGGCGGCATTCTTGGCGGCGGCAGCGCCATCCTGTTGGCCAAGGTCGGCCGTGGGTTCCCATCCGGGCTTGCGCACGTGCTGTACTGCCATGAGCGCCAGCCCGGCGTCCAGAATGATGTTTGCCTCAGCCGCGCTCAGGTCGCTTCTGCCTTGCGTGGTGCGCGAGAGATATCGCACGCAGAAGCTGTAACCCGACGATACAAATGCCTGTGCAACTTTTGCTGTAACCGGGGTATTGCAATCAAATCCCAGCAGCCCGGGAGCCGCACCTTGAACTTTTCCTGCAAGTGCCATTCCGCCTCCTTGAGATCAGCCAGATAAGGAGCATACGAAGTATTGCCGGCTGGTATATGTGCTGCTTTATATACTCCGGTTCTGCGGCAGGAGCAACGGAAATCGCTAAGAGGTATCAGTAATAATCAATGAAATCGTGTCCAACTTGCCGTGGATCACTGTTGAGGTTTTGCCTTTTCCAATTCTGTCTCTGCCCGCACGAACTGGCGGTCTCGGACGCTGCCCAGATCTTTTTCCGGCAAGAGGCTTTGTAACACATCCAGGCCGGGGGCGATTCCGGTATCCTTGAAGCCTTTTCCCGTGAGAGTGAGCAATTCCACCGAGGGAACCTGGAGGCCATAGTCGTCGCCCAGCGGAAAGAATATCTGTGCCCGGCCACGGCCATAAGTTTTCGTACCCACCAGGATTGCGCGGTGCAGCCCTTGCAAGCCGCTGGCAACAAACTCGGCTGCGCTGGCGGTTCCGCCGTTGATCAAGATCGCCAGAGGCTTATCCGTGAGCGGCTTGCCCGTGGCGTCCACCGGTTCACGTTTATTATCAGGGCTGCGCTTGTAGCCCAGGGTTCCAGTGGCAAAAATTCCGGCAACCTCGCGGGCAGCATTCAGGAATCCCCCGGGATTGTTTCTCAGGTCAAGGACGTAAGCGGCTACTCCGCTCTGCTCCAGATTGCTGATTGCGTTCTTTACCGCTGCTGCCACATCCGGGGTGAACTGTGCAATGCGAATGTAGCCGATCTTTTCCTTGCGCGCGGGTCTCACAAAAAATTCCACCGCACGTAACTTTTCTGCCGAAGGCTGCAGCGTAACCTGCATTCGCTGGTCGCCGCGATGAATCACCAGATGTGCAGGCCCGGCGCGCAATGCATGCATAATCTGTTCGTGGGTCATGTCATTCGTGCCCTTGCCATTGATGGAGGCAATCACATCGCGGGGTTCAATCCCGGCCTGCATAGCCGGTGATCCTACAACGGGCGTCACAACCCGCGCCTCTCCACTGTCAATATTGCGGTCAATGGCGAAATCAGGCAGGCCTATGCCGATCTTTTCGCCCAAAGCCTCCCTCTGGGTCGCTGCCATCTCGACAGAGTTCAGCAGGTTCAGTTCGGAATCTTCAAGGATCGCAAGCTGTGTCTGGATGCCCTGGAACGCCTCGGCGGGGTTGTGGTAATCACCCGCCAGAATCTTTTCTTTGGCAAGGTTCCACAACGGGTTGGCCTGGGCTCGCAGGTAATGCTCGTCGATGATCTTGATCACGGCCAGCGCCATCGGTGCGGGTCCGGAGGGTGCAGAGTCTTTCTGCGAAAACAGGTAAGGAGAGAAAACCAGCAGTGCAGCGAGTATGGTTAACTTTGTCCGCATGAGTCGAATCATTGTCGGCAACTGGGCCGGAACATTACAGAGGAATATTCCCGTGTTTTTTCGGCGGGTTTTTGTCGCGCTTGGTCTGCAGCATCTCCAGCGCGTCGATCACCCGCTTGCGCGTATCTCGCGGACGGATCACCGCGTCCACATAACCGCGCTCTGCCGCCACATAAGGATTGGCAAACCGGTCCCGGAACTCTTCCACCTTCTGCTGGCGCATCCTGTTCATTGCTTCCAGCTTCTCTGCTTCTGATGTCCCGCCTGTTGCCGCCCTTTCCAGTTCGCGCTTGTAAACGATGTTGACCGCGCCTTCCGGTCCCATCACCGCAATTTCGGCCGTTGGCCAGGCATAGTTCACATCTGTGCGGATATGCTTGGACGACATGACGCAATACGCTCCACCATAAGCCTTGCGCGTAATCACAGTAATTTTGGGAACAGTGGCTTCGGCAAAGGCAAAAAGCAGCTTGGCTCCATGGCGGATGATTCCGCCGTACTCCTGCTGCGTTCCCGGCAGAAAGCCCGGCACATCTTCAAAGGTGACCAGCGGAATATTGAAGGCATCGCAGAAGCGCACAAAGCGCGCGCCTTTGGTAGAAGCATTGATGTCGAGCACTCCCGCCAGAAACGCCGGCTGGTTGGCTACAATTCCCACCGGACGCCCATTCATCCGCGCAAACCCCACCACGATGTTTCGCGCATAGTGCTCATGCACCTCGAAGAAGTAGCCGTCATCGATGACCCTCGTAAGCACGTCCTTGATGTCGTAAGGCTGGTTGGATTCCGCCGGAACGATGTTGTCTATCTCGGCGTCAGCACGGTCCATCGGGTCGGTGCATTCACGGCGCGGTGGATCATCGAGATTGTTAGAAGGAATAAAGCTGAACAGCTCACGGATCATCGAGAGACACTCGGCATCGTCATGAGCCATAAAGTGGGCTACGCCGGACGCCTCGTTGTGCGTGGTGGCCCCGCCAAGCTGCTCTTTTGTGACCTCCTCGTGAGTCACAGTCTTGATTACCTCCGGCCCGGTCACGAACATGTACGCCGTTTTGTCCACCATGAGGATGAAATCTGTAATCGCCGGAGAATAGACTGCCCCACCTGCGCACGGCCCCATAATGGCAGAGATTTGAGGGATCACTCCGCTGGCCAGCGTGTTGCGCAGGAAGATGTCGGCGTATCCGGCCAGCGACATCACGCCTTCCTGGATGCGCGCCCCGCCGGAATCGTTCAGCCCGACCACCGGTGCGCCCACCTTCATGGCCATATCCATGATCTTTACGATCTTGGCTGCATTGGCTTCAGAGAGCGAGCCGCCGAAGACGGTGAAGTCCTGGGCAAAAACAAAAACCAGGCGGCCCTCGATGCGTCCGTAGCCGGTAACAAAGCCGTCACCATAGGTTTTTTGCGCCGCCATGCCGAAATCGGTGCAGCGGTGGGTGACCATCTTGTCGAATTCTTCAAAGGTGCCTTCGTCGAGAAGGAATTCGATGCGCTCCCGCGCCGACATCTTGCCGTCTTTGTGCTGCCGCGCGCGCCGCTCTTCTCCGCCGCCGGCCTCAGCCAGCGCGTCCCGGCGCTTTAACTCTGCAAGCTTCCGTTCCAGATCCATGGCAGGAATTATAGCCGCACAGCAGAGCGAACGGCCTAACCGCAGAGAACGCAAAGCACGTGGAGGATTTATTTCGATTTTTCCAAGCCCACTCTGCGTCCTTTGCGTCCTCTGCGGTAAAAGGTTTTGGTTGTGGCTACGCTACGTTGCGTCCTATGCGGTTTCGCTAGGAGCTAGCAGCCAGCCGCTAGTAGCTATATAATCCCGCGCTTACACTTTCATTCTGAGGTTTTCGCCGATGAAACGCATCCTGCTCGCAGTCGCTCTCTGCTTTTTTTGTGGAAGCTGCCTTGGCCAGTCTGCCTGCACCCTGAGTGAGCATACCGAATACAACAAGAAGATCAAGGAATATACTACCGAGCCATTCTTCATCACCGAACTGGTGGATCATCTGCCGCTCAGCACCTGTGTGCCTGCGCCGGATGCCTTCCTTCATCACATTGTGGGCGCGCCTGATGTGCTTGACTATACGAAAGACATCAACGCTTACATGCGGCTGCTGGCCAGCAAGAGCCCGCGTGTGAAGGTATTCAGCATCGGCACTTCAGAGGAAGGCCGCGAGATGCTGGCCGTGATCGTCACCGATGAAGCGAACATGGCCGAACTGAACCGCTACAAGGAAATCAATGCCCGCCTTGCCGATCCTCGCGGTCTGAGTGAGGCCGAGGCGCAGAAGCTGATCGCCGAAGACAAGCCGATTTACTGGGCAGATGGCAGCATCCACTCACCCGAGACCGGCGCGCCGGAAATGCTGATGGAACTCGCCTACCGGCTGGCTGTGGAAGAGACGCCGTTCATCCAGAAGATCCGCAAAGATTCCATTGTGATGATTACGCCTATCGTCGAAGTAGACGGCCACGACCGCATGGTGGATGTCTACTTGCAGCACAAGAAGCACCCTGATGATCAGCCTTATCCGCTCGTCTGGTGGGGCCATTACGTGGCGCATGACAACAACCGTGACAATCTCGGCGTGAACCTGGCGCTCTCCCGCAACATGCTCAAAAATTTTCTCGACTGGCACCCGACCGTAATGCATGACCTGCATGAGAGCGTGCCATATCTCTACATCATGACCGGCACCGGCCCGTATAACGCCTGGCTCGATCCCATTGTGATCAGCGAATGGCAAGAGATGGCCTATCACGAGATTGAAGAGATGACTAAGCGTGGCGTGATTGGCGTGTGGACGCACGGCTTCTACGATGGATGGGCGCCCAACTACCTGCTCTCCATCGCCAATAACCACAATGCCATCGGCAGGTTCTACGAGACGTTTGGCAATGGCGGCGCTGACACCCGCGTTCGCACCCTGCGCCCGCCGGACACCAACCGCGAATGGTACCGTCCCAATCCACCGCTGTCCAAAGTGAAATGGTCGGCGCGCAACAACATCAACATGCAGGAGAGCGCCATACTCTTCGGCATGAATAACCTCGCCTCCAACGGCCAGAAGTTCCTCAACAACTTCTATCTCAAGAGCAAACGTTCGATAGAGAAAGCCAGAAATGAAGGTCCGGCGGCGTGGGTCTTCCCCGCAAACGATCCCCGTACCGGCGAGCAGGCCAGCATTTTAAACCTGCTCGAACTCCAGGGAGTAGAGGTGCACCGCACGGAGAAAGAAATCCGCCTGCCTGCCACTGCCACTGAAGCGCGGCGCGAATCTCCTCGTGGACAGCGGAAAGCCGGTGAAGACGACGCAGCGCAGAAGAAGCCGCAGGAAACCGTGATCCCTGCCGGCAGCTACGTCATCCGTATGGATCAGCCTTACAGTCGTCTCGCAGACATGGTGCTCGATACGCAGTACTACAGCCCGCGCGATCCGCGCTCCTATGACGATACCGGCTGGACCCTCGGCGCATTGCGTAACGTGAAAACCATGCGTATTGCCGATACTGCGGTGCTCGATGCGCCCATGAAGAAGATGGCGAAGATCGAACTTGCGGGAGGGATTGATGGCCAGGGCAAGGTCTACCTCATCAACCACAATGCTGACAACACTCTCGCGACCCTGCGCTTCCGCCTTGCCAATACGCAGATGGAAGCTGCTGAAGACAGCTTTGAAGCCGACGGCGTGAAGTTCAAGCCGGGCAGCTTCGTGATCCGCAATACCAATCGTGATGAACTGGACAAGGCAGCCAGGGAGTTGGGCGTCAAAGTGCACGCCAGCAATGTAGACTTGAAAGTCGCTACGCATCCGCTGGCAGCGCCCCGCATCGCGCTGGTGCATAACTGGCAGAACACGCAAAACGACGGCTGGTACCGCATCGCCTTTGAAGACCTCAAGATTCCTTACACCTACGTCGCTGATACCAGGCTGCGCGAGACTTCCAACCTGCGCGAGAAATTTGACGTGATCATCCTGCCTCCCATGGGACAAGGCGGCGCTGCGGGCCTGAGTGCCATGATTCGTGGCCTGCCCCTGCGCGGCAAAGCCATGCCATGGAAGAACTCTGACGAGACGCCTAATTTCTCGGCATCAGGGCTTGATACAACCGACGACATTCGCGGAGGTCTTGGCTACAGCGGGCTTTCCAATCTCGAGCAATTCGTTCGCGATGGCGGCCTGCTCATGGCTGCCCAGACCAGCGCGGCGCTTCCGGTTGCGGGTGGCATGACCGATATGGTGAATGTCTCGGATGCGCGCACCATGCAGGCTCCCGGCAGCGTGGTGCTCTCCAGCGTGGATGACAAGAAGAGTCCCATCGCTTACGGCTATGACGACAAACTCTACCTCTACTTCCGCCAGGGGCCGATCATCACAGTCGGCCTGAATCTGCCCGGTGCAGGCGGAGGCGGTCCGGGCGGCGGTGGCGAAGAAGGGCGCTCCAGCGGACGCGGCTCACCCAGCGATCCTGATGTAATCCAGGGCCGCCCTTATATGACTCCCGAAAGACCCGTAAAGCGCACCCCGCGTGAGCAGGAACTTTTCGTACCTGAGGAAGTGCGCGAGTTTGCCCGCTGGGCCATTCCGCGCAACGACGAACAGCCGCGAGTCATTTTGCGCTTTGCTCCTGAAAAAGAATTGCTGCTGAGCGGCATGATCACTAGTGCTCTGACCGCATGGAAATAGGAATCGAGGCATTCCGATTGGAATGAGGGCGCATTACAGCTATGGCGCTGGCTTCGCCAGCTCTGTTCCTTGTCTATTTCTATACCCACAGCTTGCGCTGTGGGCTAGAAGAATGCCGCCAGCTTCGCTGGCTATACCCCAAAATCACACGGTCAGAGCACTAGTCCGAATGAAATTGCGGAAAAGCCTGCGGTGGTGGACGTTCCTCACGGCAAAGGCCACGTGGTGCTTTTCGCCAATAATCCCATGTGGCGCGGTGAAACCATGGGCAGCTTCTTCCTGGTGTTTAACGCCATCATAAACTATGACCACCTGAATGCCGGCCGTCCGGCGGAATCAACCACGAACGTAAGCGCAGCAGGTGAAGGAGAGGACGAGGACTAAGCAGATCGGGAAATCCGGTGATCGGGTGATTTGGAGATCGGGTCATCCGGTCATCGGAATCTGGTAAATGAATAATTTGGTAAGTGGGTAAATTGAAGTAAAAGATGGGTTTCATTTACCTACGTACCAAATTACCCATTTACCCAATCGTCCGGTTTAGTTCGATTGGTCCAGCATGCTGCCCGGCTCCCAGCGCCATTTCTTGCCGTCCCAGTACACCGCCGATTCCATGACCTGCTTTTCCTGGGCCTTGATGACCCAGATAGGCGGTTTTTTCTTTTTCAGCAACATGCGTCCCGTAACAATGCTGTCAAAAGGCACATTGATCAGGACGAACTTGGCCTTGGGTGTGGCTGCGTGCCATGCATCGGAGCCGATGCCAAAGATCACCAGCAGGTCATGGTCACGGTGCGGATCATTGGCGCTGAAGGCGGAACTCATCTGCGGATCGCTCAATCCAAAATAAGAATTGTAGGGATCGAAGATGCGGTACTTCAGCTCAAAAGAATCCGGGAACGGCTCTTTGCTCTTGGCCACAATGGCAATGTCTTCAATGCCATCTCCGTCAAAATCGGCAACGATGGCGGGCGTGACAAAGTTCGCGGGCACATTGAAGGTGGACCCAAACTGCTGCTTTACCAAGGCAGTAAGCTGTTCGGCAGAAAGGCTGGCTGGCGGCGTGTTTGCAGGCGGAGACGTCTGTCCGCCCGCCACGCAGGCTGCCAGAATGTATACCAGTAGTGCGGCCCTGCTTTTGGAGTTCATGAGCAGAGTCTACACTGCTTTTCAGGCCGCTTTCTTCAGAATTTCAGCCTTTGTATCACCTTCGATAACAGCCTTTGGTTTATGCTTCATTCCAAAACCGATAGTTACGGCCGTCCCGGAAGCCAGCGCGGCAAACAGGATCACCATCACGGGAATAGGAAGTAAATAATGCATGCTCAGAATCCAGAGCGCGAATAAAACCAGCAGACTTGCCATTGATCTCTTCATGGTCCTTCCATTCATCTGGCAGCTACTTAGGTTTGGATGGGTGCTCTGGACGGCGGGTTTACTCGAAGGTAAACACCGGCTCTCTTTGCATCCGGTAATCAAGGTAAACACCGGTTCTCTCTTTTGCATCCAGTAATCAGGGAGGATTTATGCATCGCGAAGGACATCTGGATGACGTGTATTGGGCCTTGCGGGTGGGCCTGGGCAGCACCGCTTTTCTTGCCGGCCTCGACAAGTTTACTGATTTGTTGACCCACTGGGAGAAATATCTGGCGCCCCAGGTCAGGGAGAAACTGCCCGTAAGCGGCAAGACCTTCATGTATGGCGTGGGCGTGATCGAGATGCTGATAGGGTTGGGCATCCTCTCGAACAAGCCCCGGCTGGCCAGCTATGCCGCATCCGCATGGCTGCTCTCCATTGCCGGAAATCTGGCCTTGAATGGCGACTATGACATAGCTGTTCGCGACGTGAATATGGCTATTGCGGCCTATGCCCTGGCGCGCTCCGAAGGCAGGCGCCGGCAATCAGAAGAACGTGAATACTTTGCCGAAGATTCGGCCCTCGAAGCCGCATAACCAGGGGCGTGCTCGCCACGCCTCATGAATTTCCGGCGCTTGGGGTTTCGGATCTGCCTAATGCCGCCAGCACCGCAAATACATTGGGCGACATGCTGCAATAGCATTTCAGGGGAAGAATAGCGCCGGAGGCGCGAAACAAGTTAGCCCAGCGTGAGCGCTGGGTTCAACCAAAAATGAAAGATATAAAGATAGATGAGCCCCAGAGGGGCGGCACGGGTTATCGTGTAACCTTGAACTCCAGCCTTACATTGACGGTTTTCGTGGCGTCATCGATATGCTCGTGCGCGATCCATTCGAGCTTGTTGGAGTGGACTGTACGATAACTTCAAAAGCTGAAGGCTGTAAAGGACATCTTCTTCGGCCTGGCTTTCTCCGTGAATGGCCGGTTCAGGAATTCCACCAGCGGAGCCATGATGCGGAAGTATTTCACCAGTTCCGGCAGCAGCCTGGGCGAAGTGACAATCTTCGAGTCCACTGCGGTTTCCAGATACCAGTGCCGCTGGCGCAGGATCGCCTCGGCCGGATGGTCAACCGGAAAACCCTTGGGCATACGCGAGAGGCGCTCTCCCTGAAGCTGGCCCACAGCCCGGCGCAGCTTCTTATCGCTCAGGATCTCGCTCAACTCTTCATGGTGCTCCTGGATCAGGGAGCGGATAGCCAGCAACGCTTCGCGTTCCGGCGTCCACACGCCCCCAAAGACCAGTAACTGGTCGGGGTTGAAGTGGAAGTAATATGCGGCGCCTTCTTTCTTCGAGCCGTTCTGCGGATGAAAGATTCCGGCCACATGTGTCTTGTAAGGGGTCTTGTCTTTGGCAAACCGGGTATCGCGGTAAATGCGGAACACCGCTTTTTGCGGAGGAGTAATGTAATTCGGGGCAAAATCCGCAAATTCTTCGTTGAGACACGAGATCAGCTCCAGCATGGGCATGCGAATGAGCGAATCGTATTTCTCTTTGCGCGGCTGGAACCACTCGCGCCGATTATTGCGCTTCAGGTTGCGAAGAAAAGTAAGTGCTTCAGGAGTGAAACCGGGAAAAGGCATAAACAAGTATTTAGTACTTAGTATTTAGCTAATTCACTACACTTTTGCAGCTGCTTTGGCCTTCAATTCGACTTGTTCCTCAACGCTGCTCAAAAGTGATGTAAGCATCTTTCGCACTTCTACTAAATCTCTCGTCGTACGCTTAAAATCATCGTCTTTCATGAATTCCAAGTCGCGACTCAAGAGAAGATGATAATCGAGTTCACTGGCAGAACCCATTGCAATCCGAATGAAGCGAGCAAGTTCACTGCTAGTCCGGCGTCCACAACCCTCCGCAAGATTTGCTCCAATAGAAGCAGCGGCTCGCCAAAGCTGAGCGGTAAGACCATACATTTCTTCGCGAGGGAAAGCGCGTGAGATTCTGTAAAGATCAAGAGTCAACGCGTGCGCCTTTGTCCATACCTGCAAGTCTCTATAATTGCGCATCAGCGTTTCCTCCTCAGGTTTAGCTAAGTACTAAATACTAAAAACTAAGTACTCGCTGTCAATCCTACAGACTTGTCCTCAATTAATCTCTTTACCCGCTCAACAAATTGAGAAATCGGCACCGTCCCTTCCGGCTGCTGCTGGCCGCGCACGCGTACGTTCACCGTTCCTGCTTCGGCCTCTTTCTCGCCCACCACCAGCAGGAATGGCACTTTCTGCAGGGTGTGCTCGCGGATTTTGGCGTTCATCTTTTCGTTACGGGCATCGAGTTCCGCGCGGATGCCTGCGTCTTTGAGCTGCTGCCAGACTTTGGTTCCGTATTCGGTATGTTTCTCGCTGATGGGAATCACCGCCACCTGCACGGGCGAGAGCCATACGGGAAAAGCGCCGGCATAGTGCTCGATCAGCGTGCCGAAAAAGCGCTCCATCGAGCCATAGAGGGCGCGGTGCACCATGAGCGGCCGCTTGCGCGTGCCGTCTTCCGCAACGTATTCAAGCTCAAAGCGCTCCGGCAGGTTGAAGTCGAACTGCACGGTAGAAAGCTGCCACCGCCGTCCAATGGCGTCCACCAGCTTGATGTCGATCTTGGGACCATAGAACGCTGCTTCGCCGGGGATAGTCTTGTAGGGAATGTTACGCCGATTCAACGCATTCTCCAGCGAGCGGATGGCCAGCTCCCATTTTTCATCGCCACCCAGGAAGCTCTTCTTGTCGTTGGGATCCCAGATGCTCAGTTCGACGTTGAACTCCTCGAAGCCAAAGGCCTTGAGCACAGCCAGCGCAAAATCGATGCAACCGACAATCTCATCTTCGATCTGCTCCGGAGTGCAGAAGATGTGGGCGTCATCCTGGGTGAAGCCACGGACGCGCATCAGCCCGTGCATCACGCCGGAACGCTCGTAGCGATACACAGTTCCCAGTTCGCCCAGGCGCACCGGCAGGTCGCGGTAAGACCGCAACGCATCCGCGTAGATCAGGATATGCCCCGGACAGTTCATGGGCTTCACGCGATAATCCGCGTCGTCCAGCTCCATGGGAGTGAACATGTTTTGCGCGTAATAGCCTTCATGTCCGCTGGTTTTCCAGAGGTTCACACGGAAGATATGAGGCGTATAGACCAGGGAATAATCGCGGCGCAGGTACTCATCGCGCATCCAGTCTTCCATCAACTTGCGCATGATGCCGCCCTTGGGATGCCAGAAGATCAGCCCCGGCCCGGCCAGCTCCTGGATACTGAACAGGTCAAGCTGCTTGCCTAGTACGCGGTGATCACGTTTTTTTGCTTCTTCAAGCTGGTGCAGGTACTGGTCAAGGTCCTTCTTGTTGAAGAATGAGGTGCCATAGATGCGCTGGAGCTGCGGGTTCTTTTCGTCGCCCAGCCAGTAGGCTCCGGCGAGGTTCAGCAGCTTGAAAGCCTTGATGCGCCCGGTCGATGGAATGTGCGGCCCGCGGCAGAAGTCCACAAACCTGCCGTTGCGATAGGCGGAGATCGGCTCACCGGACTTGGTGAACTGCTCGATGAAGTGCACCTTCATGAAATCGTTTTCGGCCTTGTAACGGGCTAATCCTTCTTCGCGGGGGACAAGCTCGCGCTGGAACTTTTCGTCGCGGCTCGCTACCTCACCCATGCGCTTCTCGATCTTCTCCAGGTCTTCGGGAGTAAACGGCGTGGGGCGGTAAAAATCATAGAAGAAGCCGGTTTCAGTCGGCGGCCCATGGCCCAGCTTGGCCTCAGGGAAGAGTTCCAGAACGGCAGTAGCCAGCAGATGGGCGGAAGAGTGGCGATAGACCTCAAGGGCCTCAGGATCTCTATCAGTCAGCAGGCGCAGCTCAATGTCTTGCTCCAACGGCTTGGAAAGATCGGCAAACTGCCAGCCGTCTTTCGACTGCGGCGCATGCATGCTGGCCGGCGCATTTCCATGGCCATCGGTCGCAGCAGCCGGTGGCTGAGCGCTGGCTCCCAGCGGCTTGACTTTTGCGACCAGCGCCGCTTCCGCCAGCCTGGGGCTGATCGATTTCGCAATGTCATAAGGCGTAGTGCCCTGAGGCACTTCGCGCTTGCTGCCATCCGGCAGGGTAATGTTGATCATGGTGCTGGTCTGGAGGGTCTGGGACATGCTTCATCCTGTCTATTACAACAGGATAAAGTTTGCGGATGGATACGTCTAGCGACGGAATTTCAATTGTGCTGGCTGCAGGCATGCCGGCTACTTTGCTTTGTACATACATAAGTATTTACATAGCGTACAGTCTGATTTAGTCTGGTCCTGCTGGCACTGCATGCGCTTTGAATGGGACGAAAACAAGAACCAAACGAACTTAGAAAAGCATGGCATTGAATTTAAGACGGCTGCATTGGTTTTCAACGATCCGAACGCTGTAACGCTTCTGGATCACGGCTCAGAAGACGAGGAGCGCTGGATCATTATGGGAATGCTGGAGTTGAGTGCAGCCATTCTCGTTGTGGTACATACAGTTCGTGAAAGTGGATACGAAGAAATCATACATATTATTTCGGCACGTACTGCCACTAGCCGGGAAAAGAGGGTTTATGAAGAAGCTCACGAAAACCCAAAGAAGGCAGATACAAACTATCGCAGCAAAAAAAGACGAGGATATTAATTTTTCTGATATCCCTGAAATCGTTGATTGGAGTGGAGCTGAGATCGGGAAATTCTATCGTCCTCCCAAGAAGGCCGTAACTATCCGCCTCGATATGGACATAATCGACTGGTTAAAAGCCGATGGCCCAGGTTATCAAACCAAGGTGAATTGGCTTTTGCGGCATGCCATGACAGATGCAATTGGGAAGAAAACTATCCAGCGGGAGATGCATCCTCCCCCAAAAACTATCCGTGCCAAGAAGAAAGCCTGAGCAGGTTACGCACAGGTATTCCTGCAGTTTGCCCATTCTCGCTTGTGGCTTGTAATATCGTGATTTAGCCTTCTTTTACACCGAATGCCACAAGAACTCCCCAAAACTTATGATCCCAGCGCCATAGAGGAACGCTGGGCGGAATACTGGGTCACGGAGAAGCTCTTCTCCGTGAAGACGCCCCCGCTTGACTCGCCGGACGCGCAGCAACCCGTCTTCACCCTGCTGCTGCCGCCTCCCAACGTGACCGGGGTGCTGCACATGGGCCACATGCTCAACCAGACGGAGATGGACATCGTCATCCGCTGGCGCAGGATGCTCGGCTACCTCACGCTTTGGCTGCCCGGCACCGACCATGCGGGAATCGCTACCCAGATGATGGTAGAGCGGCAACTGGCAGCCGAAGGCGGCAGCCGCCAGAAGCTGGGCCGGGAAGCATTTATCGAGCGCGTCTGGAATTGGAAGAAGCACTACAGCGGCGCCATCCAGGCACAGATGAAGCGCCTGGGCGCCTCCGTCGACTGGGACCGCGAGTACTTCACCATGGACGAAAACCTCTCGCGCGCGGTTGTCGAGAGCTTCGTCCGCCTGCATGAGCAGGGGCTGGTCTATCGCGGTAAGTACATCGTCAACTGGTGTCCGCGCTGCGTGACCGCCATTTCCGATCTCGAAGTCGTTCATGAGGAACTGCCGGGCAAGCTGTACCAGATTCGTTATCCGGTCGCCGGAGATGAGAGCCAGTCCATCATCATTGCCACTACACGGCCTGAGACCATGCTTGGCGATGTCGCTGTCGCGGTCAATCCCAAAGACCAGCGCTACACGCACCTGCAGGGCAAGAAGCTGCGCCTGCCCTTGATGAACCGTGAGATTCCGATTATTGCCGACGACATGGCCGATCCTGAATTCGGCACCGGGGCGGTAAAAGTGACGCCTGCGCATGATCCGAATGATTTTGAGATGGGGCTGCGCCACAACCTGCCGCAGATCAACATCATGGACGATCAGGCCATGATCAATGAGAATGGCGGCCCCTATGCCGGCCACGACCGCTATGAGGTGCGCGAGCGCGTGCTGCGCGATCTCCAGGACCAGGGACTGCTGGTCGGGACCAAAGATCATATACATGCCGTCGGCAAGTGTCAGCGCTGCAAAAACATTGTTGAGCCCCGTCTTTCGACGCAGTGGTTCATCAAGATTGAGCCGCTGGCAAAACGTGCTATTGAGGCAGTGGAAAAAGGCGAGATCGTCTTTGTTCCGGAGAACTATGCCAAGACTTACTTCGAGTGGATGCGCAACATCCATGACTGGTGTATTTCGCGCCAGCTCTGGTGGGGCCATCGTATTCCGGCATGGCATTGCCTGGATTGCCGTGAGATTACCGTGGCGCGCACCGCTCCCGATAAATGCCGCAAGTGCGGCGGCAGCAAGCTGGAGCAGGACCCGGATGTCCTCGATACCTGGTTTTCTTCCGGACTGCTGCCGTTTACGGGCTTTGGATGGCCGGAGAAGACGCGCGATCTGGATGTTTTTTATCCCACGTCCCTGCTGATTACCGGCTTTGACATCCTGTTCTTCTGGGTTGCGCGCATGATTATGCTGGGTTGTCACTTCATGGAAGGGCACCCGCAGGGCAGTGTTCCCTTCAAGCAGGTTTATATTCATGGTTTGGTGCGTGATGCCGAGCGCCAGAAGATGTCAAAAACCAAAGGCAACGTCATGGATCCTATAGAGGTCACGCAGCGCTATGGTACCGATGCGGTGCGCTTTACCCTGGCGGCCATGGCCTCACCCGGCACCGACATTGCTTTCTCTGAAAGCCGCACTAAAGGTTACCGCGATTTTGCCAATAAAATTTGGAATGCCGCCCGCTTCATGTTCATGAACGCTGACCGCGCCGGCGGCACGAAGGCTTTGGCCCACGGCATCCAGGGCAAGGAGATGAAGTTCCTCGAGAACCGCTGGATTCTCTCGCGCTTCATCACTACTGCTGCACTGGTCAATGAGAACCTGGCAGATTTTCGTTTCCACGAGGCTGCCAACCAGATTTACAACTTCTTCTGGGGAGAGTTCTGCGATTGGTACCTGGAGATCATCAAGCCGCGTTTGGCAGCCGCTGGAGAAACTGACAACAGCGCGCTGGGCTTCCTGGGATACGTCTTTGAAGGAGCGCTCCGCCTCCTGTCTCCCTTTATGCCATTCATCACCGAGGAGATATGGAACGCCATGCACGCGGACGTGCCGCATCTCAAATCGATTGCGCTGGCCCGCTACCCGGGCCTTGACCGGCGCTGGCTTGATCCAGAGGCGGAAGAACAGATGTCGGTGCTTCAGGACATCATCGTCAACATTCGCCAGATTCGTGCGGACTTGAAGATTGAACCCAGAGTCAAGCTTCGGGCGCAGCTTTACGCCGGAGTCCAACTGCGCAACCTGGTCGATGAAAGCCGCTCGATGATCGAGCGGCTGGCCACGCTGGAAGAATTGGAGTTCGCACACGCCCCGCTCTCACACACAGCCGGATTGAGAAGTACACCCCGGTTTGAAGTGGCCGTTATCTACGAAAAGAAGGTTGATGCGGAAGTGGAGCGCGAGCGGCTCACCAAAGAGCTGAAAAAGCTTGAGGGGCAGGTGGCCAGCGCCCAGCGGCAGCTTGGAAACGAGCACTTTCTCGGCAAGGCTCCTTCCCAGGTGGTGGAAGGATTGCGCAAGCAGGCCGCCGACAACGAATTACTATTACAAAAGACACGCGCAGCTTTGGAAAAGCTGGGGTAAGCTCAAGAGAAGCAATATGGACTGGCATAGCCGCAGAATCACTGCTATTCTCGAGCATGCATTGCTGGAGGATAAAGCCACGAGTGACGCTACCTCGCGCGCCTGTATCTCCGCGCAGCAGCGGGCTACGGCAACCATCCTGGCCAAACAGGACTGCATTCTCGCCGGGGTAGGCGTGATCTCCCGCATCCTTGAAATATACGAGCGGCTCGACCAGAACGCTATCGGCCATCCTGAGGTCATCAGCCACGGCGAGATTTTCGATGGCGTCCGCCTGCACAAGGGACAATCGATTGCCGTTATCAGGCACAATGCCCGGGTGTTGCTCTCCTGCGAGCGCGTGGTCCTGAACGTACTGCAGCGTTTGGGCGGCATTGCCACACTCACGCGGAAATTTGTAGATGCCATTCAGGGAACCAACACCCGCATTCTCGACACACGCAAGACGGCGCCGGGGCTGCGCATCCTTGATAAATATGCGGTGCGTTGCGGAGGCGGCCACAATCACCGCCTGGATCTTTCCGATGGCGTGCTGATCAAGAACAACCACATCGCTCTGGCGGGTGGAGTGGCAGCGGCCCTGCAAAAGGCATTGCAAAACCGGCGCGGCGAGCAACCTGCGGAAATCGAAATTCACAGCCTTGCCGAACTGGAAGAAGCTCTCAACAATGGAGCAGAAGCGGTGCTGCTCGACAACATGAGCGTGGAAGACGCGCGTACTGCTGTGGCCCGCGTTCGTGGACACTCACGCCGCCTGCCGGTAGAAATCTCCGGAGGCATCAAGCTCGAGAACGTCCGTGCCTACGCCGAAACCGGCGCTGACTATATCTCCGTCGGCGCGCTCACCCACTCTGCCCCGGCAGTGGATCTAAGCATGAGAATTGTTCCCGCATAGCTTTGCATCTGATGTAGTGTCAGAGGCCGAACAATAGCGGAATTCATCCAAATTGACTAAAATTTGAGTTGCTTTGCGGAGAAGGCAAAGCAAATATGAGTAATCCTTAAGGGATAAGTTTGAACGGCTCGAACAATTTCTTAGCCTTGATGTAACGTTCATTTCCCGGCCAAAATCTTCAGGAATTGTTGTCGCCATTCAAAGTTACAGGAATAAACGCCGCCAGACTGTGTTATTGAGAACGTGGAACAGGAACTCTTAGTACCGGAATTGCTGGCGCCGCTGGTGCGCAACACCATCTTCTCAGGCCACATTCATCATTACCTCCAGGTTGAATCCACCAATCTACTGGCCAAGGCGGCTGCGCTGGGCGCTTCTGAAGCGGCATCAGAAGGGGAAGTCTTTATTGCCGAGGAACAGACGGCTGGTCGTGGACGAGGCAGTCATCAATGGTATTCAGAGCGGGAAGCAGGCATTTACTGCTCCGTGGTGCTGCGCCCGCAGATTAAGGCTGCCGATATTTTGTGGCTATCACTGATTGCGGCTGTCGCTTTGCAGGATGCCATGAAGGAAGTCACTGGCCTGTCCCCCGATATCCGCTGGCCCAATGATCTGCTCATCAATGACAAGAAATTCTGCGGGATTCTGACCGAGGTGCACACGGAGTCGGACCGGGTGCATCATGCTATCGTGGGGATTGGCATCAACGTGAATCATCGCGCACTACCCGCTGACCTGGAAAGCACGGCCACCTCGTTGCACCTGGAGACCGGCAAGGAATGGTCACGTTTGCAGTTGACCGCCTCATTGTTGAAGGCCCTTGATCGCGAATATCGCGCACTGCTGCGGGCCGTGAATAGCCCGGTTCCCAGCTCTACGGCGCGTTTTGAATCAATTTTGAAGCGCGTCGAGGCCCGTTCATCGTATGCTCGGGGAAAACATGTGCATGTAGATGAGAATGGCGGCTTCAGCGGCATCACCGATGGCCTGGATACCCGCGGCTTCCTGCGCGTGCGCACCGAACAGGGGTTGCGCATGGCCATTTCCGGCAGCGTTCGTCCCCTGGCAAGGAGAACCGATGCTGCTGGTGATTGATGTCGGCAATACCAATACGGTTCTTGGCGTTTACGCGTTGCATTCCACCGGCTTTGTGAAGTCCCCCTCCGGGCCCCGCATGATTGCCCACTGGCGCGTGGCTACCATCAAAACCCATACGGTGGATGAGTACGGTGTATTGTTCCGTAACCTCTTTGCCATAGACAAAATCGAGGCCGCCGAGGTGCGCGGCATCATCATCTCGTCTGTGGTTCCTTCCATGGATTCCACCTTGCGTGAGGTCTGTGAGCGCTATTTCCACCTGAAACCGCTGTTCGTTGAACCGGGTGTGAAGACCGGCATGCCGGTTCACTATGACAATCCATCTGAGGTGGGCGCGGATCGTATTGTGAACGGCGTAGCGGCCATTGAGAAATATGGCGGTCCCTGCGTGGTTGTGGATTTCGGCACGGCGACCACCTTTGATGCAATTTCAAAAAAGGGCGAATATATGGGCGGCGTGATTGCTCCCGGCATCGGCATCTCGGCCCAAGCCTTATTCGAACATACTGCCCGTCTTCCACTCGTAGATATTCGCCAGCCCGGCAAGATCATCGGCACCAACACTGTGGCCAGCATCCAGGCCGGATTGTTCTTCGGCTATCTCGGATTGGTGGATGGCATTATAGAGCGCCTCCTGGAACAGCTTGGCCCTGATACCAAGGTCGTCGCCACTGGTGGTCTGGCCAAGCTCATTGGCGAGCATTCCAAATACATCAAAACTGTGGATGACCTGCTGACCCTTGATGGCCTGTGCATCATCTGGGAGCGCAATGCCGCCAGCCAGAAGCAGAAAAGCTCTTCGTGACATCCCCCGTTCTTTCCCGTCATTCGCGGCTTGTTTTCCCTGTGGTAAAACTAGAATGTGGAGAATTACTTCAACTACTTCACCGAGGTGGAGATGCATTTCTGCCAGCGGCGTGGAAGAGGGTTGCAGGTTTCTCCCCTTGACTGGGAACTGATTGGCACATGGAAGGATGCGGGTATCCCGCTGGAGGCCGTGCTGCGGGGCATCGATTCCACCTTTGATCGCTATGATCGCCGTCCTTCGAAGACCAAAAAGGTAAATGGGTTGGCTTACTGCTCCCAGGAAATACTGGCGGCCGCCGAGGAGATGAAAGAGGCGGCTGTAGGAGCCAGCCGCGAACAGCCCAATGCCGCTCCGGGCATGCAAGCCGGCGAGATAGAGAAATTCTTTCGTGAGAACGCGCAGAAGCTGCGTCAGGCGGAGGTTCCGGCAACCGTGAAGGCGGTTGCGGAAGATTGCGCGAATACGCTTGAGAACCTGGCTGAAGATTTCAAAATGCCGGCTCGCCTGGAAGACATGGAACGCCATCTCACCGTGCTGGAGGAAAAGCTTCTGGCTGCTTTGACCATCAGCGCCTCTGAATCTGATTTAATCAGGATTCGAGCCGAGGCCGACCGCGAGATCGCTCCGTATCGCAGCAAGATGCCCGCAGTGCAGATCGAGCAACTGATGAAGCGCTTTATTCACCGTCGGCTCTTTGAGCAGTTTAAAATTCCACGCCTGAGTCTCTTCTACCTGTGAACCTTACTATTGAAAAAATGATCTATGGCGGTGATGGGCTGGCGCGCAGCCCTGAAGGCAAGACCGTCTTCGTTCCCCTGGTGCTCCCCAGCGAAGAAGTAAGTGTAAGTGTGACGGAGGAGAAGCCCGGCTTCATGCGCGCCAACCTCGACCAGGTACTGAAGCCTTCGTCTAAAAGAACAGAAGCGCCATGTCCCTACTTTGGACGTTGCGGCGGCTGCCACTATCAGCATACCGATTATCAGACGCAGCTTGAGTTCAAGCAGGCCATCCTGCGTGAGACCTTTCGCCGCACTGCCAAATTCGAATGGCAGGGTGAAATCGCCGTCCATTCCTCTGGGCCTTGGAATTATCGCAACCGCACGCGCATGAAAGTTCATGCTGGCGACGACTTTGCGCTGGGTTATTATCGCCTGAATTCTCATGAACTGCTGCCGGTGGAAAAATGTCCTATCAGTTCCCCTGCCATCAATCGGGTGGTATTTCACCTGTGGCAGCTTGGCCGGGAACAGCGCATTCCGCAGGGTGTAAGCGAGGTCGAGTTCTTTGCCAACCATGATGATTCCGCCATGCTGCTGGAAATCTATGGAGGTCACGAGAGCCCGAATCTCAAGGAGTTCGTGAGAGACCTTCAGGTGCGTGTGCCTGAAATCAAGGGAGTAGGTTTGTTTACAGCGCCGCCCGCAGGCCCACATTCCGCTCTGCCGGAACTGAAACAGACCATCGGTGATGGTTTCCTGACTTATCAAGCCGGAGAACGATCATTTCGTGTCAGCCTGGGCTCGTTCTTTCAGACCAATCGTTACATGGTGAATGAATTAGTCAAGACTGTGGTTTCTGACTATGGCGGGGGCACGGCGCTCGATCTGTACGCCGGTGTTGGGCTTTTCAGTAATCACCTGGCCAAGCGCTTTGACCGGGTATTCGCGATTGAATCGGCCCCCGCTTCAGCCGCAGACTTGCAGGCCAACGCGCTCAAAAACGTTACCGCCATGAAGGCCACAACGGAGCAGTTCCTGCCCAAATCACATAACCTGAAACCCGAACTGGTAGTGGCCGATCCGCCTCGGGCCGGCTTGGGAGATCTCGCGGCAAAAATGCTGGCAGCACTGCGGGCGAAGAAGATCATCTATCTTTCCTGCGATCCCACCACGCTGGCCCGCGATCTCCAGATAATGCTCGAATTTGGCTATCGCGTGGAAGAGGTTCACCTGATCGATCTTTTCCCGCAGACATTCCATATCGAGAGCATGGTGAAGTTGGCGCGCTAATCCCTGGTTACGCGATTCACGCGTTCTGCACTACAATTTGCCCTTACCTTTCATGACCAAACCTCTGCAATCGAACCCGCGTGCGCCGCTGGCCCTGGCTGCTGTAGTGTTCGGTTGCGGCATATGGATGGCCGGGCATGTGCATCGACCGGCATGGCTCTGGGCTTCTGCCGCTCTCACGTTCGTTGCTTGTGCGGTATTTTCTGCGATCAGAAACAGCATCTATTTGGGTTACATCTCCGCCGTTGGTGCACTTGTCTGCGCAGGTTGTGTCAGTTGGATATGGATGCCCTCTCCCAATCTTGCTACTCCTCCGCAGGACTTCCTCTACAACAATGATGTAGAGATTATAGGCCATGTCACCTGCGACGGTGAATTGCTGGCCGGATCGGAGCCGCGTGAACGCTTTGATCTTGAGAGTGAGAGCATTCAAATCGAGGATCAGCGATTTACCCAGCCGGTCGGCATGCGCGCCACCCTGTTCATCAAGCAATCACAGGATGATGAGGAGGACGCACAAGACCGCGCAGCCTTTCCGAAGCTGGCTTATGGCGACCGGGTGAAATTCACGGCGAAGCTGCGGCTTCCGCGTAACTTTCGCAATCCCGGAGCGTTCGACTATGAGGGCTATCTCCACGGGCTGAGTATCACCACGCTGGCATCTGTGCGGACCGATAATGTGGAACTCCTGCCCGGCAAGATGGGTGGATGGCTGGGCTTCTGGCGCAGCCGCAGCCGCCGCAGCATTCTCGAGCACCTTCATAATCCCAGGCTGTGGAGCGAAGAAGACGCCGCCCTGTTTGCCGCCATGGTGGTCGGTGACGACTCTCTCCTGCTGCGGCATGTGCGCGAAGAGTTTCAGGAAACCGGCGTATATCACCTGCTGGTTGTCTCGGGGATGAACGTGGGCCTGCTGGCATTTGCAGTGTTCTGGCTGGCGCGGCGGCTGCGTGCTCCGGAGTGGGCCGCCTCTCTGGTGACCATCGGCTTGTCACTGTTCTATGCCTTTGTGGCTGGCATGGGAACACCGATCCTGCGTGCCGTTTTCATGCTGGCATTGTTCCTGCTGGCGCGGCTGTTCTACCGCGAACGCGCCGCCCTCAATGCCACTGGCTTTGCTGCCTTGGTGGTGCTGGTCTTATCACCACAGGCGTGGTTCGATCCGAGCTTCCAACTCACATTCCTGGCATTACTGGCCATCTCCGGAATCAGCCTTCCTCTGCTGGAGCGGACTTCCACGCGCTACAAACGCGCCCTTGTGCACCTCGATTCCACGAATTACGACCTTACTCTGGAGCCGAAGCTGGCCCAGTTTCGCCTGGACTTGCGTTTGATGATCGGCAGGATTGCGCGATTTATCGGCAAGCTGCCGGCACGACTGCTGGTGCTCGGCATTCTTCAAGTTGTACTGATGGTCTTTGACCTGCTCCTCGTTTCTTCGATCACCCAAGCCGTGATGGTATTGCCTATGCGTGTGTATTTTCATCGCGCTGCCATCATCGGCTTGCCTGCGAATATCCTGGTGCTCCCATTGGCAGGCATCATGATGAACGCCGGTGTTGTCGCTATCGCGTTGAGCTACATCTTCATGCCATTGGCGCGCATCGCCTCGTGGCTGGCTGTCATCTCCCTTCGCTGGACACTCTTCTGCATCGTCTCGCTTTCACACTGGAAGATTTCCCTATGGCGGATTGCCAATCCCGGCATTCTGATTTCTCTGATTGCTGTAGCTGGCATCTTCCTCACCCTCACTGCTGTGCGCAGACGGAAGCTGGTTGCTCTTGGAGGCATTGTCCTGCTGTTTGCCTCGGCAGTCTTAGCTGCTTTCTACAGGCCGCAGCCCAGAGTTGAGCCCCGCAAGCTGGAAGTCACGGCCATCGATGTAGGTCAGGGAGACTCCCTCCTGGTCGTCTCACCGGAAGGACGCACCATGCTCATCGATGGTGGCGGGCCGCTAGGGCCTTATCGCGGGGAGTTCGATTATGGCGAAGACGTGGTCTCACCGTATCTCTGGTCGCGTGGCATCGACCGGATTGATGTGATTGTGCTGACTCACGCTCATGGTGATCACATCAGCGGACTGCCGCGCGTGATCCAGAATTTTCATCCGCGTGAGTTGTGGCTGGGAATCAATCCTGAAACTCCGGCACTGCATTATCTCTACAAGGCCGCTGAACTGAATCATGTGGAAATGCATCACTATAAAACAGGCGACACTTTCGGTTGGGCAGGTACGCATATCCGGATACTCTCGCCACCTTCAGACTGGCAGCCAAAGCCGCAGCCCAAAAATGACGACTCGCTTGCCTTCCTGATCTCCTATGGTCACACCACGGCGCTGCTGGCCGGTGACCTGGAAAAGAAGATGGAAAGATTCATCGCGGAGGAATCACCGCAGGCTGATCTGCTGAAGGTGGCGCATCATGGCAGCGCCACATCTACAACCCCGGAGCTGCTGGATGCCGCTCAGCCGCGCTTTGCTGTGATCTCAGTGGGTGCTCACAACAATTTCGGACATCCGCGCCAGGTGGTGCTGGAGCGGCTCCAGCAAGCTCACGTGAGAACCTGGCGCACAGACATGCTGGGCACAGTCACATTTCTGCTCGATGGAGCAAATGTGGAACCCCGGCTGGCCCATGCAGACTAGGCCACCCCTGTCTCTTCTTCCGGAGCGGAGTTGTTCTTGAATTCTTCGATGATCTGGCGGGCCTGTTCTGCATCCTCAGGCGCTACGCGCACCAGAACGCCGCCTACTCCGGGAAATACATCCTGCGGAGCATCGAGATTGGTGATGATTGCCTGAATTCCAGCGGCCTCAAGCAGGCCATGCACCACCATGGCTTCGGATTCCTGCTGTGTATCGAATACTTCCACCAATTCAGTATCATCCTGGGGTTGTGTAGCCATATTGTTCTCCGTTTTGCCTGGATGCAGCCCAGCCGGTTGAGCCTTGCCTGTGCAGCACATCCATGCTCTATTTCATCTAACTATACAGAAAATTAAGGCGGAATAGGGCTACAGCAGACCCGGCGCTGCACGGTTGCACCTTAAGGAGTACGTATGTTTCTGAAGCGCAACGAACAGGATATCCAGCCTCAACTCTCGCAAAGTCCAGCAGAAAAACAGGAAGAATTGCGCAAGATCCGGCGGCTTCAATGGATGGTGGATATGGTGCTTTCCGTGCTCTGCCAGGACCCGAATCTCACGCTTTTGGAAGCCACAGAAATGATTACCAACTGCAAGAATGCAGCCTTGGCAATGTTTCCGGACAAAGAGCTTGCCTTCGATCTGATCTACAAACCGCGCCTGCAAAGGGTGCTGGTGGAGAGATTCCGGCTGCAATAAAGAAGAACCTTATCGCTGATTTTACATAACCTGTATCACCGGTTTG
Organism: Candidatus Angelobacter sp. Gp1-AA117; assembly: GCA_003223515.1. GTDB lineage: Bacteria > Acidobacteriota > Terriglobia > Terriglobales > Acidobacteriaceae > Angelobacter. Next base: position 34,872 of record QHVI01000035.1, read on the forward strand.
TCAGCAGGAATGACTTCCCCGATTTCTACAGCACCTACACCTCCAGCCTTGAGCGCCATCAGCAAGGGATTCGCATCATCGCGTGCTACCGAGAGCAACAGGCCACCCGCGGTCTGCGGGTCGTAGAGAAGAGTTTTGATTTCCTCGGGAATTCCATCAGCGTAGCCGACCATGCATTCGGCAAATTCGCGGTTGGCTTTGAGACCGCCGGGAATAAAGCCGGCGCGCACGCATTCGTAAGCTCCTTCGAGCAGTGGAACGTTACCGGAATTGATGCGAATGCCCACGCCGCTGCCCAGTGCCATCTCGCGGGCATGACCAATCAGGCCGAATCCTGTGATGTCCGTGGCGGCATGGACTTTGAATCTGCGGGTGCTCACCACTTCTGCCGCCATAGAGTTCAGCGTAGTCATGGCCCTGGTCGCTGCCTCAATCCACGCGGTTTCCGCCAGGCCTTTCTTGATTGCGGTCGAGATTACCCCGGTTCCCAGAGGCTTAGTAAGAATCAGTGCGTCGAGCAACTGTGCGTTGGAATTGGTGAGCACGTGCTGCGGATGAATCATTCCGGTCACGGCATAGCCAAACTTGATCTCAGGATCGCGCACGCTGTGACCGCCAATGACCGTGCAGTGCGCCTCCATCATCTTGGAGAGCCCGCCTGCGAGTATCTGCTCCAGAACTTCCAAGTCGCCTTTCTCCGGGAAGCAGAGCACGGCCAGCGCGCTGAGCGGACGCCCGCCCATGGCATAAACATCGCTCAGTGAATTGGTGGCTGCAATCTGGCCGAAGGTATAGGGATCATCGACCACGGGCGTGAAGAAATCCACGGTTTGTACCAGGGCCTGCTCGGCAGAAATCTTGTACACTCCGGCGTCGTCGGACTTATCAAAGCCGACCAGGACATTAGGATCATGCTGCCGGGCTAATTTCCCAAGCACCGTGTCCAGCACCGCCGGACTCAGCTTGCTCGCTCAACCCGCCGCTTTCACATGCTCCGTAAGCCGGATTGTTTTGGTCTCTGCCATGTGAGCATTCTAAAACAGAAAAAGCAGTCCAATAATCTAATCTCGAGCCAATTCACCAAGCAAAACTCGTGTAGTACAACGCTGGCCGAGTCATAGCCGGATCAATAAGTTTTCCCTTATAAAAAGTGATACAGTACCTTGCACTTAGTCACTACCAAATGCCAGCCTTTCTAGGCCCTCTGGAGGCGAAATGGATGCTGCTCAGGCTCCTAAAAAAGCACCGATGCTCGAAAGAGCACCAATGCTCGCGGATTTTGCTGGAATCCAAGATAAAGACGAAAGGGGAAGAATGCAGGTTGAGTTATATAAGCTGCGCGCCGAGGAATACCGAGACCGTTATCAAGATGCCCGTAGCGTCGAATGGAATACATTATTCCAGGTATATGCTGCCTATGCTGGTTTGGCGATTGCCTTCAAATATGTATTTGAGCAAGAGGGCAAAACACATCCTAAACTTATTTGCTTACTGGCAATTGCCGCAACCACAGTCTTTTATGCTGTGAGCCGCTATTTGAATTACCGCGTGCAGGAACGTCTCCTCATATTCGACACAACTCGCGAGAATTATGTGCATCAACTTGATGCTGCCTTTCATATTCCGGAGGCCAATCCGGGAAGAAAAGTCTTAGGAGATCGATACTTCTGGACCTTTCGCACACACTTAATTCTGAGTACATTTACTTTCACCATTCTATTAGGATACGAAATCAGCAAAGCTCTAATCACCAATCCCTTTCCCCTATTGATTTGCCTTTTTCTGATCGGATGTGCATTGCTCGAAATCGGATTGATTTGCGTTCCAAAGCTGCCGGTTAATAGGATCTGGTATGCCAGCTATGGCTCGAATCTGAGCTACCAAAAGCGTTTTATGTGTTACATCGCAGGTGGCAGGCCCGAGGGTTCACAGAAGATTAATCCGGGATGCAGAGACAAAACGCCGCCGATTGATAATAAAGCAATCCCCGTTCCCTTCGAATTGTATTTTGCCGAATATTCAGACTTGTGGGGCGGCGGGGTGGCATTCGTCAAGCGCAGTCGTAAGAGTGCAAATACGCTAGGCCGGATGTATCTCATCACAGAAGATCAATTCAATGATGTTGTGTTGCAAGAGAATTCACGCCTTGTGAATGGCCAACGCGTTTTGCCGCCACTGGAACAGATGGTAGAGCAATCCGAATTTTTGTTACCTGACATCAAGATGTATGGACGGCTACTTAGTCTCGGGAATCAGGATGGCTATCCGATTTTTACTTTCACCAACTCAAGCGATGATCTTGAGACTCGCGCGCCCAGCGAAGCTTACGTAAAGATTATCATCAGGGGGATCAAGGAAAGTTATCCCACGATGACGACTGGGGAAATCGGTAAATACCTGCTGGATCTGGACGGCATTCAGAACCAGATTTCATCAGAAGAAATTAAGCGCTGGATAGAAGAGGTGCGCTGATCCAACAGCAAGAAAGGCTGAAGACAACTCCAGCCTTTCTCTTCACTGAATCGAAATTACGCTTCCGCCGCTTCCTTCTCGATCACCACTTTCACCCGGCTGGTTACATCGCGGTGCAGGCGCACTGGGACGTCGAACTCTCCAAGGCTCTTCAGCGGATCCTGAAGCTGAATCTTGCGGCGGTCGATGTTGAAGCCTTTGTGCTCCAGGGCATCGGCTATGTCGCTGGATGTGACGGAGCCGAACAGGTGGTCTTTCTCGCCAGCCTTACGCTGGAAGGAAAGAGAAACCGCCTCAAGCTGCTTCGAGAGAGCTTCGGCATCGGCCTTCTCGCTGGCGAAGCGGCGCACCGCAGACGCTTTCATCTGCTCGATCACAGCTTTGTTGGCCTGGGTGGCCTCAATGGCCAGTTTGCGCGGCAGCAGGTAGTTGCGGCCATAACCTTCAGCCACTTTCACCACATCGCCACGGTGACCCAACTTAGGAACATCTTCTTTCAGGATGACTTCCATTTCAGATATCTCCAATAAGAACTTTTTGCTTTTGGCTTTTACCTTGCCGCAAAGGGCAGCAGGGCGATGTTGCGTGCCCGCTTGATGGCCGCAGTCAGGCGGCGCTGGTGAGGCGTGCACACGCCGGTCAGGCGGCGAGGCACAATCTTGCCGCGCTCAGCCACAAACTGCTGCAACAGCCGCACGTCTTTGTAGTTGATGTCGTCAATCTTCTCCACGCAGAACTTGCACACCTTCTTGCGGCGGAAGAATTTGCGTCCACCCTCGCGGCCCGCTCCTCCGGGACCACGTTCGCCCCGGTCAGGGCGGTCGCCCCGCTCACCGCTCTTGGATTGCGGTCGTCCCGCTGGTGTTGAAACTTCCTGGTTCACTTCGTCAGCCATAACTCTCCTTCAATGGGCCTGCGGAACTCTCCCCGCACGCCTGATCTTTTGTTTTACGCGCTCACCGCGGGATTTTCGGTTTCCGTCGGGGCAGCAGCCTCAGCCGGAGGACGCTTTGCCCGTGACTCGCGCAGCTTGCGTACTTTATCCAGCCGCTGCTGCTCTTCATCGGTGCGCACGGTGATGAACTTGATCACCTGCTCGGCCACCCGCATGCGGCGCTCCAGTTCATGGATAGCTTTGCCATCGGCCAGCAGCGTAAGCAGCACATACGTGCCTTCGCCGAACTTCCTCACGTCATAAGCCAGGCGGCGCTTGCCCATCTTCTCCACATTCTGGATTTGCGCGCCGGCATTGGTTGCATGCGTCTGCAGGGTGGAGATCAGCTTGTCGCTGTCTTCCTCGGTCAGGTCAGGACGCATGATAAACATCACTTCATAGCTACGTTGCATTTTCTCTCCATCTTTTCCTTCCGGCATTTCTTTACCGGACTTAAATCTCTTAGGGCTTCGGTTCTTCCGGTTCATCCGCCTTGTTTTTGCGGTTGAACCGGTTCATCGCCGGCCCGCTGCCTTCATTCAGGATCACGTTCACTGCCTGGGCAGCGGTCTCCAGCATTTCATCCAGAGCCACAAGCTGTGACTTCTTAAATTGTCCGAGCACATAACGTGCTCCATCTTTCACCGGGTGGTCAGGAGCAATTCCCAGCCGGATACGCAGGATTTCCTGGCTGCCTATGGCACTGATAATCGACTGCATGCCATTGTGCCCGGCGGAGGAGCCGCGCTCGCGGATGCGGATCGAACCCAGCGGAAGGTCCAGCTCGTCATAAATCACGATCAGGTCCTTCTGCGGATCGATCTCGTACTTCCTCGAAAGCTCCTGCACTGACAAGCCGCTCAGGTTCATGTACGTTTCAGGCTTGGCCAGCAAAATTTCTTCTTTGCCAATCCTGGCCCGTGCGGTAAGCGCCTTGCAGTGCCGGTTATCGATGGTCACGCCGCATTGCTCGGCAATCCGGTCAAGGGCCAGAAAGCCGATATTGTGCGGCGTGAACTGGTATTCGATACCGGGATTGCCAAGCCCGACGATCAGCTTCACGCCAGCTACTTCTTGGCCTCAGCCGTCTCTTCGGTCGTTTCCTGCTTGCCTTTCTTGATGACCTCAGGCTCGGCAGGAGCAGCGGTAGCTTCAGCCGCCGCCGCATCCGGTGTTGCCACGACTTCTTCCTTCACCGAGGTGACATGGGCCACAGCCTGGTTCTCGTCGGTAATGAACTTGAGCGAGCCGCCATGGGGCAGATCAGCCACGCGCAGTACCTGTCCGAAAGCCAGATGACTGATATCGGCATCGATGCTGCTGGGGATGTCACCCGGCAGACACTCGATTTCCACTTCACGCATGACCTGGTCAAGAATGCCGCCCTGCTGCTTTACTCCCGTTGCTTCACCTGTAAGGTGGACGGGAACGCTCACGCGGATCTTCTCGTCCATGGCGATGCGCTTCATGTCGATGTGCAGCAGCTTGCCTTTGAGCGGCTCATACTGCCAGTCAACAATCATCACCTTGGTTTTCTCGCTGCCCAGTTCCAGATCAAAGATCGTGTTGTGGCCGGAAGCGGAATGCAGAATCCGGGTGATCTGCTTGGGATCGACGCTGATCGCTGCAGAGGCCTTTTTTGCGCCGTACACCACGGCCGGTACGCGGCCGCTGGCGCGCAGACGCCGCGCTTCATTTTTTCCGCGCGAGCTGTCTTCTCTGAGTTCGGCTTGAACTATTTCCTGTGACGTCATTTCTTCTGTCCTTCTTCTAACGCATCAATCTTCCGTGGCTTACGCGAACAAGCTGCTCACGGAAGTCTCCTCATGTATGGATTGAATTGCGCGACCCAGCAGGCCGGCAATGGATAAAACTTGGATCTTGGGTTCTTCCTTCGCCTTTTGGGTCAAAGGAATGGTATTCGTGACTACCACCTGTTCCAGCTTCGATTTCGAAATGCGGGAGATTGCCTCGCCGGAAAGTACCGGATGCGAGGCACAGGCAAAAACTTTGGCGGCTCCCGCATTGACCAGCGCCTCAGCCGTTTTCACCAGCGTTCCGGCCGTATCGATGATGTCGTCGATGATCAAACAGGTGCGTCCCCTCACGTCTCCAATCACGTGCATCACTTCGGCCACGTTCATGTCTGTGCGCCGCTTGTCCACAATGGCCAGGGCTGCATCCACTTTCTTGGCGAAGAAACGCGCGCGCTCCACGCCACCCGCATCAGGCGAAACCACGGTCAGATGGGGCAACTTCATCTTTCTGAAGTGGTCCACCAGCACCGGTGAGGCAAACAGGTGATCCACCGGAATATTGAAAAAGCCCTGAATCTGCGGCGCATGCAAATCTACCACCAGTGCCCGGTGTGCTCCCGACGTGGTCAGCAGATCGGCCACCAGCTTTGACGACACTGGAACGCGCGGCTTGTCCTTGCGATCCTGGCGGGCATACCCATAGTAGGGAATGACCGTGGTGATGCGCCGGGCCGAGGCGCGCTTGAGCGCGTCCACCATCAGGAGCAACTCCATCAGGTGCTCATCTACAGGAAAGCACGTGGGCTGTACCACAAAAACGTCGGCGCCACGCACGTTCTCCATGATCTGGATGTAGACCTCGCCATCAGAAAAGCGTGTGACTGTGGCTTTGCCGCGCTCCATGGCAAGAAAGGCGCAAATCTCGTCCGTAAGCGCCTCATTGGCGGTGCCACAGAAAATTCTGAACTTGTCATCTTGCCGAGCCCGGTGCGGTTTGTGGTCGCTGCGGGGATCGCTTTGATGATTGCGTTTCTCGCTTTTGTCTGCTGCTGTTGCTGCTGTTGTCGCCATGTTATTCACCCGTTCGAAGCTGGTTTGCTACAACGAGAGATCGTTGGTTGAAACGATGCGATAAAACATCGTTCAGTTTTCATCCATAAGCACAGTGCTTATGGAGCGCAGCCGCCCTCGGCTGCGGGCATAGACTTCATACAAAACTCTGGCTGGGCGGCTAGGATTCGAACCTAGACAAAGTGCTCCAAAGGCACTTGACCTACCATTAGTCGACCGCCCAACAAACTGCCTCTTACTTCACATCAAACCGTTGCGGTCAGGGTTCCCGACACGCACCGTTTTTGCGCGTGTGGGGATGGAAAGGCACTTGACCTACCATTAGTCGACCGCCCAATAAAACTACTTCTGCCGGTTAAAAACTTAGTGGGAACCTATAGTTTACTTGGAAACAGTTCTTTCCAGTACCCCGATCTTGGCAAAGTGACAGTGGTTTGCGCCGGAACTCCGGTTTCATTCAGCTTGCGGGCCGCTTCCGTAGCCGTGGCTTCATCGGCGAACAATCCATAAACTGTTGACCCCGAACCGGATAGCGATGCATAACGCACGCCATTGCGTTCCAAAACACGTTTGACCTCGCGAATTGCGGGATATCTGGGAAAGACGACACTTTCGAAGTCGTTTTCAATCCCGGCACGGACAAGGTCGAGAAGCAGTGCCTCGGCCCGGTCCCAGCCCTTGTCTGGGACACCGGATGGGGAAAAACTACTGCCATTCAGCCATTCATAAACAGAATGACTGAACTTATTTATTTTATCCGAGTGGCTGGAGCCCGTCAATTTAGGCTGCTCGGCCAGCTTCTTGTCCCACTCGGCGAAGGCTGTGGGGGTTGAAACGCCAACTTCAGGCGTGGCGATCACACAATGCAATACCGGGAGCTCATCCAGGGGATAGACCTGCTCACCCCGGCCTGTGCCCAGCACGGTGCCGCCGACCAGAAAAAGCGGCAGATCAGAGCCGACCTCATAGGCAATACGTAAGCGCTCTTCGGGCGGAAGCTGAAGCTTCAATGCTTTCTCCAGCGCGAACATGGTGGCAATGGCATTGGAAGAAGCGGCGCCGAGCCCGCCCTGTACCGGCAGTTTTTTTTCAATGCTGATGCGGACCTTGCCGCGGACTTTCAATGACCTGAGGACACGGTCAGCCACGCGCCAGCAGGTGTTGCTCTCGTCGGTTGGCACCTTGGGATGCTTACAGAAGACTTCAATGCCGACACCTTTACCGGCATCCACTTTGACCACATCATGAACAGCCAGGGTTTGATAGATGGTCCGCAGATCGTGGAACCCATCGTCACGCAAGGGCCCAATCCTCAAACCTATATTGATTTTCGCAAACGAGCGGCAGGAGACGGCCATATCAAAGATGGGCCATGATAAATCAGCTACCAGCTTCTGGCTACCGGGTCATCGGGAAATCGGGTCATCTAACCCCTATCTCGTTACTGGTCATCTCCGGATTTGCATTGCTCCTGAATTCGGCGTTGCTCCTTTCAACCTGAGAATCTAAGGTGGGCGGCTTAGTGCAGTTCATAATGCGGATGGTTAGACTTGCAAGCAATCATTTCATTCCGTTCCCGCCCCGCCGAGGCGGTTACTTTAGAGTTAACTGAGGACCGGAAAACGGGGAATTCCGGTATACAATTTTTCTTCCCCTCCCCTGAGACGTTTTCACCCGCGGATGCCGTTTCCATTCCTCCAACGCGCAAGTTTGCCGGAGTCTGCCCGCCAGCTCTCGCTTACCAGCTATGTCCCTTCAATTGTGCTGGAAAACCTGGTGGCCGGAATTGACAACCTGCGCCATGACGTCTTCATCAGTCCCAGGTTCACCGAGGCGACCAGGCAGCACATCTTCCGCCTGATTGCCAAGCACGGCAACGTGGAGGACCTCACCGCCGATGACTTGCTGGCCTCGCGAGCAGCCGGACGGCCCAATGAACGCATTCCGGGAGCATCGCCGAATCATTCGTCGAAGAGCACTGAACCGGCCGAATTCAAGCGCCAATTGACCGAGCTGCACGTAACCGCCTTGAACCGGGCCAAGAGTGATAACAATCCTTCAGCCGATCTGCTTTTCCGGCTGGCAGTGTTGAAGTTTCAGCGTGCCGAGTTGCTGCAACAGTTTACCCAGGTGCTTGACCGCTGCCGCGCCCGCGTAAAGCAATATGAAGGGCCACGGCAAAGCGTACCCAGCAAAGCGGTAGAGGTCCGTGACCGTTTTGCGCGCTTTCAGATCAATAAGAAAAACGTGCTGCGGCGTGTAGGACAAGACCTCTTCCTGACCATGCGCGACGTGGAGAAGGAATCGCTCTCCCGGACGCGGCGCTCGCTGTTCGGCGATATCGTTCCCATGTCCTACGATCTTTTCCTGAACCGCCTGATCTTTACCGAAGATGGCCGCGACGATTATCTCAACGCCGAGCATTACGTAATGCTCGGCAACTATGACCGCGATCCTGACCGTTTTCAGACCATGCAGGAGATTGCCGGGCAGTTTCTGAAGTCGCTGGGAGTGGTCGGGGATGATGAAGAAGACATTGATGCGCTGTTGAGCGCCCCGGAAAATGCGCAGGAGATCATGGCGGGCGGCGCGCCGGACGAAGCCACCCCGCGCGGCAAGACCCAGCGCGCCATGCTAAATGCCTGGGTTGATCGGCTGGAGCGCGAGAGCGTGATGGAAAACGTAATCGCCTCCTATGAAGTGGTCTCACTGCTGGGACAATACTCGCCGCCTATCAATCCACAGCAGTTGAAGAACGCGTTGATTTCCCGCACCGAGCGCAAACGCGTGGAGACCCTGCTGGAAGAGCAAGGCAAGATATCGCCGGTTAACCTGCATGCAGCCGTAAAAAAAGTGGAAAACTGCAAGGGCGGGGAGCGCGCCAAGATTGCAGGAAGGTTCCTGAGCGACTTCACCCGTTATCACCGTGACCTGCGGCGCATGGAAGCCCTGCTCTCGGCCATGGACAACGTGAACGTAATCACCACCGAGAAATTCCGGGAACTGTCTTCCATCAACAACACGCTCTATGAGTTCCTGCTGGCCGAAGAGCAGAAGCCCTCGGAAGACAAGGTCATTCACCATGTAATTCTCAAGGCCGACATTCGTGAATCCACCACTCTGACACGCACATTGATCGAGCGCGGGTTGAACCCGGCTTCCTATTTCAGCCTGAATTTTTACGATCCTATCAACAAGCTGCTGCCGAAATACGAAGCGACCAAAGTCTTCATTGAGGGTGATGCCATCATCCTGGCGCTGTTTGAACATGAAGGCGAGCCGGGCGTAGGCGTAGGACGCACCTGCGTTCTGGCCCGAGAGATCATCGAGATTGTTACGGCTTATAACGAACGCTCACGCGCATCCGGGCTGCCCATTCTGGAATTAGGCATCGGCATTTCCTACCAGGATTCCGCTCCGCTGTACCTCATGGACGGCTCGCAGCAGATCATGATTTCCAAGGCGCTCAATGAGAGCGACCGCCTGTCTTCTTCCAGCAAAGGCATGCGCAAGCAGTTGGAAAACCTTGATCTGCTCTTCAATGTGTTCTCGTTCAAAACGGTTGAAGACCAGCACACCGGCGGCAATCCTGATGAATTCCTGCTACGCTATAACATCGGCGGCATTCACATCAACGAGGCGGCATTTAAAAAGCTGCAAGCGGAAATTTCTCTTCAACCGCACGACCTGATGCTGCCGCTGATCTGGGACCGCCGCCAGGTGCGCCTGTACAGCGGCGTAGTCCCCATTGGCCAGGGACTCTTCCATAAGATCGTAGTTCGTGAAGGAATCATTCCGCACGTTGAGGCGCGGGATTTTGGATTGAAGCAGTACACCGACCGCCGCTATTATGAGGTCTGCACCAATTCCATGATCTACAAGGCCATAGAAGCCAGCCAGGCGAATGCTGCAGGAGCTTGAGTCCTATTCGATAATTCCAGGGAACTCATGCAGCAGTATGTTTCAACGTGACAGTTGTTTTTGCTGATTCCCGGCGGTTGCTCTTAGGCTTGATTGTTATTTCAACATCGTTGTCCATAGCTAAAAGAAAATCGATAAGGCGCTCAACCGAAAATATTTTCAATTTGTAGTTTTGCAGGGATGAAACATCTGGCTGGCTGCAATTCATGAACGCGCTCGCCTCTTTCTGCGTGAGCTTCCGAAGCCGGATGATTTCATTGATTGCAACGGCGAGTTGCACTTTCGCATTCTTCTCGGTTGCATCGGGAAGGCCGAAATCCGCGAACAGATTTGGCCCAGCTTCTTTAACGATTTCTTTTGCCTTTGAACGTTTCTTCATAGTGCCTCTCTGCAGCTTTCAGCCGCTGTTGCACCTTGTATGTCGGGTGACGGAGTCTTGATTCCACTCTTGGATTTCTTTTGGAACACATGGAGGACATACATCGCTTCCTTGAAACGCACCAGATAGACAGCCCGATACGTGTCTCCAGCGTGATCTTTCTTAAGCTCGTATACGCCTGAACCGCAGCCCTTCCAGGGTTTCATGTTCGGCGGAGTTCCACCTAATCGGGCAATTGTCAGCTCAGTTAGCAACTCTTCTCTTACCTCTTCCGGCAGATCTTCCAAATCTGCTTCAGCAGACGCTATGTAGAAAAGCCGACGCCGGCTGAAAACATGCTGAGTGCTTATATCAGTTCTGATATATTTCGTCAAATAGTTTATCTCTGGATTTTTGTTGCCGCGTTTGAAGATCGTGTGAGGGTGGGATACTTGCGAATAATTTTCAGAAGACTGTCTTTGGCGCGCGGAATGGAATTTTGATCACGGCTTCCAGATCGACCGGCGCGCCGTTCTTGGTTCCCGGACGGAAATGCCACTTCTGTAGCGCTGCTTCGGCATTTTCATCGAGGGTGTCATTGAGGCCTTGCAGCACACGGATCTCGCCCACGCTGCCGTCGCTTTTAATCACTGCCCGCAGCACCACCGTGCCTTCCACTTTGTCGCGCATCAGCGCTGCCGGATATGCCGGATCAACCTTGCTGACGGCTACCGGAGCGCTTACGCCTTCCACAGTTCCGGGCGTGGGATTCAATTCCGCGAAGCGCATGATCCAGCTTCCACCTGAAGAAGTGAAGTTCGGCATGTTCAGCGCCATTGAGTAATACTTGCGGCCGGCAAAAACCCGGTCTTCGATTTTTCCCGAGGGCACGTCCGGTGCGCCCGTGGCGTCGGTGCTGTGAGTATCAGGCCTGGGCAACGGCGCGGCCACAACTACATCAGAGGCGATCTTTTTGGGCGGGGCCGCTACGTAGATGTTTGCCGGGAATGAAGAATTGCTGCCGGAAGGATTGCCTGCGGGTGATTTCGTATCAGCGGCTGCAATTTCTGGCCGCGCGGTTGCGCCCGGACGTCCACCGGGGCCAGCCGCGAATTCTCCCCGCCGATTTCCTTCAGGCACGGTGAGCGGAGATGTAGGCGCGACCGGCTGGACATTCAATGCCAGCAGTTGACCCACCGCCTGCGCCTGGCTCTTGCCGGTCCCGGCAGTTACGGGCGCCGATGGTGGAACACTGGGAGCAGCGGAGGCGGCCTGCCCCTGCTCCTGTCCGTTGCCAACCTGCTGCTCCGGCGTGGGCAGCTTAGGCGCTTCGACGGTGGGAGCGTTCAATGCGATGTTGATGTCACCCAGATTGCGCTGGGCAGTGCTCGGGGCGGGCGGCACGGCGGCCTGCGATTGCGCAGGCATGTTCAGCACGGACAGGTCTCTAGCTACTGGCTGTGCTGAAGGCGCCACCGCCTGCTGCTGGAGCACAGGAAGCTGCAAAGCATTGAGGTTGCGCCTGGTCACCTCCTGCGCGGGTGGAACGACCACCGGAGCGGCCAGCGGCAATGGCTGGTTCAACGCATGGCGCGGCGCTACGGGCGCTGTGCTGGGAACGGGTGTCCAGGCGACTATATTCGGAAGCGGAGTGTCCTGCGCCAGCAATTTGGGCGCAGCCGGGTTCACGATCGTCTGCCGGATGCTGTCAGGATTTTCGTTAACGGAGACGATCTCCTGCGGGGCATATTCAGGATCAGCCTCCTGCGCCACGCGCCGGACCGGCGGCTTGGGCCTCTCCTGCTCCGGCCTGGAGTTGACCCCCGGCAGGTATTCACTCAATTCATAATGATTCAACCGATGGATTGGCGGAAGCTTGTCGGCAATGATATGCGGCTGGTGCATCCAGAGCAGCGTAAGGCCATAGATGGCTGCCAACGCCAGGCCGTGCCCCAGGAATGACTTGCTCATGGCCGCCCACGCCACAGGACGGTTGACCAGCGCATCGGCCCAATACTCCCCCGGACGCGATGTCATCCATACCTGGGGTGGACTGGGGCGAAACAGGTCACCCAAGTTGCGCAGGAACACCCGTGGCCAGGGCTCCGGCTCGATCAGGAAGTGGAAATCCCGTTGGCAACCAGGGGCTGGGTCTGGGGGATTCGCATTCGCTACAAACTGCATGTGTACGTGAACTTCGGGTACTTGCGCTTCTCTAGAGAGTAGAAGGATTATATCTCAGTAAACACCGGACATGACCTTTATTCACAAAACCGCTGTGCTGGCCCTGGCCTCAATCATGGCCGCCAACTCCCAGAAAACCCACGACAAGAAACCCGTTGGCGATTCGGTCAGACCGGTGGCCGCCGCCGGAAGCAATGCCGCCGCTGAAGATATCTCAGGGATGTATACCTTCCTTCAGGAAGGCGAGTTTGTGCAGATCAACCTGGAGAAGGGCGGCGTCTCCGGTTACGTTTCGAAGATGGGTACGCTGGAAAGCGACAAAGGCGCGTTTCTGGATATGTTTTTTACCAAGGCCGCTGTGACCGGGCACGATGTGTCATTCACCACCCGTCCCGTTCATGGAATCTGGTATGAATTCAAAGGACGCTTCGATCGCGGCAATGCCAAGACCAAGGCCGACGACGGCTATTACGTGGTACGTGGCACCCTCACCGAATTCTCCATGGACGCGGCCAAGCAGAACACCTTGTCCCACTCGCGCGCAGTCGAATTCAAATCATTAGCCCAGCCCGACGACGACCAGTAAGTCCCTGTACTTTCCTTAGCGACCTTTGCGGTTGCCTTTACGGCACAAAAGATGAAGCATGGCAGGTACCGCCCACTGCCGGCGGCACTGGCACTTCCGCCTGCGGCGGCGGAGTGGCCCACGGCTTGTTCGTGAAGTCAAAGAAGTCCAGCAGGTTCGGCTGTGCTGCGTCACGGTTGGTCAGCGCAGGCAGGTTGAACCGCTGCTCCAGGAAATGGATGACCGCAGTGTGGTCCATCGCCGCGTGTCCTACATAGTGTTTCTTCACAAAAGGCGAAATGATGAAATTGGGAATGCGGAAGCCAAGCTGTGCCGCCCAGCCCTTTTGCGCTGGAGCATCTGCGGGATTTGCCCCGGGCGTATTCGGACGTAGATCGCAATGGTTGGTGTAAACACCTGCCGTAGCTGGCGGACACGGCAGGAAACCGTCAGGATTCACGGCAATAGGCGTAATCTCACCCTCAAGGCTCACCAGCGGCGCCAACGTATTCTTATTGGTAAACCCCGGCACCGGAGGAACGTGATCATAAGGCCCGCCGCCTTCGTCAAAGCCGAAAAAGAATACCGAGTCATTCCACGAAGGGCTGAACATTAGCGCGTTGATAATCTGGGCAACTTGCTGCTGCCCTGTCAGAATGGACTGTCCCGAGCCAGGATGCTCGTTCGTTCCAGAATTGGCTTCGATGAATGCAAACTGCGGCAGCGTGTTGTTCTGTACATCGGTGAAGTACTGCGAGAGCGGAGCGATGTGCTTGCTGTCTACCACCAGCACACCGGAAGAATTCTTGAAGATGAAATTGTGGCTGTAGGTAAAGTATTTGAATACCGTTGAGGGGCTTCCATCCGGATCATTCTGCGCATAGTAAATCTTCCATGAGATTCCGCCGCCATCCAGCAGCTCAAAAACAGTCCTGGCATTGAGCTGCGGGGCGTGGTCGTCACTGCCCGGATCCCATGCATAGCCCTGCGTGGTGCCGCCCGAGAGTGTCGCCAGGCGGTTGGGAATCGTCTTGCTTGAAACCGGAGAGAACCAGCGGTCCGAGAGCGCAAACTGCGAGGCCATGTAGTAGTAATAATTCAACTCCGGATTGGCTCCGGTGAAATCCACGTCCATGTAATACCCCATGGCCCGCTGCCCCTTGAGATCGGTGAACGAACCGCTGCCACTGGCGAACTTGGCGGTTCCTTCGGCGGTATGCACAAACCCATCCATGTTGATGGGCCGTGTGGGCGTGAAATCCCAGCGGCTCACATCGCCGTAGCTCTCCAGCCACGCGGAGCTCATGTCATCGAGGCAACTGCTGGCTGAATGGAAGAGCTTGAAGATATCCCCTTCGTCATCCACGTTGCTGATGGTGTTGAGCTTGTCGTCAATTCCGTCCACATCATATTGCTGTCCATCAGAGCCGATATTCCAGCCATGGGCGCGACGATACGGGTTCAGCATGCCAAAGTAGCTGTCGAAGCTGCGGTTTTCCTGCATCATGAACAGCACGTGGTTCACGGCTGTAATGTTGCCGGTAGCTCCCACCGTGACTGTCGTCGAGGCCGTTGCTGCCGTCCCGCTCGACGATGTAGCCGTGGCTTTGTATGTGGTGGTCTGCGTGGGTGAGACGCTGACCGTGCCGCCCGTGTTCGGCATGTTGATGGTGCTGGAATCCACGTTGTTGCTGATGATTACCGGGCCGGCATTCTGCGCTGTTACCGTGAGCACCGAGTTTTGTCCTGAGGAGATCTGCGCCGGATTGGCGCTGATCGTGACGGTCGGCGCAGGCGGTGGCGGCGGGGCAGCGCTTACCGTAAAGCGTTCAGTAGAAGAAAAGAAGAAGCCGCTCGAATCCCAGGCACGAATGATAGCTGTATGTGTTCCCGCTGCGAGCGCGACCGATGCCGTAAACGTCACCGAGTTGGCCAGGAAGCTGGCCGATCCTTTTTCTACGTTATCCACGTAGAGCTTCATGGCCGTGATCCGGTGATCGGTATCGAGCGCTGAAGCTGTAAACTGCACTGGCGAACTCACAGTCGAGCCCGCCGCCGGCGCACAGATCTTCACCGTCTTGTTCACCGTGGGTGCAGGACAGGAGGTCTGGGCAATGGCAATGGAGTTGAACAACAGAAAGGAAACAGCAACAGCAAGAAAATGACGAAGTGACAAAGTACAGCCCCTGGGGAAATGTAAAAGCAATTACTCTGATGCAATTATAGGATTCAGTTCTGTCCCGCCACTTACCTGTCGGAGTTACACACCTAGAAGAAAAGCAGGACGCCCGAACCGCCAGTCGGAAGATACTGAGAATTCACCCTGGCTATGAACATGTTCAAATTTCTTTGACAAGGCAGCCGGGCGGGGTTATCTTGTGTTTGAACATGTTCAAGGAACAGTATCGGATTATCTGCGATGACGACTGCCATGAAACCCCATGTTACGCCACGGGCGGAAGAGACCCGCAAGCGCATCTATGAGGCCGCGCTGGAACTCTTCCGCGAAAATGGTTTTGAGCAAACCACCATGCGCGACATTGCCCGGAAAGCAGATGTCGCCCTGGGAGGAGCTTATTATTATTTCTCTTCCAAGGAAGCCATCGTCCTTGCCTTCTATCACGAGATGCAGCAAAGCAACCACGACCAGATCCTGGAACTGATGGACAAATCAAAAAAGCTGAAAGACCGCCTGCGCACCATCATCGAAAAGCGCCTGGAGTTGCTGATGCCGAACCGCAGGTTCTGTGACGCGCTCTTCCGGCACGCGCCGGACAGCACCGATCCGCTCTCGCCTTTCAGTGAAGAAACGCATTCCATCCGTGAACGCGCTATCCAGCACATGCAGATTGCCGTGGAGGGCAGCGATACCAGGATGCCTACCGACCTGAAGCGGCACCTGCCGTATCTGCTCTGGCTTTACCAGATGGCCATTATTCTCTTCTGGCTCTACGACCGTTCATCGGGGCAGCAGCGCACGCAAAAGTTGATCGATAAGAGCCTCGGACTGGTCGTCAGCCTGATTCGTATTTCAGGATTGCCCCTGATGCGCCCCCTGCGTAAGACCGTGCTGGAATTGGTGGAGACGGTTACACCGTAGCGGAGATACGCCCAAAAAGCCTTTACCATAGCGCGGCGAGCCACAACCAAAACCTTTTACCGCAGTCGGACATGGGACTAACGTCCCACCCAGAAAACATGAAAATTGCGCTTCGGGTTAAGGTATCCACCGTAAGCACCCAGCTATTTTTAGGGCAGCTATTTTTAGGGCAGAGGACGCAAAGGACGCAGAGGTAACAAAAGTAGTTGATGTGTATTGAACTTGGCGGTGTGTTGCTCCCTGTGGACGGTACCCGCGTTTGGCTGCGCGGGAGAATTCGTCGCAAGCAGAGAAGAATTCGAACGTTAGCAATGCAGAGGGCGCAGAGAACGCAGAGAGAGAGAGATTCAAAAATCAGAAGGCCAGAATTTTTGATTCCCCTGCGGCCTCTGCGTTCTCTGCGGTGAACCAGAAAATGCGTCTGCTCACATTACACTTGAGGACAAAAAGAATGTTCAGGGGCTGAGTGCTGAGTGCTGATGGCTGAGTGCTTGTGTATACTTTCTCCGCCATGAAGACACCTCGCCTGCTCCTGTTCATGATTCTGTGCGCCATTACTGTTGTTGCTCAGCAATCCAGCTTCACCGTAGGCACTGCCACGGCTGCGGCCGGTCAAAAAGCCACCGGCTACATCGAAGTGCCTGCGGGAGTAGACGCGGCCACCGGAATCCCGGTAATTGTCGTGCGTGGCAGCAAGCCAGGACCGGTCCTGGCGCTGGTTTCCGGCGCGCATGGCACCGAGTACGCCTCCGTGATTGCCCTCGAAAAGCTGATACCGGTGCTTGATCCGGCACAGATTTCAGGCACGGTCATCATTCTGCCGCTGGTCAACATCCAGTCATTCCAGCAGAAGGTGCCGCATGTAAATCCGGTGGACGGCAAGAGCATGAACCGCTTTTATCCCGGCAAGCAGGATGGCACCCAAACCGAGCGTGTCTCTTACCTGATCACGAAACAAGTTGTCGAGCGCTGCGATTACCTCATCGACTATCATGGCGGCGACCTGGATGAGAACCTGCGTCCCTACAGCTACTGGCCTAAGACCGGTGATCCTAAGCAGGATGCGATTACGCGCGACATGACATTGGCCTTCGGTCTGGACCACATCATCATCACCACCGACCGCCCCAAAGATCCCGCAGCCTCGCGTTATCTGGATAACACCGCCAATACCCGCGGCAAGCCCGCCATAGCCGCAGAAGCCGGATACTCAGGCACCGTGGAACCCGCCGACGTCTCCGCCCTGGTGAACGGCACATTGAACGTAATGCGTTACCTGAAGATGCTTCCGGGAAATGCGCTCATGGTTGAGCATCCGGTGTGGATCGGCAAGGTGGATACCGTCACCAGCGACCAGAACGGCATCTTCTACCCGCTGGTCCAGCGCGGGACGTATGTTGAACAGGGAATGAAGATCGGCTACGTGACCGACTATTTCGGCAACACCATCTTCGAAGCCCACGCACCCGCACCCGGAGTCATTCTCTACATCTGTGGCGTGCCATCAATGAAAAAGGCCGACACCGTGGCCAACGTGGGAGAGGTTGCGAAAAATCCGTAATTAGCCAATTGATCGTCTGGCACAGCTGTCCCCAGCTGTTCTCCTTTGCCCTGCACCAATTGTCAAATTCCTGTTCTGCGCCGGGTGCAATTAAAAGTGCGAGTCAATGCCTGACGGACAATGCCGGGGGAGGTGACTTGCGAGGTTCTTGCAACAGTTAAGGCTGAACATTTCCTGGCGAATGAGATAAATCAACATGGGTGAATCCATTTTCGAGGAGCACCTATGACCGAACGTTTTTCCGATAGGGAGAAGACTTGTCCAAGCC
>QHVI01000124.1 GCA_003223515.1 Candidatus Angelobacter sp. Gp1-AA117
AAGGAGTGACCTACTACCAGCAATTCCAGAAAATGGGATTAGTGGAGTTGTAGGATTCAACACCGCGCAACTGCCTGTGCACGCCAATGACAAGAAGTTTTCAGGAGAGCCCGATGCGGGAAATCTGCACGTCGGGTTCGACGAGGGGAGAGTGGGTCGCACTACTGTGTTGCCCTCTCTCCTACTCTACCGGCTTACTCCCAAATCTCAAACAGCTTTCCTCTGTGCCCTTTGTGAAACCTTTGTGCCCTTTGTGGTTAGCTTTTGGTGGTGGCTCCGCTACGTTGTATTAGTAGTGTTCGAATTCTTCTCTGCCTGCGACAAATTCTCCAGCGCAGCCAAGGGCGGGTGCGGTCCATAGGGCCCAACACACCGCCAAATTCAATACACATCAACTACCTTTTGTTACCTCTGCGTCCTTTGCGTCCTCTGCGGTAAAAGCTTTTGGTTGGGGCTTCGCTACGCTGCGGCAAAAGGCAGGGGTCTTAAGTCGCGCGAGAATGTGCAGGGGCTGAGTGCTGACTGCTGCTACAGAGAAATCCAGATTCTGCCGGCTTCTAGCAGGCAGATAAAAATCCCGATAAGGAAATAGAGATTCTGAGCAGTTGTGTCGCTGGGTGGAGTGGGAAGAGAGATGCCGCGCTGCCGGAAGTAAGTGTCAATGGCGCGCTCCTGCTGCATCATCTTCTTTGCGATTGGCCGGTGGAATAATGCGATCAGCACTCCCAGCAGCAGTCTTGTGATCTCTACCACCATTCACCTCAGAATGTAAGTATCGCACCCACGCTCCACAATCAGTAGAAAAACCTATTTAATGGCGTAAATCTTTACCTGAACTGGGTATACGCGCATGTTAAACTTTCTATAGTCCTCACACAATGAATCCTGACCTGGCAAGACTGATCGAACTGGAAAAAGCGGAACGGGAGATCGCCCGTCTCTCGGAAGAAGTGGCCGCCCTGCCCAAGAGAGTGGCTGCTATCGAAGCGAAGCTGGCCGACCACAAAGCCGCTGTCGAGAAAGCCAAAGCGGATATCAAGAGCAACGAAGCCACCCGCCGCAAGCTGGAAGCCGAGATCCAGTCGTTTCAGCAGAAGATCATCAAATACCGCGAGCAGTCCTCCAGTGTTAAGACGAACGATGAGTACCGGGCCCTCATGCATGAGATCGAGTTCACCGAGAAGCAGGTTAGTGCCGCCGAGGACAAAATCCTGGAACTGATGATCGCCCTTGAAGCCCAGGAAAAGGCCCTCAAGGCCGCCGAGGCCGATCTGAAAGTCGAAGCTGCTGAAGTGGAGAGAGAAAAGAGCGAGGCCCACACCCGCACTGCTGAAGACGAAAAGCTGCTGACCCAACTGGGAACTAAGAGGAACGAACTACGTGCCCAGGTAAGTGACAGCCCTCTGGCCCACTATGATCGCGTGATGCGCCAGCGCAAATCGGCCATCGCCGAGGCTCGCATACAGAAATGCCTGGCCTGCTTCGTGATGATTCGTCCCCAAACCTGGGAAGATATCAAGACCAACGAGCAGATCGTATCCTGCAGCTCCTGCGGACGCATCTTCTATTACGATCCGGCCAATGAGCCGAACGCACCCTTACCCGAACAGCCCAGGAAGAAATCCAAGGCTCCTGCCGCCAAAACCGAAACCGAATCAGAAACCCCCGAACCCACGCCGGCGCAGTAGAGTAATCTCTGACCTTTTTCTAACTTTTGTTACCTTTGCGTCCTCTGCATTGCTATCTTTCAAATTCTTCGCGACCTGAAAAGAATTTGGCGCTTCTCCGTGACCTCCCTTTTCCTCCGGTATTTGCGGATGAGACTTTGCCGTCGGCGGGAAGGTAAATATCGGATCACCTCCACAAAATTCTTATCGTTTTTCTCTGTGTCTCAGTGTTCTCCGTGTCTCCGTGGTTAAGGTTTTGATTCTTATTGCCTCTGCTTACTCTGTTCCTCTGTGTTTGCAAAGGTTTTGCCGTTTGGTTGTGGCTCGCCACGCTGTGGCTAAAGCTTTTCACCGTCTCCTATAAACTCATTCCATGCACCCGATTGCTCAGGTCTCCTCCCGCGCCGCCAGCCGCCTGCGCGCCGGTCACGTGTGGGTCTATGCCTCTGATGTAGACAAAAAAGCTTCTGCTGAGCCGGGAGCGCTGGTGCAGGTCGTCGATCCCCGGGGAAAGCTGCTGGGAACAGCGATTCATAGCAGCAGCTCGCAAATCATGCTGCGTCTGGTCAGCCGTGACCTGGTGCCTTCCGAAGCAGAGTTGTTGCAGCTTGTCAGGAACCGTCTCAGGGAAGCGGTTGCGTATCGCAGCCGTGTCGTGAAGGATTCCGATGCCTACCGCCTCGTCTTCAGCGAAGCCGACCGGCTGCCCGGCCTGATGATCGATCGCTATAACGATGTCTTCACCCTTCAGGTTCTCACGCAGGCATGGGACATGCCGCAGCGGCGCAGCGTCATCGTCCAATCGCTGGCAGAACTCACCGGCGCTGAGCACATTGTGGAGCGTGTGGATGAGCGCATCCGCGAACTGGAGGAGCTTCCGCAACGCCAGCCGGGTATTCTGCACGGCAGTAAAAGCGCAACCCTATTTACCATGAATGGCGTGCAGTTTCATTACGACGCCCTGAGCGGACAGAAGACTGGCGCCTTTCTTGACCAGCGCGAAAACTATGCTGCGGCTGCGAGCTACGCCCGTGGCGAAGCCCTTGATGTCTGCACCTACCAGGGCGGCTTTGCTCTTCATCTGGCGCGCACCTGCGAGCGGGTTACTGCCATCGATGTTTCCCGCGAAGCGCTGGAGGTAGCCGAGCACAACGAAAAACTGAATGCCGTCAGCAACAAAAATGAGATCGAGTGGATGGAAGCCAACGCCTTTGACCTGATGAAGGACTATGCGGCTGCCGGACAGCAATATGACACCATTGTGCTCGACCCGCCGGCCTTCGCCAAATCCAAACGACATCTCGAATCAGCCCTGCGAGGTTATAAAGAACTGAACCTCCGGGCGCTCAAGATGCTGCGTCCCGGTGGGATCCTCGTGACCTGCTCGTGTTCCTTTCATGTGAGCGAGGCCGAGTTCCTGGAAGTGCTCAACGCAGCCGCCCAGGACGCTCACCGCTCCGTGCAGATTCTGGAGAAAAGAACCCAATCCAAAGACCACCCCATCCTGCTCGGCATTCCCGAGACCTATTATCTGAAGTGCATCGTGTGTTCCGTCTCATGAAGAGCCGGCAGCTACTAGCTGGTAGCTGGTTCAGCCACAAACTGGTATCCCAAGCCGCGCACCGTGAGCAGGTGTTTTGGTTTCGCAGGCTCGTCTTCTATATAGCGGCGCAGCCGGACAATGAAATTGTCGATGGCGCGGGTGTCTGTATCCTCGTGCAGGTTCCAGACATTTTCAAGAATGGCCTTACGCGATACAGGGCGGCCGCTGTTGCGAATCAGATACCGCAGCAGCTCCAGTTCCATCAATGTGAGCTGAAATATTTGCGTGGCAGTGCGAAGCTGCAGCTTCTCAAAATCCACTTCCTTGCCATCAAACCTGAATAGCTCAGCAGCTTCGGCTGGAACGGCTGCGGCCGCTGACTCCGGTTGCGATGAAGCGGCGCTGTGCAGCCAGTTTTTGCGCCGTAGCAGGCTGGCGATGCGTGCGATCAGGATGCCCAGATCGAAAGGTTTCGGCAGGTAATCGTCGGCTCCTGCCTCAAATCCCTTCAGCACGTCTTCGGGACGGCTGCGGGCCGTGAGCATGAGCAATGGAATATAGTTTTTCGCTTCGCGCAACTCCCGCGCCACTGTAAATCCGTCTTTGCCGGGCAGCATCACATCCAGCACCAGCACTTCAAAATCACTTTCGGGCTTGTGGAGCTGGCGCAGCGCGTCTTCGCCGTTGTCGACTACGGCAACCGAATGCCCTTCGGCTTCCAGGTTGAAGCGCAGCCCGTCTGCAATGTGCGCTTCATCTTCCACGACCAGTATGCGGCTCATACGCGATAGACCCTCGGCAGGCGGACGACAAACGTGCTGCCCATTCCTTCCCCTGCGCTTTCGGCCGTCACATCGCCGCCATGGCGGCGCACGATGGAGCGCACGATGAATAGGCCCAACCCGGTCCCCTTTACC
This sequence comes from Candidatus Angelobacter sp. Gp1-AA117, assembly GCA_003223515.1. Lineage (GTDB taxonomy): Bacteria > Acidobacteriota > Terriglobia > Terriglobales > Acidobacteriaceae > Angelobacter. The sequence continues at coordinate 4,128 of QHVI01000124.1, forward strand.
TGGCCGGTGGCGCGGCTGTGCACGCGATAGAAGCGCTTGAAAATGCGCTTCAATTCACTTCGCGGCATTCCGAAGCCATTATCTTTGACCCGCAGCAGGATGGTATCGATATTGGGGGTGAGCACCTCTACCGCGATCTCTCGCTGCGGCCCTGAATACTTGACGGCATTCTCCAGCAGGTTCGCCACCATCGTGCGCAGCTCCACCGGATTGCCGAGCAGAAGGATGTCTGCAGGCGACTCGCTGCTGAAGTGCAGGGCCTCCGGCGGTAAGGCATGGCGCAGGCGCGCCAGTTCCACTGCTTCCCGCACCAGCGCGGAGAAGTCCACGTCTTCCCAGTTTTTTTCGGCTTTGCCCCGCACCTCTCCCGCCTTCAGCACCTGCTCTACTGTTCCCAGCAGGCGGTCTGCATCTTCGAGCATCACGCGGTAGAAGTTGCGCCGCTGCCCTTCGTCAAGCTGGCGGCGTTCCAGGGTTTCCAGATAAAGACGGATGGAGGTGATTGGAGTCTTTAGTTCGTGCGTGACAGCATTGAGGAAGCTGTCCTGCTGTTCATTACGCCGGATTTCACGCACCAGAAAGATGGTATTCAGCACCAGGCCGGCAATGATCACGCCGAAAAAAATGATGCCCACAACCAGCGGGACCACGCGCCGCCAGTTCAGCACCATCCAGGTGATGTTCAGGGTGATGGCCACCCCCACCAGGCAAGCGCCTAAGGTAATGAAAAAGGCAATCGTCTTGGTGCGGCTGGTAATGCGCATCATCAAAATTGTACCCGGTGTGGGTTTTCAATGATGGCAATTACAAATTTTGGCAATTCTGCCGATCTGTTGGGGGTTAGGCTCCGATTGTCTGTTGAATGGCTTCAGCAATGGCTTTCGCATGGCGCTCCATCTTGTCCCTGGATTCAGCTTCAATCATCACCCGCGCCAGCGCTTCCGTCCCGGAATAGCGCACCACGACTCTGCCGGTTCCGCTCAGGTCGCGCTCGGCGGCTTCAATGGAGGTCTGGACGGCAGGAATCTGGGCCAGCGGCTGCTTTTCCCGCACCTTAATGTTTTTGATGACCTGGGGAAAGACTTTCAGGTTGCCGACCAGCTCTGCCAGCGGTTTGCCGGAATGCGAAACAACTTCGAGTACCTTCAGGGCAGTGAGCAGGCCGTCCCCGGTAGTAGCCAGTTGCGAGAGGATGATGTGCCCGGATTGCTCTCCACCCACAACTGCGCCTGACTTCTTCATCTCTTCCAGAACATACTTATCACCAACCGGGGCGCGCAGCATATCAATGCCGAGTTCGCGCAGCGCGACCTCAAGTCCCATGTTTGACATGGTAGTGGCCACCACGGTGTTTCCTGCGAGAGTTCCTGTTCGCTGCATTTCGCGGGCGAGCAGCAGCATGACCGCATCGCCATTCACCACCTTTCCGCGATGATCGGCGAACAGCACCCGGTCGGCATCGCCATCAAAGCAGATGCCTAGGTCAGCTTTGCGGGCTATCACCTCGCGGGCGACAACTTCAGGATGAAGAGCGCCGCAGTTCTCATTGATGTTGCGGCCGTTGGGACCATTGTGCGTAAACTCGGCGTGGAAGAGTTGTGGCGCCAGCGCGCTCGCTGCTCCGTTGGCGCAATCTACAACAACTTTGAGGTCACTGATGCCGGAAACCAGTGTTCGCAGCCATTGCACATAACTCTCGCGCAGCGTTGCATCTCCGGGGAGAGAAGAAGGCGAAACCGGTTTTTCTTTACCGTCTGGGCCTGCACTTAGTTGCGAGAATATCTCCTCTTCAATTTCTAATTCGACCTGGTCGGCAAGCTTGTAGCCATCCCGGCCAAAAACTTTGATGCCATTGTCATGCCAGGGATTATGCGAAGCGGAGAGGACCACGCCTGCGGAGAACTTTTGCGTATGAGTGAGATAGGCAATGCCCGGGGTGGTAATCACGCCGGCGCTCTCGGTCTCTACCCCGGAATCTCTCAATCCGGCAGCCAGAAGGTCGGCAATCCATACGCTGGATTCGCGGGTATCCTGGCCGATCACGATACGCTTCGGCCCGGCGGGCAGATGATGCCCCAGCGCGCGGCCCACTGCATAGACGGTCTTTTTGTCCAGGGGATATTCCCCTGCGACTCCTCGGATTCCATCAGTGCCAAAGAGCTTCCGCAAACTGCCTTCTCCCCAACGGTTGGATGCTGATTCATTGTACCTGCCGGATTTTTTTCTTGGAACAGCGATCAAAGAGGAACCGCCAACAACGCTAAGGGTGCAAAAGGAAGCAAGGCCAAGGATTGCAAACAGGCAAGCCCTCATGCCAGAATGATGCACTTTTCTTACAGCTTTGCGGCCTCAGAACAGGTTTATGCCCGCAGAGTACGTTATACCCATTAGAGTGATGCGAGGTGCTGATGTGGACTTATAAGCAATCCAGCGGAGAGATGCTGAATGCCGATGGGAAGACCATTGCCATGGGTTATTCAGGACATCTTCAAGGCAAAAACAATCCTGACCTTCAGTCGCAGCCTGATGTCGGCCCCATTCCCCAGGGGTTATGGAGCATTCTCGGCCCGCCGGTAGACACCACCAGCCACGGCCCTTTCGTGCTGCATCTTCATCCCGATTCCGATACCAGGACATTCGGACGCAGCGGTTTTCTCATCCATGGGGATAGCATTGTGCATCCGGGGATGGCCAGCCTGGGATGCATCATTCTGCTGCGGACCGCCCGTGAACAGATCTGGCAAAGCAACGACCACCGGCTCCAGGTCGTCCAGTAAAAAACTTAACCGCAGAGCGGCGGAGCCGCAACCAAAAGAGTACCTTCATGGAGCGCAGCCGCCCTCGGCTAATGTCGCTTACTTTAGGGACACCATGCTGTCTCCCAATGAGAGATGTCATTCCGAACGCCCGTTAAGCTCACGCGCGTTTTCTTCAGCGCGTGAGTAGGGCGGAGGAATCTGCCCCGCTGCTGCCCGCCCATGCGAAAATTCTTTTAAATTCATGCTCGAATGTGCAAAGTAAGTGACATTGGCCGCCCTCGGCTGCGGTGATAAATCTTTCGCGAGTCGAGAAGAATTTGACGAATAGCATTGCAGAGACCGCAGAGGAACAAGTAGTTAGATTCTTACCGCCAGAATATTGAACATAATTCAGTTCAATCAGAATATTGAACATAATCAGTTTTCAGAATATTGAACAGAATCAGTTCAATATTTAACTTCTGTCATTCTGAGTAAGTCCGACCGACGCAGGAGGGAGGACGCAACGAAGAACCTCGAGAATGATGATTCAAACCATGCTGCGTCAGGGCGTTCTCACCAAACTGCCTGATCTCAGGATCTTTACTCATGAATTCCCTCTGCGTCCTCTGCGTCCTCTGCGGTTAACGCCGTTACGCATAGATGCCGCGCACTCTGATCGTATGCGCCACGCGGTTAATCGCCAGCATATACGCCGCAATGCGGTTGTTGACACTGTGGGTCTCGGAGTAGCGAACCACTTCCTCGAATGATTCGCGCAGGATGAATTCAAGCTGCTCGTTGACGACTCGTTCGGTCCAGAAGTAGCCCTGGCGATCCTGCACCCATTCAAAGTAAGAGGCGGTTACGCCACCGGCATTAGCGAGGATGTCTGGAATCACAAAGACTTTTTTCTCCGCCAGGATTTCGTCGGCCGCTGCCGTGGTTGGTCCATTTGCGCCTTCGCAGATTACCTTGGCTTTGATGTCACTGGCGTTCTGGCTGGTGATTACGTTCTCAGTAGCTGCAGGAATCAGGATGTCGCAGTCGGTCACCAGTAACTCGCGGGAATTGTGAGGTTCAGCGCCGGTGAACCCGACGATGGTCTTGTTGCGATCCTTGTACTCCAGCAAGTCGTCGATATTGATGCCGCGGGGGTTATAAAGACTCCCATCCACTTCAGCAATGCCAATGATCTTGTAACCGATGTCGGCCATGAGTTTGGCGGCATTGGACCCCACGTTGCCAAAACCCTGTATGATCACGCGCGTGTTCTCGCGGCGCAGCGCCAGCTTCTTCAGCGCTTCCTCGCAGACGATCATCACGCCCCGCCCGGTGGCTTCCCGGCGTCCCCGTGATCCGCCGATATTGATCGGCTTGCCGGTCACCACTGCGGTAACCGTCTGCCGCATGTGCATGGAGTAGGTGTCCATCATCCATGCCATGGTTTGTTCGTTGGTGTTCATGTCGGGTGCGGGAACGTCTTTTTCAGGGCCGATGAATTCGATGAGTTCTGCGGTGTAGCGGCGGGTGAGCTTTTCCAGTTCTGCGAGGCTGAGCTTTTTCGGATCGACGATGATCCCGCCTTTCGCTCCGCCAAAGGGAATATTTACCACCGCGCATTTCCAGGTCATCCAACTGGCCAGGGCGCGGATTTCATCGAGCGTCACGTCCGGCGAGTAACGCACGCCTCCCTTGGCTGGCCCGCGCGCAATAGAGTGCTGTACGCGGAATCCGGTGAAAACTTCCAGGCGTCCGTCATCCATGGCAACGGGTATGTAGACAATGATTTCACGGCTGGGATGGCGGAGGATTTTCCAAAGGCCTTCGCTAAGGTTGAGCTTCTGGGCGGCAAAATCGAAGCGGGCGGCCTGCGCCTCCCACGGGTTTAATTCCTGTTCAAGAGATACTGTTTTCATTCGTACTCCAGAGAGATTAGGGCAAACTTCCAAAGTATAGATAGCCCCATGGCGCGAGGCAAGCGTACGACAGTCACCAGTTTGAGCCCGGGGATGCTTCTCTGCTCATTTTTGATGTGGGACACGGTGAGGGCCTGCCGCTCATTGTAGTAAGATAGCCAAGCATCGTAATGCGATTGATTATGATCAAGTTGCTGCTGTTTCTGCTGGCGTTGCTGGTGGCCGTGATCCTTGTGGCCCCGCAGGTTGATCTCGATCCCATTTTGCCGGTGCAGCAGGCGGGATATCTGGTGGCGCTACTGCTGATCCTGGCAGTAGTGACTCGCTCAGCTTCTCCTCTTGCCGTCTCAATTCTTGCCGCTCGCCATTACCACCGGGAATCGACCATAGTCGGCAGTCCCGGATTGATACGCCTTCCCATGCGCTGTTAGCTGCTTCATGCCTTCCAGCCATTTCCAAATTGCAGCGAGGAAAAGATGGAGAAGATGGAGAAGATTCTTCTGGTAAATTATCTGGCTGATCTGGTGCAAAGGCGTAAGCAGTGCCTGGAAGCTGCAGCCTATGAGGTCATCTGCGCCACCTCGTTCAGCGAAGTCATGCGGCTGATTGAGGAGCATGAATTTAAGGTCGTGGTTCTCGGGCATGGTGTTCCTGAGGCTGAGAGAACCCGGATCGCGCGCAGGATCAAGCAGGTGAGCCCGGCTACAAAACTGGTCATGCTCTACCTGGCCAGCATCAAAAATGCGGAGCTGGCGGACGCCATCATCCATACCACCACCGATCCCGCCGATCTGGCGCGTACGATCAAGGATCTAACCCGTGAGCAAGCCCGGCGGATGTCCGGAACCTAGTGTAGTGTTTCCGAATTAAGTGTACAGATGCGATGTGGCTAACCCCTTTCGGTGCAATATTGCGAACCAAACTGATAAGTACACACATTTAGGAAACACTACACTAGAGCATTTTAGGTTGAGGTGTAGGGAATCCACACCCCTCTTGTCATTCAACCGGAGTCCGACGAGGGGTGGAAGGAGTATGGGAGAGGCAGGAGAAGGAATTCACATCTCTCTTGTCATTCCGACCGCAGTCCGACCGACGTAGGAGGGAGGACGGAGTGGAGAGCCTGTCCTGAGCGAAGCCGAAGGAAAACCCGAGGATGTCTGCTCCACCATGCTGTTACAAGGTGTTCTCACGGAACTGTTGAAAGCGCTTCACCCCTGAGAGCTACGCGACCAGAAGCATTGTGCGATTAACCGCAAAGGATGCGAAGGACGTAAAAGACGCAAAGACGCAAACGAAAATAAAAAATATGGAGCGCAGCCGCCCTCGGCTAATGCCACTTACTTTAGGGACACCATGCTGTATCCCAATGAGAGATGTCATTCCGAACGCCCGCTAAGCTCACGCGCGTTTTCTTCAGCGCGTGAGTAGGGCGGAGGAATCTGCCCCGCTGCTGCCCGCCCATGCGAAAATTCTTTTAAATTCATGCTCGAATGTGCAAAGTAAGTGACATTAGCCGCCCTCGGCTGCGTGGCAGAATCTCTTAAACAACCAAGAAGGAAGCACAACGACATACCCTTACTTATTTTCTTAATTTTCTTTTCTTTTCTTTCTTTTCTTTCTCTTCTTTTCTTCCTTCTCTTTTCTTCTCTTCCTCTGCGTCCTCTGCGCCCTCTGCGGTAAATCCGAGAATGCCTCCTCTCGCATGGTCCTTAAGGTTCACGAGGATGTGATTGCTGTATGGAGCGGCCTCCTCTAGCATGGTCCACAAGGATCTGAATGCTATATTCGTGTCCATGACCCAATCAGAAAAGGCCAACCGTTTACTGGAGCTTCACCAGGGTACTGACCCGCTGATTCTTGTCAATTGCTGGGATGCAGCCAGTGCTGTGATCGTGGAGCATGCCGGATTCCCCGCCCTTGCCAGCAGCAGCGCAGCCGTAGCCAATGCCCTGGGGCATGCCGATGGACAATATCTTCCCTGGCCGGAGATGGTCAGTGCTATCCGGCGGATCGCATCTGTAGTCGATGTTCCAGTGACTGCCGACATAGAAGCCGGCTTTTCTGAAAAGAACCAGCTTGAACGCTCCATTGCAGACGTAATCACCGCCGGCGCGGTTGGAGTGAACCTGGAAGATGCGCTGCCCGGACACGGTGAGTTCGGCCCGCTCTACCAGATTTCCGGCCAGATTGCCCGCATCCAGACGGCCCGCAAAACTGGTGAGCAAAATGGGATTCATCTGGTGATCAATGCGCGCACTGACGCTTATTGGCAGAAAGGCCCCACACCGGAAGAAGCGCTGCGCAACACCATCGAGCGCGGCCAGGCCTATAGGCAAGCAGGCGCCGATTGCATCTTTGTTCCCGGATTGAAAAACCCTGACCACATCCGGGCAGTGGTGCAGGCACTTCAATCTCCGGTCAATATTCTGGCTACGATGGGCGCGCCGTCCATTCCGGAATTGAAGGCCTTGGGAGTGAAGCGCGTGAGCCTGGGCTCCGGTCCGATGCGCTCTGTTCTGGGCCTGCTGCGCAAAATTGCTCACGAGGTGAAGACTGCTGGCACCTACAGCCTGATGCTCAAGGACATGGTTCCGTATGACGAGATGAATGAGTTCTTCAAGTAGCACTCAGGCCCCTGCAAATTCTCTTTTTTTTCTTTTTCTTTCTTTCTTTCTTTCTTTCTTCTCTTTCTCTTTTTTCTTTCTCTCCTTTTCTTCCTCTGCGTCCTCTGCGCCCTCTGCGGTTAAAGCCTTTGGTTGTGGCTCGCCCTCTGCGGTAAAAGACTTTTGGTTGTGGCTCGCCACGCTGCGGTAAATCCGAGAATGCCTCCTCTCGCGAGGATCTTACGAGCTAAAGAAGTATTTCCATGCCCTCAGAAGCCGCCCGCACCTTGGGATAGTATTCGCGGGCTTTCACGACGATGTTGTCAATGCATTCATCCGTGTGGTCAGGGTCATGGTGGAAGAGAATCAGCTCTTTGGCGCCGCTTTCCATGACCACGTTCACTGCTTCACGCCAGTGGCTATGTCCCCAGCCGTGTTTCGTGGCGGCGTATTCTTCCGGCAGGTATTGGGCATCGTAGATGAGAATGTCTGCGCCCTCAGCCAGCTTACGCACCGCTTTATCGAAGACGGGGTCGCCCGGTTCATTGTCGGTGGCATAGACCAGCACCTTGCCTTCCGACTCGATGCGGAACCCCAGGCAGCCCTGCGGATGGTTCAGCCATTTGGCCTGGATGGAGCAGTGATCGAAAGGAACAGTGCCTTCCTCTATGTCGAAGAACTGGCGGTGCGCCGCCATTTCGTTCATATTGACCGGAAAGTACGGGTCAGACATCTGCGCTTCGATGGCGCGCTGCAGTCCCCGCGTCCGGCTCGACGAATGGAAGTAAAAGCGGCTGCCGCGGTCGCTATAAAGAGGAGAAAAGAAGGGAATTCCCTGAATGTGGTCCCAATGGAAATGCGAAAGAAAGATATGAGCAGTGACCGCATGTCCGTTGGTTTCCTGGCACAGTTGTTTGCCTAAATTGCGGAAGCCGGTGCCACAGTCAAACACGTAGATATGACCGTTCATGCGCACTTCGACACAGGAGGTATTGCCTCCGTACCGTAAATTTTCTGACTGGGGGGTCGGAGTAGAACCGCGAACTCCCCAGAATCTAACTAGCATCCGCTCACCTGCATTTATCACCTGAGCATTTGCAACCAATCGGTGATATCAACTTTCCTTACGTTCTTAAAAACAGAACATCAAGAGGCTTCAACTAGGGGAGACTTCGGTGAAATTTCCGCCAGTATAGTCCAAGAAACCCCTATGGAGTCAATCTTTTAGGAGCGGACAAGTAACTAAACGTACACTTCGGGCATTGTCCTGGCAGACATGTGTTATGGAACCACCGGAAGCCATCAGGTAATCAGGTAAGATGATTTCCATGCTCGTCCCTGACTTCAAGGAGTTCGCGCGGCTCGCTCAACAGGCCACCGTCATACCCGTCGCCAGGACCGTTCCCGCCGACCTGAGGACTCCGGTTTCAGCATTCCTGGGCATTGCCGCAGCGGAGCCCAACGCATTCATTCTCGAATCGGTGGAGGGCGGAGAAAAAATCGGGCGATACACCTTTGTCGGAGCGCGTCCTTACATGGTGCTGCGCGCCCATGGCCGCCGGCTTACCCTCGAACGCCGCAACAAAAAACAGACCATGGAAGGCAGCATATTTCAGACGTTGAATGGCCTGCTTACCGAGCACCGGCCTGCCGCTGTTCCCGGCCTGCCGCCGTTTACAGGCGGAGCAGTGGGTTTTTTTGCCCATGATGCGGTGCGGCAGCTTGAAAAGCTTCCACAGCTTGCGAAGGATGATCTCAAGGTTCCCGATGCAACGTTTATGTTTTTCAACCGGCTGCTGGCGTTCGATCACGTCCGTCATGAGATCTATATCATCGTCACGGCTGACGTGCGCGAGCAGTCTCCTGAGAAAGCCTACGAGCAGGCTCTCCGCGAGATAGCACACATCGAAAAACAATTGGCCGTGCCTCTTTCCAGGAAACAACTTGCACCGGCCAAACCCAAACCAGGCAAGCCCAGGGTCACGATTTCCTCAAGCAAGCAGAACTTCCTGAAGACCGTAAAGAAGATCCAGGAATACATTACCGCTGGAGATGTATTCCAGGCGGTCATCTCGCTGCGTCTGGAACTGGAGCCGGGAGTCCCTCCGTTTGACATCTACCGCGCATTGCGGCGTGTGAATCCTTCTCCATACATGTATTTTCTGCGCATGGAAGATATGACGGTGCTGGGTTCGTCTCCGGAGATGCTGGTTCGCGTGACCGGCCGCAAGCTGGAGTATCGTCCCATTGCCGGAACTCGTAAACGCGGCAAAGACGAAGCCGACGACCTGCGGCTGGAGCAGGAGCTTCTGCGCGATGAAAAAGAGCGCGCCGAACACGTGATGCTGGTTGACCTGGGACGCAATGACGTAGGCCGGGTGAGCGAGTTTGGCTCGGTCAGCGTGCCCAAGCTGATGTTTATCGAGCGCTACTCGCACGTCATGCACCTGGTCTCTGCCGTGCAAGGCACCCTGCGCAAAGACCTCACACCCATGGACGCCCTCGCCGCCTGCTTTCCTGCCGGAACCCTCACCGGGGCGCCCAAAGTGCGCGCTATGGAGATCATTGAGGAACTCGAGCCGGTGCGCCGGGGCATCTATGGCGGCTCTGTTTTGTATGCAGATTTTGCTGGAAACCTGGATTCCTGCATCGCCATTCGCACCATGCTGATGAAAGGCAGGAAAGCCTGGGTCCAGGCCGGTGCGGGCATCGTGGCGGATTCTGTTCCTGAAAGCGAATACGAAGAGTGCCTCAATAAAGCCCAGGCACTGGTAAGGGCCGTAGAATTGGCGCGATCGGGAACCTAAGTAAGCCGCGAATGACGTGAATCGAATGGCAAAACCTTACCGCTGATGACACTGATTTCGCTGATTGACGCTGATTGACCGTCTTTGATTTTCAAATTATGGCAATTACAAATTATGGCAATTTTGGCAATGTTCAGAGGCTGGGTGCTGAATGCTGACGGCTGAGTGCTTTCTTCAAGAGCAATTCGGACAAATCGACATCTACCTCTTCGACCAGCTTCTGCGTGGCCGCATCACTCCAGGGATGAAGATTTTTGACGCCGGGTGTGGCTCCGGACGCAACCTCGTTTATCTGTTCAGAGAAGGCTATGACATCTGCGGGATCGATGCCGATCCACAGGCTGTTGCGAGCATCCGCCGTCTCTCTGCATCGCTCGCGCCCGAATTGCCTGCAACCAACTTCCGCCCGGAATCAATCGAGCAATCGTCATTCCCTGATGACTTTGCCGATGTCCTGATCTGCAGTGCTGTCCTGCATTTCGCCAGGGATGATGCGCAGTTTCAGGCCATGCTGCACGGCGCGTGGCGCATTCTAAAACCCGGTGGACTGTTCTTCTGCCGCCTGGCATCTTCGATCGGTATGGAAGGCCGCATGAAGCTGATCCGCGGACGGCGCTGCTTCTTGCCCGATAGTTCTGAGCGTTATCTGGTCGATGAAGCCATGGTCCTGCGTCTTACGGAAGAGTTAGGAGGGCAACTGCTCGACCCGTTGAAGACCACGGTGGTGCAGGACCAGCGCTGTATGACGACATGGGTGATGCGGAAGAATTCCCGATAAAACAGGAGCGCTGCCTCGCAGCAGCGCTCCTGGATACCAATGGGATGGGACTACTTCTGCAGGTTCAGTTCGCGAACGATCTCGGCGATGAGCTCGGGTTTGAAACGCTCCATCACGCGATGCACCACATCCGCAATCACACGCTGGCTTTCTGGGCCCGCCTGTGAAGCGTCGGTGGCTGCCGTCATCGGCATCGCGGTTTCAATCCCGGCAACAATGGCCTGTTCGGTTTCCTTCTGAACGGCTTCCGTTTTAGCGACTACGTAGGGCGCAATCACGGCCGTAGGCGGTTCAGATTCATGCTTTACCGGCAGCACTGCCGTGGCCTGCGCCTCGGGTACGTGTACCGCCTCGGCTTCAGCCACAGCCTTTTCCTGCACCGGCGCGCTTACTGGAGGAACGTATTCGAAAGAAACCGGCATTTCGGCCTCGTGGCTTGCGGCCTGAGGCTCGGGAGTGATTTCCATTTCTGCTGCCTGGTCATAGGCAGCCAGGGCGGCAGCCACGCGTGCCTCGAAATCATCGTCATTGACGCTGCGCGTTTCGGTGCCCGTGTAGATTGCGGCTGTTTCCGGAGAATCCGGCAAGTCTGAGGCGACGCCCACAGGCACGTCTTCGGCATTCTCCGCGCCGAACTTGGTTGGAAAAGCCTGCAGGGAACTGGATTCAGCCATTAGACCCGGATCGGCAGATGCATGGATCTCGGCTTTGCCCTGTTCCCCAAAACTGGGCTGCAATTCAGGATCGGGCGAAGAAGCCGCTTCCATCGGTTCCTGCGGTCCAGCGGGTTCAAAGCCGGGATCGTGCTGAACAGGAATTTCCATGGCCGCAGCCATGGCCTGATCATGTTCCGGCTCTTTATAGGCGGGCATGATCATGGTCTCTTCGGCGGGTTCAACTTGTACTGGACCGCTGGAGTGCACCAGGCTGATCTTCAGCTCAGATTTTGCCGCGGAATGAAAATCGATCGCCGGGGGAGCACTTGCGGCGTGGGGCTGGACCGGAAACGGAATAGGCGCATGTTCAACCTGTGGTTCCACGGCCAACGCAGCGGGCGCCTTCTCGACATTTGGCTCCACCGAAAACCCAGAGGGTACCTCTTCCACCTGCGGCTCAATCGGGGAAGCGCTGGGTGTCTCTACGTGCTGCGGCCCGGCCGCAACATGGAATTCCGCATGATTGGAATTGGCGGCCTGGAATGGCTCCATGTTATGCACCGGCTCAGTTCCCAGCAGATCGCTGAAAACCGCAGCCATGGCCATGTGGTCGGGAACATCCACGGTGCCCTGCACTTTGTTCTCCTGCGGGTCTGGAACATGGGCACCGGCACGTTCTGCTGCAACCGGGGCTTCGGCGCGGGCTTGGAACTGGCTGAAATCCGGCGGGCGATCCAGCAGGATGGTCTGCTCTCCAACTGGATCTGATTTGTGGACCACTCGCTCTTCCAGCTTCTTGACAATGGCGATGAGGTCGCTGGCTTCGAACGGCTTGATGATCACTCCATCCGCCTTCACGCGGTTGGCATCTTCAGCCCGATAGGGTTCCAGCTTGCCGACCGTCAGCAGCACTGGAGTTTTCAAAGTATCAATCGAGGCGCGTACCTTCTCGCAGACCTCAAGGCCGGTGTACCCCGGCATGTAGACATCCAGGATGATGATGTCCGGTTTATGCTCCGCAATTTTTTTTACCGCGGCAGCGCCATTGCTTACAGCGATGACATCATAGCCCGCATCGGTAAGGATCTTCTTACCCATGTTCTGGGCTGTCATGCTGTCATCAGCGAATAAAATTCTTAAAGACACGTATATACCTTTTTAAGCCGGGGAGACTTCAAAAGTTACTGGGATTTCCCGCATAAGTCAATGAAAAGACTACCTCAGTATCTACTGAGGTATATCTCCTATAGGAACCGGAAGCACTAGCCCTATAGTACCGTCACCCAATCGGGTCATCGGGGAAGCGGGCCATCGGACACAGCCGCCTTCAGTCGTGTCTTTCTGGCGATAGTGGGTTTGGAGGTTTTCATAAGCAACCTCCGCTTGCGGACTCAAAACACAATAGCCAGGAACCCAAGGTCCACCCAGTTTGGCGAACTGCTGATTGCATGACCGGGTGTTTGACCGCTGTTTGATGTCAGTGGACTCGAAGCGCCGCGTCGCCATCTCTCCCAGCCTGAAGTTGAAGCCTGAGAATCACCTGCACAAAGCGGCATTCCTGGATCTGCAAGGGCGGGAGATCACGATGCCGGAAAAATTTGAGCCGCTCAAGAGCTCGCTGGACTGGCATTCCGGCAAATTTTCAGCGAGCGAATAGCCAGAAATTAGCCGTCCCTTCGGGACTTTTCACGCCAACGGATATTAAACCGGCATTCCGCCGCGCTCCAGGCGGGCTACTTTCATGCCGTGCCTTCGGCACTTGGGTTTACGAGAGCCATTTGAATATGAGATGGGCTCTTAATCGCGCATTTTTGAGAATCTGCCAGATGCTCTGCATTGCTAACAATCAAATTCGTCCCAAGCCGCGAAGAATTTTCTGGGGTCTTTTCTGCGTACCCAATCTTCTGATTCGCGTAAATTCGCGTCATTCGGAGCGCCAGGCGAAGTCTGCCTGATCTTGTGAACTGAAAGGAGTTCACCTTGTAAATTGCCTATTCGACAAGTAGCCCAACGAGCGCAGGAAGGAGCG
>QHVI01000036.1 GCA_003223515.1 Candidatus Angelobacter sp. Gp1-AA117
TCGTTGATGCGGCCGCAAAAACATCTGGGGCCGAGTTTGCCACCGGCTCTGGTTGGCCGCAAGAGGGTAGGTCTGCACTACATCGCTTTTCTGAATCTGGGGATTGAGGATAAAAGACTTGTCACGATGACAACCTTAAAAATCGCGGAATTCAACCGCACCGTGACGAACTTCGGCTAGTGCTCTGACCGTGTGTTTTTGGGACATAGCCAGCGAAGCTGGCGGCATTCTTCTAGCCCACAGCGCAAGCTGTGGGTAGAGAAATAGATAAGGAACAGAGCTGGCGAAGCCAGCGCCATAGCTTTTTTGCGATGGCAGATTCGGAAGCGCCTTACGGAGCCACGAGAAGCGCCGCCCCGGATCACAAAGCCAGGTGCTAATTGCTAGCTGCTAAGTGCTCCAAATGCAACGGGGCACTTTCGAAGGACCTCTGGCCGTTAGATCCGTTTCGAAAGCGCCCCGATGCGCGCCACTTCGTCTGTTACGTGTAATAGCACCCTCAATGCCATTTCTGACACATTGAAAATAAAGCACTTACATGGTCAGTGTAGATTCTGGGCAGGTAGGAATTCCCTGTCTCTGAAAAATTTTCCTAGAGCATTCTCCCCACTGCCAGTACTCTACAGACAGATTCCCTGATCCAAGAATCAAACATTGTGGACGCAGACCGGCCATACCGTCCGGACTTGTGTGTCTGCACCACACGGGGAGTCACAACTCGTTAAGGAGAACCTCTCATGCAATTTCAACACCCTGTGGGGCAAATCATCGATACTGGTGCATCCAAAGGAAAAGCCTTCCTCGGAATCCTCGCTGTGCTCGTAGTTGTCATTTCACTATGGGCTTGCGTGGCCTACGTACCGCCCGGCCATGCCGGTATCCTGACCTTTTTTGGACGCGTCACCGGTGAGGTGCTGCCTGAAGGAACTCATTTTGTCTCTCCCTTCAAAATCAATAATGTGCTCACCATTCGCACCCAATCCCAGGAAGAACATACCTCTACTCCTTCAAGTGAAGGTTTAAATCTTGAAATCGATACTTCCCTTATCTATCACCTGAATCCCGACAAGGCCTCCGAGGTCTTCCGCAGCATCGGCAGCAACTATTCCGCCACCATCGTTGAGCCGACTCTGCGCTCGGTCATCCGTGACACCACCGCCGGACACTCTGCCAATACTCTTTACTCCAGCTCCCGCAAGCAGGTGGAAGACGAGATCAAGACCAGCCTTCAGGCCTCCCTGGAACCCCGTGGCATCGTGATCGAAAACATCCTGCTGCGCGATATCCAGCTTCCGCACGCACTGCGCGCCTCTATCGAAACCAAGCAGCAGGCCGAGCAGGAATCCCTGGCCATGAGTTTCCGCCTGCAAAAAGAACGCCAGGAAGCCGAAAGAAAGAGAATCGAAGCCCAGGGCATTCACGACTTCCAGCAGATCGTTGCCCAGGGCATCAGCCCGCAACTGCTCGAATGGAAAGGAATCGAAGCGACAGAAGCCCTGGCGAAAAGCGCGAACACCAAGATCGTAATGATCGGAAACCAGAAGAACGGCCTGCCGCTGGTGCTGGGACAATAAGTACCCAGCGGAGCCACAACCAAAAACCTTTTAACCGCAGCGCAGCAGAGCCGCAACCAAAAACGAAAATCATTATGGAGCGCAGCCGCCCTCTGCTAATGCCACTTACTTAAGCATGGGACTGCTCAACAGCTTGGGAAAGAGCGCAGAAAAGGTCACGATAAGCCGAGCGCCGGAGGCGCGTGATTATTGAGCCCACGTCGGAAGACGTGGGAAAAGGTTGATCGAAGAACAGAGCCCCGTTAGGGGCGACACAATCAGGCTAAATTGTCTTAAGTAAGTGGCATTGGCCGCCCTCGGCTGCGAGGGATAAATCTTTCGTGAGTCGAGAAGAATTTGACGAACAGTACCGCAGAGGACGCAAAGGGCGCAGAGGAATCTAAAAAAAACAAAAACCTTACCACTGATGAACTGATTCGCACTGATCAATTCATTTGAGAGAAAGGGCGACGCATGGGGAACATGGGACCAACAAACGGCATCGCTTCCTCTGCGTTCTCTGCGGCCTTTGCGGTAGAGATTTAACTTCCCCGCAAGAAAGCCGCCGCGTAGCGTTCTTGGTGGCAGTGAAAGGATACTGCCCTGAATGAAATCCGCTGCGAAAACCATCATCATTTGTGTACTCGCATTGATTGCTGTTGCCAGCCACGCCCAGGCAAAGCCAGACAACGCCGGCCAAGTTGCATGTCGCTTTGCCGGTGTCTCTTATCCGGAAGGAACAGTGATCAACGGTGAACGCATTCCAGAACAGATGTGTGTTCGCGCCTCCAATCCCTCTCCTGCCGGTCAGGGCTATCATTCGGAGTGGATTCGCATGAGCAAAGAGGCCCAGGAACGCAGCAGCCAAATCATTACCCTGCCTGATGCTTCAGACAAAAACCTGAACTCCTTTTGCCGGCCCACGGCAGGCAAGAAAGAGGGGTCTTGCGGCTGTGAAGGCTCTTCGGATTTTCCCGCCGGTGCCATGGCGCGTTCCGGCAAAGGGGCAATGCAATGCGGTCAGAATGGCTGGCGGCCGCTGGTGAGCTGCGTCGCCCAGAATAAGGAATATCCCGAGGGCACGGTGATGCGAACACCAGACTCCAGCGAACAGATGTGCGCCCGTGTGGTGAATCTGCCTTTCGACCCTCGTTCTCGTGAAACCCATCTGGATTGGGTGCGCACCAGCAAAGAACTGCGTGAGCGGAGCGCCAAATCTCTTGCCGTGATGCTCAATTCTATGTGTAAGCCGGCCCCGGCAAAACAAAGCGGATTCTGCGGCTGCGAGGGATTTTCCGATTTTGCTGCCAACAGCGTCATGCAGTCCGCCGACGGTCCCATCCGCTGCGAAAACGGGGAATGGAAACCCCTGAACAAAAGCTCCGCGCCGAAGTAGACCCACAGGGGCGCAGCATGAATGTTCGATCTAATCCTTCTGCGTTCTCTGATATGGACGCCCCTGCTACTCCCGCCGACCTTCACTTGCTCCAGCAGGCTGAAAAGGCATTCGGCGGTCATCTTCCTCCAGGCTATCAGCCACTGGTGCAACCTGCTGAAACCGTTGCAGCTGCGCCTCAGGCTGTTGATGGCCCCCTGCCCCATGCTTCTGAGATCATGGACAAGCTCATTTCCCCATCTTCCCAGACAAGCAGCGCACCGGCGAGCTCGGCTCAGTCCGTGGCTATGCACGTAAACGCTTCCTGCCGTTGTGACAGAAATACTTTGAGGATCTTCCTGAAGCGCTTTGTTCCACTTCTGAACCGGAACACGGAACAGCAACCGGAACAGCAGATGTGAAGCAGTGAAGGGACTTAACTCCAGTTGTTCCGTGTTCCGCTTCATCTCAGCCAATTCAAATGGAGGCTATAACCGTTGAAAATGCCGTATGTATCCGCCAGACCTGTAACCTGGCATGGCCTGTCCTAAGCTGAGCGAAGGAACTTCAGTCGTGCCAAAAAAGTTTAGACCCATCTCATAATGCGGTTAAGAGCATTGATGGGTGGAAGAGCGGGCCTTCAGGACCGCGGCGCAGTGCGAAAAGCTGATGGGCTTCACCTAATGCCACTTGCTTTAGCGTGGACTGTTCATCAAACTTGGGAACAGAGGACGTGAAGGGCACGAGAACCAAGCGCCGGAGGCGCGTAATTATTGAGCCCACGTCGGCAGACGTGGGTAAATGATAGGGTAAAGGCCAAAGCCCCGTAGGGGCGAAACAGCTTTACCGTACATTAAGGAGCAGTCAGCACTCAGCTCCTAAACATTACCGTCAAGCTTACATACAATCCGAGCAGATGCGGCGTTTGGATTTATCGCGAAGGGCGCAGAGGAAGAAAAAGAAGAAAAGCGGGAAGGAGCTATTCCCTTCCTGCCTTTTTTGCAGATTTGAATTGTCAGAAATTGACCTTCATGCCGAGCTGGACGATGCGTGGATCGCGCGCACTGTTTACCTGGCCGAAGGTAGACGAACTCATGCTGGTGTTGATGCCGGTGTAGTTGGCGTGATTGAACACGTTGAAGGCTTCCAGCCGGAACTGCGAACCCACTCGTTCTGTGATCTTGAGGTTTTTGTAGAGCGAGAGGTCCCAGCGTCCGAAGCCGGGACCGCGCACCACGCCGCGGCCGGCAGTGCCGTCGTGGAACTGTCCGGCGGGAACGGCGGCGAAGGCGGAGGTGTTGAACCAGTTCACCAGCGTGTTGGGTGCAATATTGGGATTGCCAACCAGATCGGGACGAACGGCGCAGGGGCTGGCGCCCAGGCAGCCCTGCCCGGTGGGATCGGCGTCAAAGGGCGAACTTACTGTGAAGGGCAGTCCGCTCTGGTAGGTGATGATCCCGGCGAGTTCCCAGCCGCCGGCAAAGTGGCCAAGCACTCCCTGCTGCGACTTGAAGAAGGGCAGATCGTAGACGTAGTTGGCGGTGAAGACGTGACGGCGGTCCTGCTGTGACGGGCCGTAGTCGCAGGCGATGCAGTAGGAATCCTGCGGAGCGGTGCTGCGATCGGTCTGGTTATCGGTCAGCGATTTCGCCCAGGTATAAGCCACGTTGACCAGAGAGTTGCCGTGGAAGCGCTTCTGCACGTTGACCTGCAGTGAGTTGTAGTTGGAATTGAAGATGGTTTCAATGGCATCAATTCCACCGTAGCCCAGGAACGGGCGAATCTGGTTGAGCAGCGGCGTGGTCGCTCCGGTAATGAACGCTCCCGGCTGGATGCAATTGGTGGTGATGGCTCCGCCGCACTGCCGGATTCGTGTGCGATAGGCGTTGGGCAGAGGCTGATTGATATCCATGATGCCGGGCAGGTGGGTGCCCTTGGAACCGTAGTAGCCTACGTCGAGCAGAAAGTCTTTGGCGAACTGGTATTGAGTATCGAGGCTCCACTGCTGCACATAAGGCGTGTGATAGGGAGTGGCGATGAGGCCGCGCACACGCGCCGGGCTGGTGGAAGGCGCAGCCACAGCGGCGTTGGCCGGATTATCGAGCGTGGTGTTGGGAATGTTTACCTGCGGATTGAGGGCCGGGTTGAGGAAGACATCATTCTCGGCGTTGCCGAAAAGAATGCTGTCATAGAAGATGCCGTAGCCGGTGCGGAAGGCCATCTTGCCATCCTTGAAAGGATCCCAGACCAGGCCGATGCGGGGAGCGAAGTTCTTATTGTCTTCGTTGGAAACCTTGTCACCGAAGGGCGAATTTTTGCCGGCAACGATGAATCCGTTGAGCGGATCGAAGCTGGCAGCGCGGGGACAAGTTGCGGCACTTATATCGATGCGGCCTGCCAGCGTAATGCAGGGCGACTTGTTCGGGTCATAAGCGCGCGGATCAAAATTGCTCAGCTTGTTGTTGGCGTCGGTCGGCTGGCGGAAATTGGAGTAACGCAATCCA
This sequence comes from Candidatus Angelobacter sp. Gp1-AA117, assembly GCA_003223515.1. GTDB lineage: Bacteria > Acidobacteriota > Terriglobia > Terriglobales > Acidobacteriaceae > Angelobacter. The sequence continues at coordinate 5,433 of QHVI01000036.1, forward strand.
TAGGTCAGCGAGAGGTTGGACTTTACCCGGAACTCATCCTGGGCATAAAACTCAAACTGATTGGTGGAGATGATGGCGGTGAGGTCGACGGAATCCTGGCGGAAGTTGGAGGCGCGTCCGAGAAGAAAGTTGGACCAGACACGCTCAAACAGGGTGTTGCCGGCGGTGGGTTGTCCAGCGGTATTGATGGTGAAGATGCCCTGGTTGCCGTTACCGGAGTTTTCATTCTTGGTGTAGTGGTAGTACACGCCGCCGGCCTTGAAAGTATGCCTGCCCATAATCTTCGTAAGGCCGCCAAAGACGCTGTGATTGGTATTGAAGTCGCGGTACGGGCCGGTGCCGCCGATTCCGGTGGGCGAGCCGGTAGCAGTACCAAAGCTGATGCTGGGAATACGGCCGAGTGTGCTGGTAAAGAGCAGTGGCACCTTAATATCAGGCGAGCCGGCAGGAGTGGCGATGCCGGTGAGGTCACTGGTGATTGCGCCGTAAGAGTATCCATAGCCGCCATCGAACAGCAGCGTGGGACTCAGCGTAGAGGTGGAGCGGATGCTGTACTGATGGCCGGGTGAATTCGTTGAAGTGGTGTTCACTCCGGGGAATCCGGTAATGCCGGTGAGCCCATTGAAGATGCCCAGAGGCTCGGTGGTGGGAATGCTGTCATGCAAATACTTTCCTGTAATCGTCAGGCGCGGACCGAAGACGTGGTCAATCTTCAGCATTTCTTCACGGTAATTGAAGATGCTGCCAACCGTGGAACGGAACAGGTGAGGATCAGTGGCGTCATTGGCTGACGGCAGGTTGCCGAAGATGTCCTTAATATATTGCTGTGCGACCGGGCTGATGGAGGCAATCTGCTTGCCGGTGGCGGTGCAGGTTCCGCTGGCGTTGAAGGCCACACAGACATTGTCGGCGAACGTCCCGGAGCGTTCACCCGCAGTCGGCACAAATAAGTTGGGATTGGCGTAAGTGATGGTGCGGCGAAATTCCTCGGAGAAAAAGAAGAAGGTTTTGTCTTTGCCGGCGTTGTAGACGTGGGGAATGGTGAGCGGCCCACCCAGAGTCCAGCCGAAATTGTTGTAGCGCAGCGGAGGCCGGGGAACGGCCTTGGTGGGATCAGCAACGCGTTTGTTGAAAAAGTTGTTGGCCGTGAGCACATCGTTGCGGAAGAACTCATAGGCGCGGCCATGAAGAGTATTCGTGCCCGAGGCGGTCACCACGTTGACCTGCGCGCCGCCGCTGCGGCCAAATTCCGGATCATAAGCGCCGCGCACGACCTTGAATTCACTGATTGCATCCACGCTGGGAAAGGAGATCAGGGTAAGGTTGGAGCCGCGGTCGACGTTGTCAAAGCCATCGATGGTCCAGTTGTTTTCGCTGGTGCGGGCTCCGTTGACGGAGAAGGTGATCACATTGGTGCCGATGGGCGCGAAGGCGCCGACATAAAGCTGATCAGTCGTCTGGCTGGAGGAGACACCCGGCAGCAGGGTAACGAGCTGCTCATAATTGCGGGTGTTGAGCGCCAGCTCCTGAATCTGGATTCCGGTTACGGTGCCTACAGCGGCAGCCGACTGCAGATCGACCTGGACGGGATTGGCTTCTACGGTCACCGTTTCTCCGCTGGCGCCCACCTGGAGCGCAGTGCTGACCGTGAGTTTGTCATTCACGTTGAGTTCGATATTTTTTTGGACAAACTTCCTGAAGCCCGCAGCCTCGATGCTGACGGAATAATGCCCGATGGGAAGCAGGGGCGCAGAGTAATTGCCGGTTGCGTCAGTCTTGAGAGTGCGCACAGTCACGCCCGTGTCAGTATTGGTAACGGTCACAGTGGCATTGGGCACAACCGCGCCGGAAGAATCTTTCACGGTGCCGGCCATCGAGCCGGTAATGTTCTGGGCAGCAGCAGCAACAGCAATAGCAATGATAAGAAGGAGCAGAAGCAGACATCGACAGGAAACCTTTTTTAGAGACATGTATTTTCCCCCACGCAAAGGAATAACCAGCACTTTCAATTGGGCGAATTGTATCGACTGCGGTGCGTGAAATAAAGAAGAAAAAATACTCAGACAATAGGATATCTTTGTTGTGGTGAAGGATCAAAAATACTCTAAGATGATCGGTCAGGTATTCCGATGTTGAAGTCATCACATCAGCGCAGGGGCCCAGAACACTGGTGATTACATACTTCTATACTCATGCCTCGTCAAAACAACGGCAGAATACATCCCGGTATGGATGGAACGAGGAACTCTATACGAAGTTTACCTTCACACCAGAGAAGACCCGGCAGGACCGCAAGAACAAAAACAAATCAGGAGGCCCGGAAAACCTGACGTATTACGATCGCAGCATGAACGTCGAAACTCTGGGCCTGGGATGATTCATTGTCGCAATGACATCGTGGCGCTTCCGGCATTGGACTGATAAGACCAGGCAGCCGCGCAGGTGTTTTTTTGACAGCCTGTTTTGCTGGCTGGTAGTATCAAAGTTGTCTGAAAGTCCCGCCGTCTGTAAGGAAATTCACCTTACAACCAGCGTCCCCGTCGTCTAGCCCGGCCTAGGACATCGCCCTTTCACGGCGGTAACACGGGTTCAAATCCCGTCGGGGACGCCAACAATCCATTTTTGTCTGAAACTTTCTCCAACATAGTGAACAGGCTGGACTTAGAGCGGTTCAAAATCCCTGATTCCGGCGAGTACTGCAAACCATCATGGAACAGCAGATTTTGAACCCGCTGACGTTGTTCCGGCTTAGCGATCTGCCAGGCACGGGCAACATCCATCAGAAGCAACTCGGCAAAACGCACGAACACATCCATCGTATTCCGCTGTGAGTCAAGAGTGCGTAGCTCGTCCTCTATAACCGCGATCTCAGCGTCGTACTCCACCTTGGCTTCGTTGTATTCACTGTCAGAAAAGCTGCCAGACAAGAATTTGTTGCGGAGTTCCTTCCTGAGTTTCTTCTGCTCGTCGAGACGGGCTGTCAATCTGGTAATTTGCTTTTGTGTGTCACCTTGTTTTTCAGTCCAAACTCTTGCTGCGATCTTTGGAAACTCTGAGACAGTTTTCGGGTCGGGAGCTAACTGTTGCAGAAGTCCTAGGAATTCAGTTTCAAGTTCTTGCGCGGCGAGTTTAACAGTACGGCAGCCCGATTTCCGACACCAATACCGTGGATATTTTTTAGTCCGGCCTTGGGCGAATCCACCTGTGAGAGGTGTTCCACATGCCTCACACCTGACCAGACATTTCAACGGGAGTTCAGGATTAAATTTGCGTTTCGGGGCTGCGCTCAGTTTTCTTCCACTGAGAATCGTCTGCACACAATCGAATTGCTCTTGGGTAACAATTGACTGATGCAAACCACGCACGGGCGAGAAGTCTGGGTCGCTCGGTAATGTGACCCAGCCCGCATAAAGCGAATTGCGTAATACTTGTTGGAACGTCTGAGCTGATAAAGGCTTTCCCCTATTGGTCAACAACCCTTTGTCTGTAATCATCTTCAAGACATCAGATTTCTTATGTGTGCCACGCGCCATCAGTTCAAATGCACGTCGGATAAATGGTGCACGTTTAGAGTCAGGCTCGATGTTCGCTCCGTCCTTCCTGCCGTTATTGAGATAACCAATCGGTGCTTTCCAAGGGAAGCGCCCAGCCAATACAGCTTGCCGCGTCCTGTCCTTCATTTTTTTAGACAATGAATTCGAGAAGTACTCGTTGAATGTCCCAAAGATGCCAGCCTGCATCTTGCCTTCAGGGCTTTCATCGATGTTGCTCTCATATACGGAACGGAGCACGATATTGACAGCATTCAACTCGTACAATGTTCGCATTTGATCTTGAAGATTACGCGCAAAACGGCTGAGGTCTTGGACAACAATACAAGCGATCTTGCGCCGGTTCGCTCTGCAAAACGTGAGCATCTCCTGAAAAGCAGGCCGATCCGTTGAACGGGCAGACTCACCAGGATCGATAAAGACTCTGATGACTTCCAGGTTATTCCGTTCGCAGTAATCGCGACACCGCTGCTCCTGATTCAACAGGTTGAGGGGGCCATTTGCCTGCTCATCCGTGGAAACGCGGACGTAGACAATAGCCCCATTTGCCTGTCCCTGTTTCATAAGCCAACTCCTTCGTGCTTATAGGGAAATTATGCGGCCTTTAATTCAGCATTATCCGACATCATGTTGGCTCGCTCCGCTGATGATAACTCACAGAAGATGCTTAGGAAGATGTCGGCAAGCTGTTCTAATTCCACTAGCCGCTGCTGGCGGGTTATGTCCAACGGTTCCGGCGATCCAGCATTCGCCTTGGCCGTGTGTTTGAGTTGCAACTACCTCCGACTTAACAGGCATTCCATCAGTGCCAACCACTGCTGGAATGATGCGGGACTGATGCCCGCATTTCTGCAAAATCGGATGTAGCTTACGTATACCTCCTGTAAAGAGTTAGTCAAGCGCGGGCAGACTAAATGTTTTCGTGTTGTTGATCTGTAAAGTAATTGCCCTAAGCACCCATTGGGGAAACACGTAGTTGTCCCGTGTTCTTCGCCTGAATCTTTGTTGGCTTTATAGGGGTCTTGTGAACAGGGAGTCAAAGCGCCGTAAGTTTGTGCGTACACCATACGCGATTTTTCGCTTTCCAGAGCGCCTTCCGAACACGATTTAGAGCAGTTTTCTAAAGCAAAAATCTCCGTTTTTGGCTGAATTTTCGCAAATCACCGCACCTGTTTCAGCCCGTGCGTGAATCTTCGCTTTTTCTTTTAAAATCAATGACTTACGTCCATTTATTGCAGTTTGGGCGACAACACGGACATATTGCGCGGAACCCGCGAAAACACTGGCGACGAGCCACATTTCCAAAAAGTCATAATGTTCACATACCAGTTAGCGTTGGAAGATCGCCAGCATGGAAAAGATCACCTCCTGAGGCCACGCCAGCACGGAAAACGAGCAGCCAGGGCAGGGGGGACTCCCCGCCTACCTTCCGCAATGGAATATGGGACCCGACTAGGCCGTAACTTAGTTCAAGAGCCATTGAGTACATGAGTTCAGTATTGCAATAAAATGCCCGACAATCGCGTTCAGATTCGATTTAAGCCATCCGTGTTCAGGTGGACAGGTCAGAGTATCCCTGCGGCCAGAATCGGCAGTCCGTCCATCGTTCCAAAAACGGGCCTAAATTCTGCTGTTCGCCAGCACGACAAATCAATAACTTGCGGCCATGCCTTTGCGCGTTCCACAAACGGCCCTTTTTGGCACAGTTTCCGCTTGACTCGTTTACTGATACGAGTAATAACTGAGTTCATGAACGTTGCGCTTTACAGCAGAGTGAGTACCCGCGATAAAGGCCAGGACGTTGCGAACCAACTCCAGCAGCTAAGAGAGTTCTGCTTAAAGCAGGGCTGGCCGATTGTGGCTGAGTTTGCAGATCACGCAAGCGGCAAGCGTGGTGATCGTGAGCAATTTCAGGCTATGTTTGCAGCAGCATCCCGCCGTGAGTTTGATACGGTACTATTCTGGTCTTTGGACAGGTTCTCGCGTGAGGGTGTGTACGAAACATTACAGTACCTTCAGAGGCTCACGGCATACGGCGTAGGCTATCGGTCATTCAGTGAGCAATATTTGGATTCCTGTGGGCTGTTCAAAGACGCGGTGATTTCGATTCTGGCCACGATTGCAAAGCAAGAGCGTGTCCGTCTGAGTGAGCGAACGATTGCTGGCTTGCAGAGGGCAAAGCTGCAAGGCCGCATAGGTGGAAGGCCGCGTATACAGTACGACCACAACAGGCTGGCTGAATTACGGCGCTCTGGCCTGAGCCTTGGGCAGATTGCCAGTGAAACGGGCCTCTCTAAAACCACAGTTGCACGGCTGGTGAGTGCATGAAATCTAAAAGCAAAGCTGAAGATGAGAAACCAGTCACACAGACGGTCAAATTAGAGCCATCTCTGTTTGTCCGGCTGAAGACATTCAGTGCAAAGACACGGCGCACTAATCAGGACATCTTGCACACGGCTTTAGTTGAATACTTGAAGAAAGAAAAGGGCTGAGTTTCTGCCGTGCGCACGGCTGAGACTTAGCAAGACAATAACCGCGAGACGCGCCCGGTGGTTGAGACCGAACGCGCCTCTAACCAAATCGCCTACTAAGGAGGCAAAATGGCTGGCCTTAATGGTAAAGACTCAGAACATCATCACACAAGCGAAGTCCTAGATTTTCCCGAAGTCAGAGGCAAACTGGTGGACAACGTGGAAATCTTTTCCGACAGCGAGTATTACGCAATTGCCATCCGGTTTCAGGACAAGACGGCTTTGGCTTTCACGCTGGAAACCGCTGTGTTCACATTTCCAGTCCTGTCAGATTGGACAAGCGGTGACGAGGAAATTCTCCAGAAATACAAAGCAGTCCGCAGCAGGATTCAGAGAATGTAACGATGGACTGCTGAAAAGTCTAAGGCCACTTCTTACCCCGCCAGAGATGGCGGGTTTTTGTCGCCCACAGGCAAGCATAACCTGCAATCCACATAGCTGAGGCATTCAACTGTACGATGATCCAAGCTGCACCTTGATCGCCAGCGGCTCCTCGTTGTTGCCAATTTGAAAGAGTACGACGCCAGAACGGTTCTTCGGATAGTTGTCTTTGGAAAAAAGCAAATTGAGCCTGAAGTCTTCCTGCTGACGGCCTAGCACCACAGCCGAAGGCTGTTTAGGCGGCGGTTGCTTCTTGAGTTCTTGAAAAACAAAGCTGTGTACCGACCACTCTGCGCCATCCACGAGAAGCTGGCGCGGAGTGATTATCATCACTTGGTCAGTGTAATTGATTATTTTTACGAGTCCTGATAAGACCCACAACTGTTGATCCGTCATTGAGGCTGTGCTTCCGGTTATCAACAACGGGGGTGGAGTGGCATTCCCATTGAGGATGTCCAGCACAGGCTTCTCTGGTTTTATTGTTGCCAGTGATGCTCTGAGGGCGTTTTCTAGCTGTCGTTGCAACTCTTTTCTTTCAAAGCTGCGATCCTTTGCTTCTTCAGGCATTGTGTATTGTGTGGCTCTACGCATCTTGAGATCGAAGGGCAGGTTTTCGACATCTCCATAAGCACTGTTGAATACGATAATGACACGCTCGTGTCCAATTGCGCGAAATGCGTAGCCGAGTTCAATCAGCACATTCGGGTTTGGTGTTGGCCGGTAAGATTTCTGCCCGCTAATGAAGGAAACATCTGCAACGACGACACTTGCAGATGCGATCTTCTCGAAGATCGTAGCCGCAATGTCCGGTGAACCTGGACTCCTTGAGTATCACGATCAATTACGGGTTCAATCTCCAAGGCATCGTCCGCCTTTATTACCTTCGCTGCATCCTGAAGGGCCTTCTCTATAAATCCGCGATTGGTGCTGTTCGGGAGATCAGACTGCCAGATGTAAAAGACGACGTGCTTTTTCATTTCTTAGGGGCTGCCCTTCCGAGATGGCGGTTTTCTTATGTCCTTCTTTTTTCTACTGGTACGAATACAATGATAGCCCTGCTTGCATCTTTGGCGAAGATGATCTTCAGGCACTGCGTGGTACGATATACGCCTCATTTCCTACGCTTACATGATTCAAATCCTGATAGGGGTGAGGGAACCGCGTCTTTTATAGGTTTCCTGAATCAGGATTCTTGCCAACCCGCACACTTTGTGGCATTTGCTGATTCCCATCGAGTCGGCGGATACCAGCATAAATACTGGCAATTTCAACGCTGAGGGCCTCAGCCCTGGATAAGTTTCCCACAAACTGATTCAAACTCTGACTGGTTAGGGACGCCAGATTCCAAAGCACTACACGAAACCTTGTCTTGAATCACGGTCCATTAGGGTCCAATAAGCTATTGGATTGTCAGCGTGACGGGTTTGCTGCGGGGACGTCCGCCGAAATCAGCACCGGGCCGATCATGTTCGCCTGGCAAGGAACGGTGCTATGCGCAGCGCCTAAGCCAGCAATTTATCGAGCGGCTCCCAATAGTGAGCTTTCCATCCCGAAGCTAAGGCTTCCGCCTCGCCTTTAGGAAAACCCGTATGGTCAAATACGATCTTGGTCCCGGAGCCTTGCTCTACGAGTTCGAATTTCGCAATCGAGTAGACACCCGCTGCCCACTTGCCCGTTCGCCACGCCTGCACGATTCGCTCGTTCGGCACAAGTTCGACGTGTCGCCCCGTGATGTAACCGCCGAAGAGCGCGAACGCGCCTCCCACTTCACGACTGATCTCCGCCGGCTTGTTCCCCAGGTGCATGGACTGCATGACTCCACTGAGCTGTATGATCTTGTCGAACTGTTTGGCGTCGGTAAGCGCTTCATAGACGCGCTTCCGGCTCGCTCTGAAATTAGTCTCTTGGTGAATGGATTCCGCCGTACGGGAAATCTCTTCCTCGGCTCCTGCCCAGGCCTGAGTTGAGCACAGGGCCAATCCACCGAATGCCATCGCCACGGCGGCCATCGCTTGCCGTCGCGTGGGGTCGTTGGCCAGCGCTTCACGATTCGTTCTATCGCTCATCATTATCCTCCTGAATTTCTGGGGTTCAATCGTCCCTCAAATAACAACACCGTGCGAAAATATCTTCAACATAATATTGTTCTGGGACAGGTGAACCTGTCCCAGGCATACTTCAGCGCCCCATTGGTCATCGAGCGGAAATCAAGAAAGGCATCATCGACAGCGCTCGAAAGCTTTCTAATCAGCACGGCTTTGAGAGTGTCTCTCTCAACCAAATCATGGCCGGTGTTGGGCCTGACGCATGAGGGATTCTATAGCTATTTCAAAAGCAAGAGCGATCTGTGTGCCGAGATCTTAGGTATGGAAGACTTGTTCGGCAGCCAAAAAGTCGCTCAGCGAGACTTTGTGATCAACTCGCCAAAGGGATCAGTGGTTACATTCCACGAGCCTTCGAAGGGATTATCGAGATCGCCAAGCACAAAATGAGCGAAGAACAGAATCATGCTGGTAATCGTGACGGCAAAGAAACCCAGCGTCGTGTGACGAAAAGGATAGAGAAGCAGCTTCATCGCTGAGCGGTTATATACGCCAAAGGGTGTTTTTCTGTTCCTGGCCAGGCCGCAATGGCATCTTACGATTTAGAATAGTCCACTTATGGCTGACCGCCTTTATCTGAGCATCTGGTTTCCGAGCTTTCGGGAATCGGAGATGCTGCCGCGTCTTCTTTCCGTCATCCGGCAGTTCCCTGCCTCAACCCAGAAAAACGGCATTGGTTATCTCGCTGTTCACAGCGTTTCGTGGAATGAGCCCATCCTTTTTCAACAGACATTTGATTACCGCGTCGATCCTGAGAGAACCATGACTTTGGCAGCCGAATTCCTGCATGAAGACAATGCCTATGAATTCGATATGCTCTGGGACTTGTGGAGTCCGGTGCAGGAAGGCGAACTGGATGAGACCTGGCAGATGCAGCCACAGAAGGCGAAGTTCATTGCCTTTGGCCCGAAGTTCGAAGACGCCACCTACCAGCAGAACGGGCATATCCAGGTGGACTTTGGGCTTGATACTCCTTTTCTCTATGAAGACGTGGATTTCACTGAAGCAGTGGAGCGACGAGTAAAAGTCAACGTGCAGAAGCTGGTCGCGTTTACCACGGCGGTTGAAAAGAACTGTGGGATCAGCGGGCGAGTGCTGTGGTCAGAATCAGAAGACAATCTGGCGCAGAAGCTGATTGAACGGTTGCAGAAAGTACAGTAGCAGTCAGCAATCAGTCCCCGGCCATCCTGGTAAACCTTGAATGCAATGCGAGCCGATGCATTCCCGTGTTTACCGCAAGGGCGCAGGGACGCGAAGGAACAATTCATCCCAAAAGTGTAGAATTACTTGACTATGGATCCCCTGGGTTCGGAAGGTCGCCGTCCCTTTCGCAAGGGAGAAGCAACATCGCGTACGATGTTGCCGCTGTTGCAAACTCACTTTGCAGTATCCAAAGTACTGGCCTGCGCCGACGACCTCTCTTCAGTCCTGCCCACGATCATCGCTTCAATCTGCATCAATCTCGGATGGGAACTGGGAGCGTTCTGGCAATATGCGAGCAACCGTCCGGTGCTGGTGTGCACGCATATTTCGGCGGCCAACCAGGAGTTGGGCACATTCATTGCAGAATCCAGAAAGAATGAGCTGCTGGCCGGCGAAGGCCTGCCGGGAAAAGTCTTTGCCACATCAGACGCCGCATGGATTGCCGATCTCACCGAAGATGAGCACTTCAAACGCAACTCCACTGCCGTACGAGCCGGGCTGAAATCCGCTTTCGCCTTTCCGGTGCTGGTGGGCAATGACGCGATTGCCATCCTTGAGTTTTTCGCCACCAGCTTCCGCGAGCCCGATCACGAACTGCTGGAAACCATGGTGGCCCTGGGACGGCAGATCGGGCAATTCATCAAGCGCAAAGAAGCAGAAGAGGCCCTGCAGCAATCTCTGGAGCTTTACCGCAACCTGACGGATTCAGCCTCTGATGCCATCGTGACCATGGATGAATCGGCCAACATCCTGCTGGCCAACCATGCCACAGAAAAGATGTTCGGCTATTCCGGCAGCGAGATTAAAGGTCAGAGCCTGTTCATGCTGGTGCCGCAGTCTCTGAGAGTGCGTTACGAGCAGGTGATTGCGCGCTACATGGAGTCGGACAGGAAACATCCGCAATGGCACGGTGTGGAGATCAAGGGCCAGCATAAGAACGGCCACGAGATTCTGCTGGAAGTTTCATTTGGAGAATTCAACCTGAAGAGCCAGAGGTTCTTCACCGGTTTCATGCGCGACATTACCCAGCGCAAGAAACTGGAAGCAGTGCTCAAGTCCACCGAAAGACTTACGGTGATTGGCAGGCTGGCCGCCAGTATTGCCCACGAGATCAACAATCCGCTGGATGCCATCAAGAATATCTTCTATCTGCTGCACGACTGCGTCACTCCCGAACAGGCAGCGCAGATCAAGATCGCAGAGCAGGAGCTGAAGAAGATTACAGAGATCATCCGCCGCACGCTGGGGTTTGCCCGCGAGACTCCCGCGCTGAACGCCGTGGACATCAACTCAATTCTTGATGAAACCATGGAACTGCTTTCGCGCAAGGCGCAACAGAAAAGCATCTCCGTGGAAAAGAGATACCGCTTGCGCCGGAGCATAAATGCCAATACCGGCGAGGTGCGCCAGATCTTCGTGAACCTGGTATCCAATGCCCTGGAGGCCATGGGGTTGAATGGCCACATCTCATTGCGCACTTATGAGAACCGTACGTTCACAGGCTCGAGCGCCGCAGCCATCCTTATTACGGATGACGGCAAAGGTATCGATCCGGGAACTTTGTCGCACTTGTTCGAGCCCTTCTTTACCACTAAAGGTGAAGAAGGCACTGGACTGGGTTTGTGGATCACCCGCGAAATTCTTCAGAAATACGGCGGAACCATCAAGGTCCGCAGCCGCAGCGGCGGCCAGATGCATGGCACCTGCTTCAGAATTTCCTTCCCCATCAGCGTATCGTAGCCAAGTTTACCTATTTGCACTTTCTCTTCTCGCGAAGATTTCCCACGCAGCCGAAGGCATCTCCACCCCGCCACGCGCAACATCGGCGCGCGTCGAAGGCCCGAGGTTTGCGCTCCATAAAGTTTGTTCATTTGCCGTGAAGGAACCCGTTCACCGTCTGCATGAACATGTCAGGTTGATCGACAAACGTCATATGTCCTGATTTAGGCAAGATCACCAGCTTTGATCCGGAAATTTTGTCGTGCATGGTGCGTGAAAGTGAAGGATCGCTTTCATCGTGATCGCCGCACAGCACCAGAGTCGGAACGTGGATGCCGGATAGCTTATCGGTGTACTCAACCGACTTCAGATTGCCGTCAATGACGAACTCTCCGTGTGAGCCCCACATTTCGCGGTAGAGATCCCAAGACGTCGTGGTATTCCCGCCTGCGGGATCGTAATTGGGATCGGGTCGGTTCTGATAGAGATACGGGAAATATCCATCGCCCCAGGCGAGCACAGCATAATCGTTGGGATAACGGTTCTTTTCCCACGGCTTGCCTTTACCAAATAGCCCTGCATCTTCCAGGCTCTGCAGCTTCTGGCGAGCCTCCGGCTCCATGCTTTGTTTTTCATTGGCCAGCACCTGGTTCATGGCCGAGGTGCTGGCAAAGGTGCTGCCCAGAATCAGGTGCGAGAGGTTCTTCTGGTATTTGAGCGCATAAGCCTGCGCCAGCACGCCGCCATAGGAGTGTCCCAGCAGGTTGACCTTTCCCAATCCCAGGGCCTGCCGCACCGCCTCAACATCTTCCACCATGTTTTCAACCGTGTATTTGCTCACATCCTGCAGCTTCTCAGAACGGCCAGAACCACGCTCATCGATGAATATGACTTTGTTGGTGCGGGCCAGCGGCAGCAGATATGGCAGAAAGTAATCATGCGAGGCACCGGGGCCGCCATGCACCACCATGAGCGGCTCGCCTTTACCCACAATGGTGTAATAGGTGAGCACTCCGTTGGCATCCACAAAGCCTTCCTGGATGGGATAAACATTGGAGCGGGGCGCACCGGCGGCAGATTTGCGAGTTTGCGCCAATGAGCTGGCCAATAACAACATGCATGCAACAAGCAGGGATATGGTTCTCATGGCGCAAAATTATAGCAGTCGGCGTTCGGCAGTCAGCCTTTGTACCAGGGCAATCGCATGAAAGACATTTAACCCTTTAAAACGATGCCGCCTCCCTTCTGTCATCCTCCAAAAAAATGAGGGGTAACAGCCGTAACCCCGTTACAACCCGCATCAACATTGGTGGACTGCACGGCAGGTTACGGGGTTACGGCTGTAGCGTTTAGAAGATGCTGCAACAAGGGAGCGAAGTCCCTGAACAGGCAACGCTTCCAACGCAAATGGGCATGGGCGAACCATACAGCAATATATTAAAACTATTACTATGCGCATGTCAAGAGAAATATTCGAGAGCAGGCAGATGGTAAAAGGGCAACGTTTCATGCGATTGCCGGTGGCCATGCAATGCGCCATTCGGGCCGCAAGAAAAGACATGCCGGAAGCGTTCTAAGTATAGATTTCCCGGCATGTTAAGGAATGCGTAAACAGGCATTTACAAACGATCCTGAGAGACTGGAAAAGTGCTAGACTATGCTCATGAAACGGCTGCTTCTCGTTGCGGTATTTTGGGGAGCCGCTCTGCTCCCTGTAGCGGCCCATGGACAGCGTGCCATGGGCGGACGGGCCGTCGCTCCACCGATGCGCGGCTCTGGATTCGGGGCGCGTCCTGCTCCAGCGGTCAGGTTTGCTCCAACTCCCCAAGCTATTCCGGCGAACCGGGGGTTGATAGCGCCTGGATTCCACTCACGTGTAGTCTTCCCTCACCAGCGCATCGTTTTTCACTCCCGCCATTTTGTTCACCGCCCGTTCTTCTCTTCAGGCGCTTGCTTTAACGGCGGATTTGGCGGACCGTTTTTCTGCGGAAACGGATTTTTCAATAGTGGTTTTGTTGGCGCTGGATACGTAGCTGCTCCCTATATTGGTAGTGGGTACCCTTATCCCTCTGAATACGCCTACACGCCACCGCCGCAGCCGGTCGTAGCAGATGACAGCAACAGCCGTGAATTGTCGTTGGAAGTGGAACGGCTCTCTGATCAGGTGGAGCTGATGCGCGACGAGCAACGGCTGCACGAAGAGCGCAATCAGCAGCCACAGAGCAAAACTCAGGATAATCTGCCGAATACAGTGATCGTGCTGCGCAATGGGAGCCAGCTCTCAGTCCGCAACTACGCGATCATCGGGCCGACTATGTGGATCCTGAATGAGAGCACAGCTAAGAAGATTCCATTGACTGATCTTGACATTCCGGCTACGGAAGCGGCGAACGTCAAAAACGGCATAGACTTCCGCCTGCCGAGCATGCAATCGCATTAATACCCTGAAGCACCAGCGCTAAAGCGCTGCTTTTTGCGCCTGGTGAATTCCCCGGACTGCAAGTCCGGGGCTTCCACCGGTTGTGCTATACAGCCTATTTCTTTCCGACCACTAACAAAGTGAAGGTGCCGGGCTTTATGGTGCGGCGCGGACGTGTCTGTCCCTCTGCGGGTGGGGCTTCGTCAAACTCCGCGGCCACGGTGTACACATCATGATTCGAAGTATCCAGGGCCATGGTGCGTGCTGAGCGCTGAGTCGGCGAGTTGGAGACTACGGAGTACTTGTCTGCGGAGTCTTCGCGCACTACGGTCAGTGTGCCCTCTCCGTTGGAAGCAAAGACCAGATTGGTGCCAGGATCAAAACCGGCAGCGTCTACGCCCTGGCCAATCGGGATCGTAGTCACGACCTTGCCATTATCGGCATTCACCACGGCCATCACTTTGTTGCCACAGACAGGAAACAGACGGCGGTTCTTCTGATCCATAGCCAGTCCTGAGGGATCTTCACATCCGGCAATCGGCCAGGTGTTTACGACTGCGGCTTTACGAGCATCGATGCTGGTCACCTCGCCTTTGTCTTCAATGTTGACGAAGACCATGCCTTTTCCATCGGCAACGCCGAATTCCGGCTTGCCGTCCAGCGATACCGTGCTCACCACCTTGTCATTAGTCGCGTCGATTACGGTGGCGTTCTTGCTGCGTCCATTGAAGGTAAAGACGCGCTTGGAGGCAGCATCGTAGAGAATAGCATCAGGGTTTTCCCCTTCGATCTTGATGCGATTCGTCTCTTTCAGAGTCTTGAGATCGAATACGGTGACGGAATTCTCGCGCCCGTTGCTGGTAAATCCTTTATTTAAATCCTGGGCCAGAGCGATGCCATGTATGCCGGGTGTATTTGGAATTTCGCTGATGACCGAGCCTTTGGCCGGGTCGACCACCATGACTCTGGTTCCGCGAGAGATGAACAGCCGCTTCCCTGCCGGGTCATAGGTGAGATAGTCCCAGCCGCCATCTCCTCCCAGCGTGAACTTCTGCTTCACCCCGTATTGAGACTCTGGCGGAGCCGCCAGGCCTGCAAGCACGAACGCGATCACAAGAAATAACAGAACAGGAAGTTTTCTGCGCATGTACGTTCTCCTTTCAGCAGCCGTCCATTGTAAACGCGCACCCTGTGGGCAGTCGAATCGGCACGTAAAGATTTGTTATTGGAGGAAATGCGGCAAAATGACCTGCAAGAATTCACCGGGGCGGCATTCTTGTTACAGAGAGTCTCCTTATCGCACGTACGAGGAGGCGCGCTCCGCGTCATACATTCATCCTCATTCATTTCGCGAGCCTCCGCTTCAGGCAGCATTCGACAAGGATGCTGCCTCTTTTTTCTTTAACCACAAAGGACGAGCAAAGGAACCGAGTTATTTTGTAGTGCAGGGTTGTGACGGGCCAGTCAGCAGTGATTGATTGGGATAGCTGTAAGCGCCCTCAATGGCGCTGGAGGGTGTCTCTCGCGTGAACCATTGCAAGAGCGCCTGGTTCTGAGGATGATATGTGAAACCGTCGATGGTTACCGGAAATCCGGCATGGGCAAAGACCTCGATGGGATCGCCGGTCTGCAGGTTGTTCTGGCATCCAGTTGCGCCATTCGGGAACTGCCACACTGGAACCAGATTCGCGCCAAAGGGATCATTCATCCATTCAGAAATTTCATGGCTGAGCGCCGTGACGTCAGCAAAGTCAGTGCCGAGAATGCCGGCATCGATCCAGCTTCCCCACACAAACGTCTGCACCAGTGGAATGTTCCCGCGATCACCGGCGTCAAAGGCGGTGTGGAAACCCACCACGCAGCAACTTTGCGCGGTACCGCCCGGCGCCAGCAAAACGTTGCTGGTCAGGGCAATCGGCAACGATTCAGCGTCAAGGTGCTCAAGCTGGATGATGGAATTCAGTTGAGAGATGAAGAAGGCCGTATCCACCACGGCAAACACAATGCCGGTGCTGCGGTTACGGAAAAGAGTGGCAAAGCCCCTGGGCACATCAATGATCAGGGGCGTGAGGATGCGCGGCCGCTCAAGCAAAGTATGCCATTCCGGGTCCATCACATGAAAGAACTGGGCACGCTGCACAGCATCTGCAAACTGCGTCACGCCAGTGCTATAGGTGGCGCGGCTGAAGTTAGGGGAATTCCGGAATTTTGCCAGTACCGGCGTAATATCCAGAATGACCGGCTGGCCATCCTGGCCGGCGTAGCCCTGAAAGAACATGGAGATGGGGATGATCTGGGTGCCGACCGCGGTAGTTTCGCCACGCTTCGGATTTCGCCCTACCGTAGTAAACGGATAGGTTTCCCGTTCATGATTAAAGGAATTGTTGAAGTACGGAACAGACCCGGCCCGGCCCTGCCGGATCGCGATTTTTACGTTATCTGAAACCTGATTGGCACTTTCGAACTGTGCCTGTGCGCCCTTTATCTGGAGGAAATTGTCATCTACCAGGAGGGGCTGTTGCACCGGTTGGTCAGGCGCAGGGGAAATCTGGGCAGCGCTAAACAGGGATGTCCCGATGAGGAGGAACATCAAAACCAGGAGCCACTGAGGCGCAGGCCTGCCCATTGCAAAACCCTTCTTAGACTGCAATCCATCTGACGTAAAGCAAAGCTTCCGGTGAGCACCATGAGCACTGAAATAGATACCGGAAGCAGTGCGGCAGGCCAGGAGACGCTCTCAATCAGAAACGATTATTCTCTCCCGAGTTGCCGGGAATGTCGAGAGAAGAATCGTTGAGTGGCAAGAAGCTCTTGTGGATCAATGTCTTGCATATTATTGAGTGTTAACCGTTCTTTGTATCGGAAGCGGCGGTCTGCCTGTGACGCTGGCTGACCGAACTCCGCCCTCCACTATTTGGGATTGGTGCCTCCGCACGCGCAATGCTTCTCAAGATTTTTTTCTTCTTCCGGAGACTTCATGCCTTTCTGGAGAACCACCATATCACTGATTTTGGTGGGCTCGATTTTGTAGCGATAAGCGTTTGAGTGGCCAAAGGTACCGCCACTCTGCGCAAAGAGATAAATTTCTTTCTATAACTCAGGAACTCTGAAATCGCAAGCGGCTAAATGAGGTAATTAGGATGATGTACCAAAAGAGAGGCGCACCGGCTGCCGGTGCGCCTCTTGGTGGGTCTGCAATCTGCAACTAGAACAACAGCTTCATCGCAAACTGCAACTGGCGAGCTGAACCTGAGTCGCCGGTTGGGAAGCGGGTGCTGTTGATGGTTGAGAAGGTTGACGCGATCGGCCCAGGCGTGAAGACCAGCGAGGAGGCTCCACCGGCCTGAGGCGTAGGCATTCCGTAATTCGGATGGTTCAACAGATCAAACGCATCCGCACGGAACTGCAAATTCAAACGCTCAGTGATCTTAGTGTTCTTGATCAATGACAGGTCTACGTCGGCAAATCCAGGACCATAGAGAGCATTGCGGCCCAGGTTGCCAAAAGCGTTACCAGGATTCGAGAACACAGAGGGATTTGCGATCCACTGTCCCAGCGGGTTGCCGCTGATCTGTACCGGGCCGCTGATATTCGGACGAATGGTGTTGCCAACGCCCGTAACCGTGGTCGTCGCCAGAACAACGTTGAAGGGATTACCAGTCTGCGCACTGACGATCGGCGCAAGCTCCCAGCCACTTACGAGGCGGTTGCCTTTGAAGGGCAGATCGTAAATGGCATTCACGACAAAACGATGACGGACGTCGAAATCGGAGTTGCCGCGGCTGCTGAAGATGTCATTGCTATCCTGCACAACAATATTTTCGTTGGTGCGGGATACGTCGTCGATCGAGTGTGACCAGGTATAAGACGCGTTGAGTTGCAAGCCATGGCTCATCCGCTTGTTGGCGGTGACCCAAAGAGCGTTGTAATTCGAGTTTGAGTTGCTGTCACGCTCGGTAATGGAGTTTCCAAGAGTTGTTCCGGGCAGCAGAGGGCTATTCAGCGACAGCTTCTGGAAGGGCCTCGTATTGGCAAAGCCTAGAGAAGCAAACTGGTTGACGTTCCGGTCAATTTCCAGGTGGGTTCCTTTGTTGCCGAAGTAGCCAATCATGATGCCGGTGCTCTTGGTGATCTGATGCTGGAAGTTGAGGTTCCAGGACTGTATGTCGGCATTCTGGAAGTCAGGATTGACCATCAGCGGCGTTATGTTGGAGGGTGTGCCGTTGAAGAACCCCCCAAGTGCCGTAACGTTCTGGCCGGCAACGGTAATCGGAAACGCGAAAGGCGGATTGGAGGCGAGTCCCGTCACGATACCGGTAATCGGCTGGTCAACCTGGTAGGCGTAGCCGCCGCGCAGCACGGTATTGCCATCGTGGAACAGGTCCCAGGCAAACCCTATGCGGGGCTGGAAATTCTTGTTGTTCTGGTTATACGGCTGCTCCACCGGAACGATCGTCGCGCCATCAAACGTCGGGGAGACCGCGGGGACAAAGTTTGCAAAGCGGCCCCGGGCCTCTGAAGGCGTCATGTTCCAGGCGTAGCGAAGACCCAATTCAACGGTCAGATAAGAAGTGAGCTTGAAACTGTCCTGACCGAAGAAGTCGAGCGCAGCCTGGTTGATGCGGCTGGCGACGTTGCCTTCTGTCCTCTGAGCTGTATCGACAGTCCCACTGATGAAATGGGCTGTAGTGTTAAAAGTCAACGTGCCGGGATCATTGTTGAAGTTATTGTTGCGGAAATCTCTCCACTCAGTCCCGAACTTGAATGAATGGCGTCCGTGGATGTAGCTCACGGTGTCCCCCAGAACGAACATGGTATCGCCACGGCCCTGCGGGAAGTTGCGTTCGCTGCCGAACAGAACGCCGAGATCAGAGATCCTTATGACCGGCAAGCCCAGGGGGGCGTTGGCGCCCAGATTAATTCCGATCGAAGCAGGATCGGTTTGGTTGTTGGGCGTGAAAGTAAGGTGAATCCTGTTCGCGCCCAGACGCGCTTCATTGACGAGCGAGCCGCTGAAGGTGTGGGTTTCCGCAACCGTGAGCACCTGCCGGTGTCCATTGCGGATATCGCCAAATCCAATCAGGTTGGTGCCGCCGGTAGCGCCGGTCTCCTGGCGGAGATCGCGCTGATATACCCAGTAACCGTGCAACATGTCATTGTCACTGAATTTGTGGCTGATATCAGCGGTGCCCTGGTCGATATCTACGGGAGCGGTCACTGAACCCAGGAATGCAGCTTGTCCATTCAGGGTTCCATTCGCCGCTGGAATAAAACTGGTCAGGCCCTTAATCTGGGCACTGCTGGTTGCATTGATGGTGGCTCTCTGTGCGTCAGAAAGAACCTGCTGAGCTACGGTCAAGCCCTGACGGTGGCGCAGTCCTTCGTAACTGAGAAAGAAATACGTGGTGCCATGGTGGATGGGGCCACCGATGTCGCCGCCAAACTGGTTGCGCTTGAAGGGAGCCTGTGGCTGCGTGATGGGGTTGAAGGCATTGCGCGCGTCAAACCAGTTGTTGCGAAGATACTCGTAGCCTTCTCCATGAAACTCCTCTGTGCCAGAACGGGTGGCGATGTTTACGATGGCGCCTGAGTTACGTCCGTATTCGGCGCTGTAGGTCGAGTTGTCTACCTTGAATTCGGCCACGGTGTTGATGGTCGGCTGGAAGGTGACCTGGTTCTGCACCATGTCATTGAGGTTGATGCCGTTGATCATGAAATTCACGGCATCTTCACGGCTACCAGCGGTGTTGAAGGCGAAGGAGCCTTGTCCACGCAGAGGAGCAGTGAGAAAGCCGTTCTGGGGCGGCGTCACGCTGCCGGGAACCAGCAACGCCAGATCCACAAAGTGGCGGCCATTCAACGGAATTTCCTGCACGGTGCGCTGATTGATCGTCTGGCCCACCGTCATGGTTGTGGTTTCGATAACCGGCGCACTGGCTTCTACGGTGACCACTTCGGTTGCATTGGCAACCTTTAAATTAAAATTCTGGACGGAGTTCTGAGCCACCTGAAGAGTCAGATTGGTCGCCTGCTGAGGCTGGAAACCTTGTCCCTCAACCTGAACTGTATAAACGCCCGGAGGCAGAGCGGGCACTTCATAGTCGCCCGAATTGTTCGTTTGAGTGGTACGTGCAATATTTTGGGCGGTGTTCTTGACAGTGACTTTTGCGCCGCTGACCGCCGCGCCTGTTTGGTCTGTGACATTGCCCTTGATGCTGGCGGTGGTTTGGGCCATTCCGGTCACGGCCAAAACCACAATCAGCATGGACAGGATGCCTAGACGAAAAGCTACATTTTTCGACATCTACTCCCTCCTTCGAAAACTTTTATTACGAGTGCTGGAATGAAATGGAATTCAAGATTGGCAACAACAACAACAGTACTGAGATTTAGCGTGCATAGAATTGTTCCCGATGTGAAGCAGCTTAGGCAGATGGATGCACTCTGCCTGCCAATGTTAAGAAGGGAAAAGGTTTTTGCTTTCAGCTAGTTACGCTCTCAAGCAAGAGGGAGAATATGAAATATTGTAGATGGAGGGATTCTGGCCTATTGAATTTAGAAAAGATAAGTAGGCAAGACATTTGTACCGAACAATGTTTAGGGAATATCGCTATTATTGTGAAGAAAGAAAAGCAAATCCATGGATTTCCCTCGGTTCAGTCAGCACGAGATGCGCGTGTGCCGATGATTACTAAAGTAATGAGTTCTACGGAGGTCCCATCCTGCTGCCGGCGGTGCTTTGCGGCACGACATCGCCGTGAGTCGTGGCCGGATTCACTTCCAAAGTAAGAGGACGCTGCAACACCATCTCCAGAGAGGTGCCGGATTCCAGACGGATATCCTGACCGCGGCTGAGCAGCACTTTGATCAGTCCGACGCCTGCTCCGGCGGCGCCGCCGATGCCAGCACCTTTCAAACTTCCTGTGCTGAGCGCTCCAATGCCGGCACCCGTCGCTCCCCATGTGGCGACTTCACCGGCATCTTTGGCTTTCTGACCGTCAGCCTTTACCGTGCCTTCCTGATCTGCAACTTTGTGATGCTCAGCGCCAGGAGTGCTATCAAGTGCTCCTGGAAGATCCAGACTGTATCCGTTCGGATAAATAAGAGTGGTGAAATGTACCTGAAGTTCGGCGCGGCCCTTCACCCGTCCCGGACGAACCAGACGCATGATCTTGCCCTTTACATAGGTTCCTGCGGGGATCACGACAATGTTGTCCTGGGTTACCGGAAAATTAGTCTGGCAGTAGACGCCGTCGCCTTCATGCGCACTTTTAGTATCAAGAGGACTGCGAAGCTGAAGGAGTACCTTGGTTCCGGGGGGGAGAGTGATTTTCTGCCTGCCGGAAATCTGAGTGGAAGCCGTTCCTTGTGCTGCGGCCGGCTGGGTGGTGTTCTCGATCTGAGCTGTCGCAGCCGCTGCCAAAGTGAGTACGCAAATGAATGAGCCAATCTGACGGTACATAACATTCCCCCTCGCTAATTCCAGGCTTGCTGTTTCTCTGAACGCCAATGATTGCCGATCTTGCGCGTTATGAAGCTGTGCCCACGCACACTTTACAGCTTGTTAACACTGATTGCCGGGAAAAGACTCGCTACATTGACTGTTGCATCTCTTCAAGAATAGCCTCGGCCGCTTTGACTGGATCCGGCGCCAGTGTGATAGGCCTTCCAATCACCAGATGACTTGCTCCATCCTGCAGCGCCTGGCGAGGAGTGCCTACTCGTTGCTGATCATTGCGGGCACTTCCCTGCGGACGGATTCCAGGTATGACGATGCTGAAGCCTTCGCCCAGCAGCTTGCGAACTGGAGCAATCTCCTGCGGAGAGGTTACCACTCCCTTGAATCCGGCACTCTGAGCCAGCGACGCCAGCCGGAGCACCTGATCCAGAATCCGGCCGGAAACGCCGGTCTCCTGCAGGTCTTCATCGTCCATGCTGGTCAAAACCGTCACTCCCAGCAGATCGAGGTGGTCACCGGCAGCCTCTTTGGCCGCCCGCAGCATCTCTGTCCCTCCGCTGGCGTGGACAGTGAGCATGCTTGCGCCCAGAGCAGCAGCGTTCTGAACTGCCTGCCCTACGGTATTCGGAATGTCATGGAGCTTCAGGTCGAGGAAAACCCTGCGTCCGGAACTCACCAGTTCCCGGATAAGATTCGGCCCCTCCGCCGTAAAGAGCTGCAGACCGACCTTAAAGAAGCCAGCAGCATCCCCGATTTGGCGGACGAGTTCCTGGGCAGCTCTGGCATTGGAAACGTCGAGAGCGACAATCAGCCGCTCCCGCACAGAGTTGGGCGTAGCGCTGGCGATCATGTCTCCATCATAACGAGGACAAGCTAGCCCGGAAATGATTTATTTGCAGGAGGAGGTTTATTCGCTTACGCCTTGGGTGGCAGCTACCGTCTCAGACTGTACCAAATCAAGTCTGACCTTCTCGACTCCGGCATGGAAGTCGAGCATCCGGGCTGCGCCGTAGCTGAGATCCATAATCCGGCGA
This sequence comes from Candidatus Angelobacter sp. Gp1-AA117, assembly GCA_003223515.1. Lineage (GTDB taxonomy): Bacteria > Acidobacteriota > Terriglobia > Terriglobales > Acidobacteriaceae > Angelobacter. Next base: position 27,832 of record QHVI01000036.1, read on the forward strand.
CCGACATAGGGGCCCCGGTCATTGATCCGGACGATGACCCACTTGCCGTTCCGCAGATTGGTTACCTTGACATATGTACCCAGCGGAAGCTGGCGATGGGCGGCGGTGAGTTCGAACATGTTGAAATCGTCACCGCTGGCGGTCTCTTTTCCATGGAACTTCTTGCCGTACCAGGAGGCGTTGCCTATCTGATAGGGCTTAGGTGCCGTACTGGAGGTTGCGGTTTTGGGTTTGGGGTGTGTTGGAACTGGAGCCGCCCCCACGTTGGCAGCTAAAAATAACGCCGCCATCAGAATGGACAGTACACGGTTCATTCACGCTCCTTATGCAATACAACGTTAGGGTCCCCCTTGCAACTTTCCCTGTAATTGTATGTATTTTAAAGACAAAATAGCAACCCGGTGTTTTGAGAGTAAAAACAAAACTGTTGCTTTTCTACCACGCTTATGCTACGCCGAATGAAGCCTTGGACTACGGCCACCTTAATACTTCCTATCTTCGATGGCTGGGCCTTCCCAGCGGTTGTAACACCCCCAAGTAGGTCTATGCACCTATTCTGATGCATATGCGCAGACATCAAACTCTACCGATCTCCCGATACCTTCCCTGCCTGCTAAACTGACGTTTTGGAGGACGTTCATCTTGCACGACGTATTCATCATCTCTGCCGTCCGGACGCCGATTGGCAAGTTCGGCGGCAAACTGGCCCATCTCACCTCGCCGGATTTGGGCGTCGTAGCCGCCAAAGTAGCTCTCGAGAGGGCTGGAGTTCAGCCGGAGCAGGTGGAGGAAACCATCTTCGGCAGTGCCCGCCAGGCCGGTAACGGTCCCAACCCTGCCCGCCAGATCTCCATCCGCGCCGGGATACCCAAGGAGGTTTCCGCCTATACGGTCAACAAAGCCTGTGCCTCCGGGATGCAGGCGCTGGCTCTCGGCTACCAGGAACTGGCAATTGGGAATATGGTCTGCGTGCTGGTCGGCGGAACCGAATCCATGTCACGGGTTCCCTATTACCTGGAAGGTGGGCGATGGGGCTACCGTCTGGGCAATCAGGATCTGGTTGACGGCATGTATAAGGATGGGTTCTCCTGTCCACTATGCAAGATGGTCATGGGAGAAACGGCCGAGGTTCTGGCCGAACAGTACAAGATTGGCCGCGAAGAGCAGGATCAGTTTGCCCTCCGTTCCCAGCAGAAAGCCGAAAGCGCGATCAAAACGGGCCGGTTCAAAGACGAGATTGCCCCCATTACCCTGCAGACTAAAAAAGGCACTGAGGTTATGGAGCAGGATGAGCATCCCTTTCTGGGGGCGACCCTGGAAAAGATGGCCAAGCTGCAGCCGGTTTTCTCCAAGGCAGGCGGGGTGACCGCCGGAAACTCCTCCGGAATTACCGACGGAGCCGCTGCCCTGGTTCTGGCCAGCGCTGGGTTCGTCAAAAAAAACAACCTGAAGCCACTGGGCCGGATTACGGCCATTACTTCGGCAGGAGTTGACCCGCGCACCATGGGTATAGGCCCAGTACCGGCTATGAAGAAGATGGAAGAGAAACACGGCCTGAAGCTGCAGGATTTCGACTTGATTGAGTTGAACGAGGCCTTTGCCGCCCAAGTGATCGCCTGTGACCGTGAACTCCAAATAGATGCGGAGAAACTGAACGTGAACGGCGGCTCCATTGCCTTAGGACACCCGATCGGCTGTACGGGGGCGCGCATCACCGTGACCCTGCTTCATGAAATGCTGAAGCGGCAATCACAACGCGGAGTCGCTACCCTGTGCGTAAGCGGCGGCATGGGTATGGCGGTGGCATTGGAAAAAGCGTAAAAATTCCATTTCCGCCCTCTGAAGAAGGCGAAACAAGTTAGCCTGGCCCGGCAGGGCTGGGAATAAGGTCACAGCAACAAAAAATCAGAACGCCGCAGGCGCGGCGCAACCACATGCCGCAGGAAGTCGAAATTAAATTCCGAATTGATGATGTTGCCGCCCTTCCAGGCAGACTCCACGCCTGTGGCTTTCAACTGAAAACCCCCCGTACCCACGAGATGAACGTCCTCTATGACCTGCCGGGACAGCCTCTCCGCCAAAAGGGAGAAATACTGCGCATCCGCGAATATGGCGGCAACTGGACGATTACCTATAAATCCAAAGGCACAGAAGGACGCCACAAGTCACGGCGGGAAATCGAAACCCACATGGCTGACGGCAAAGCCATGACCGAGATCATGGAAGCCCTGGGATTCAGCGCCAGCTTCCGTTATGAGAAGTTTCGCACGGAGTGGAGCGATGGCCACGGACATGTCGTAGTCGACGAAACCCCGATCGGCAACTTCGGCGAGATCGAAGGCACGGCGGAATGGATCGATAAGGTAGCCGAGCGCCTGAAGATCAGCCCGGAACAATACATTACCTCTTCTTATGCCCAGTTGTTCTTCTTATGGAAGCAGCAAAACGGCAGCCACGCCAATGAGATGACCTTTGCCGCCGTGGGATAAAAGCGCAAAGGCCCGGAGCCAATTCCGGGCCTTCGTGTTTGGTGGAGAGATATTCTCTCCAAGGGAAAGTAAACAAAATCTGGTCAGAGAGGATTGGGGGAGGGATAGCCTTTTTCCCAGACCACTACCCATAGAGAGTCAGGTGACGGCATCCTGATATAGGCTGCAAAATATTTAATCCGCCCCGCTGGCGTCAACGGCCCGGCGTACCATGGGCCATAATCAGCGGAGGGGTGCGTTTCATAACAGCGCCGCCGACCTGGGCATTCCTCCCTGCTGAAAAAATCACATTTTTTAAACTGACAGGAGTACGTATACTGAGTTTCTCGCCACGCGCCGGGGGGTTCATGGAGGTAATCGCCTATGACTACATTATTGTAGGGGCGGGTTCAGCGGGCTGCGTTCTTGCCAACCGCCTGTCTGAAGACCCGGCTTGCAAAGTCCTGCTGCTCGAAGCCGGCGGGTCTGATTCCCGCAAGGAAGTCCATATTCCGGCTGCTTTTTACAAGCTCTTTCAAAGCCCTTGTGACTGGAGCTATTACACCGAGCCTGAGCCCTGCCTCGAAAAACGGAAGCTGTTCTGGCCCCGGGGCAAAGCCCTGGGTGGAAGCAGCTCGATCAATGCCATGATTTACATGCGCGGCAACCCTGCCGACTACGATCGCTGGCGCGATCTGGGAAATCCGGGCTGGGGCTTTGCTGACGCCCTTCCCTACTTCAAGAAATCAGAAAACCAGGAGCGCGGCCCTTCGGAATACCACGGAGTAGGCGGGCCGCTCAATGTGGCCGATCTGCGTTGTATCAATCCGATTTCCCAGGCCTTTGTGGAAGCGGCTGACGAATGCGGGTTGGGGCGTAACCATGATTTCAATGGAGCTTCACAGGAAGGGTTTGGCTTCTACCAGGTGACGCAGAAAAATGGCAGGCGCAACAGCGCTGCCGCTGCCTTCCTGAAACCGGCCATGCTTCGCAAGAACCTTACCGTCAAAGTGAATGCACAGGTTTTCAGCATTCTGGTGGAGCACGGCCACGCCACCGGCCTGAGCTACCAGCAGGGAGATACGTGCACCCAGGTGCGCGCCGAGCGTGAGGTGATTCTCTCCGCGGGCGCTATTGGTTCTCCGCAGATACTCATGCTCTCGGGAATCGGACCTGCCGATCACTTGTGCAAATTTAATGTCCCGGTGGTTTGCGATCTTCCCGGAGTCGGCCGGAACCTGCAAGACCATCCGTCCGTCATTACCGCCTATGAATGTACTCAGCCGGTGAGCCTGGCGGGCGCCGAAACCGTCGGCAATCTTTTGCGCTTTTTGTGCTGGAAGAAAGGGCCCCTTACCTCAAACCTGGCCGAAGCCGGAGGTTTTGTGAAGACACCCCTGGCTGAAGGCATTCCGGACATTCAATACCACTTTGCCCCTGCCTATTACATCAACCATGGATTGACTCCCATCAAAGAGCACGGCTTCAGTCTCGGACCGACCTTGCTGCGTCCGCGCAGCCGGGGATTTATTGCATTGCGCTCCAACAATCCTGTGGATTCGCCGCGCATTCTCGGCAACTACTTTTCCGAACCCCGCGATCTTGATGTCATAGTGGAAGGTCTCAAACTGGCGCGCGCCATTGCCCAGTCGAAAGCTTTTGACAAGTTTCGCGGACGCGAATCGTATCCGGGTGCCAATGTCAAAACTGATAGTGAGTGGCGCAGCTACGCCTGCAAAATGGTTGAGACGCTCTATCACCCGGTGGGAACCTGCAAAATGGGAACCGACTCGATGGCGGTGGTGGATCCGGAGTTGCGCGTCCGGGGAATCACGGGACTGCGCGTGGTGGATGCCTCGGTGATGCCTGCGCTTCCCGGCGGCAACACCAACGCACCAACGATCATGATCGCTGAAAAAGCCGCCGACCTGATTCGCGGCAAGGTGACATCCTCCCACGAAACGAGCACACCGGAACCCCTGTTGAAAACGACGTGAAGCAATCACGTAGAGGCGGTGCTCAGCACCGTCTCTGAGACGCGCCCCAGCGCGGCTCAGAGGATTTCCGTTGCGGGGCATTGTTAATTGCCGGAGTTAATTGCGGAATGGCGATAAATCAGCGTCTATCCGTTTCATCAGCGTCACCTGTCCCGGCCTGCCGTGGATCTGCGGTAAGGTTTTTTAGTGATGTGCCTGCAACACAACTTCACGCGTGCGGCCCAATGCGCGGGTCAATGAGGCTTTTGGAATCGACGTGACCAGCGGCTTCAGCAGCCATCCCAGACCAGTGGGCATGTCGCGGGTGAGCGAGAGCGCTTCGCACTGGAGATATACGCCTCCATCCTTTTCCTGGAAACGCCAGTAGGTATTGAGCCGCCACAAATAGCCGCGTCCCTGGCCTACAGGCAGCTCTTCCCCGTCGGGATGATCGGTATCTTTCACTTCGGCAATATGGGTGCTGATGGAGTTGGAATAAACCTTGGTCGGATCGACCTGTCCCCAGTGCACGGCATACTCGGTGTTGAAGATCGCGGTGGTGAACTTCTTCTGGTAAAGCCGCAGGAACATCTTGTAGTCGTTGCCCTGGTGAGAGATGGTGCGTGAGGCGATTACGTCCGGCTTGTAGAGTTCCGCCCGGCGGTCGTAATCCTTGACAATGGGCAGGGTCTGCGCCATGGTTGCGCCGGGAATAAAGATGAGCCCGACCCAGTGGTGAACCATGCCGTCAGGAACATCGTTGCCCGGTGGCTTGGTCTCCAGCCTTTCGATCAGAATCTCGCCGCGCTTGAGCTGGTCGTAAGCATTCTTTTTGGCGTCTGCTGAGAAGGCGTCTATGTAGAGAAACGCACCGCCAGGACGCAATTCATTACCAAACCGTGCCTCCGTGGCCGCAACGTATTTATCAAAAGCATCGGTTGTTTTGGGCTTCAGCTCAGCGGCAAAGCTGGCCATGCTCCCCACCAACATGCACGCGACTAACATTGAGACAGCAACCCGCACAGTTCGCATCATTCAATAATATGTGATTTCCTCTGCGTTCTCTGCGCCCTCTGCGGTTAAACGTTTACCTGCATTTCATTAACTTCGGTGCTTCCCCGCGCTTCAAGGTATATGTCCCTAGCTTTTGCTTGCCCCGAGTTACTATCAGGTTCATGGTGTCACCTTTCACCTGCCCCGAATAGCGCGCTGGAGACGAAGACGGTTTTTCATCGCGCAGCACCGGGCCACCATGCTCCATGGTAAACGTTCCCGGAACATTGAAGCGGCCATGCGCATCAGGCTTGATGGGCCGCGTGATCTCGCCATGAGCACAATCGAACTCCAGCATGGCGCTTTTGTTCGAGACTTCCAGCGAGACATGTTCACCGCCCCATGTACCGGATGGGAGAGTCCTGCCGCCTTTCGCAGCCACGAGAACGGCACTTCCCAAAAGAGCGCAACACGCGATTAAAAGCAGACGTTTCATAAGCACCTGAAATCCTTCGACAATCTCATACCGACAACAGGAATTAAGATGAATTTAGATTCTAACCAGATTCTGTCTTTGAATTCATTCACAGGAGCAGTGTTCATCTGTGGTGATCTGTGGTGAAAACTTAGAATCAGCATCCAATCATTTTCATCAGCCGGGCAGTTCAAAACTTCACTCAAAAAACAAGATCCGCCGTCCACATGATAGAACTACTTTTGTTACCTCTGCGTCCTTTGCGTCCTCTGCGGTTAAAGCCGTTTGGTTGTGGCTCGCCACGCTGTGGTAAAAGGTTTTGGTGCGACGCGGCTGCACTGCGTCGGACGATCTTGAGCTAACTTGTAACTCTTTAGTAACCACGGCCCGGTCTTTCAGCATTGTACTTCCAGAGACTCTGCTTCATACTGTCTGCAAAACAACTCAAACATTTTGGAATCCAGCCGATACCACACTTGTACCGAGTTGTACCCCAGTCCCAGGTTTTTGGCATTACAACTTTAATTTTTGAGGTCACTCCATGCGTCACTACGCTTCCGGGCTCCGTAGTGTGACTTTTTTGCTGCTGTTGGCGGCTCTTTGGTCACTTCCTTTATATGCACAGAACCAGAACACGCAGCCAGAGGTCCCGGTAAGCGCCGATCTGGATGTTTCTACCACGGCGGGAACCACCACCTTGCATCATCCCCGTGAAGACAAGTTGAGGCGAGGAAAGCCGTTCCACGGCGATCTGCGGACTTTGCCCCAGGCGCGGCCGCGCAAGTTTGAACGTCCGGAGTTCGAAGAACCGGATTTGACTCCTATTCCCTTCCCTGGCGCTCCATCGGTTGCGCAGAGCAGTGCGGCTCCTGCCCTCAACGCGCCGGTGATCAGCGCGCCCGCGCCTTCGGCAACCACCAGCTTTGAAGGACTGGATTTCACCAACTGGGGAGCGGGACACCCCCCGGACACCAATGGCGACGTGGGACCGCAATACTACATCCAGACCATCAATACCTCAGTCGGCATTTACAACAAGAGTGATGGCTCGCGGGTAACGGCATTCATATTTAACACATTGATGAGCCAGGGAAATTTCGGGAACCTGTGCGACACCAGCAACTTCGGCGACCCCGTGGTCTTATACGATACTTTTGAAGACCGCTGGATCATCACTGATTTTGCCTTCAACCTGAGCGGAGGTAATTCAGTTGCTCCAGAGTTCGAGTGCTTCGCCGTTTCCAAGTCAGGTGACCCGGTTGCAGGCGGATGGAACTTCTATTCCGTCCAGGTAAATGGCGGTTTTGGCGATTACCCGAAATTCGGCATCTGGCCTGATGGCTTGTACATGTCTGCCAACGTATTTAACTTTGGGGCAGGTGGAGCATTCCAGAATGCCCGCGCTTGGGCCTTCAACAAAGCGCAGATGTATGCAGGCGCACCTACCGTCCAGGTGCTTTCTTTTGACGCTCCTTCAGCGGAATTCGCTCTGCTGCCCAGCAACGCGCGCATACAAACAGGTACGCCCCCGGCAGGCAGCCCGAATTACTTTGCAGTGGTCGCCCAATTTCTGAACACGGTGAGCGTCTACAAGTTCCACGTGGATTGGAGCAACATTTCCACCTCAACATTTACCGGGCCGTTCCTCTCTCTCACCGCCACCAGTTGGAGCCAGTTGCTGGCCGCCAATCAAACCGAGCAGTCCCCTGGCAATAAGCTGGACACGCTGTATTTCCGCCTGATGATGCAAAACCAGTACACCAACATCGGCGGAGTGGAATCCCTGTGGAACACCCACACCGTGGGCGCTTCCGGCGCGACCTCAGCGCAAGCCGCGGTCCGCTATTACCAGGTAAAAGTCACAGGCGGCACGGTGGAAGCCAATGCGACCCAGGCTTTCACCTTCAGCCCTGATGCCACGGTTTTTCGCTTTATGCCCAGCGTGGCCGTGGACCGCGCCGGTGACATGGCCATCGGTTACAGCGCCACCAATGCCACATTGAACCCGGCCATCCGCTATGCCGGACGATTGGCTGGCGATCCCGTGAACTCCATTACCCAAACCGAGCAATCACTGATTGAAGGCACCGGCACCCAATCAGGAAATTGCGGTGCCAGCGCGTGTACCCGCTGGGGCGACTACAGCGCCATGACCGTTGACCCGGATGGCTGCACCTTCTGGTACACCAGCATGTACTACCAGACCACCGGACTGGCTTTTAACACCCGCGTTGGCGCTTTCAGCTTTCCTGGGTGTACTCCGGCAGTGGTTGGTACGCTGCAAGGCACAGTTACAGATCTGGGCAGCAGCAATCCCATTAGCGGCGTCACCATTGCCCTTGGAAGCCGGACCACAACTACAGATGTAAACGGCAACTACAGCTTCACCGGCCTGCCTTCAGGAACTTATCCCAGTGTCACCGCCAGCTTTCCCGGCTATAACTCCATCACGGTCGCCAATGTTGTAATCAATGATGGCTTGACCACCACGCAGGATTTCGCGCTTACTCTTGCTCCCACCAGCGGCTGTCTGACTGACACCACTCAGGCCGACTTCCAGGGAGGCGTTCCCACCAACTGTGATCTCACCAGCAGCCCCGGCGACATTGCTCTGACCAACGCGCCTGCCATTGATCAGCAAAACACCACCCTTGGGAATAACGGCGTTGGAATCACGATCACCACATGGGGAGGTCAGACATTCACTCCCTCAGTTACCGGCCAACTTACCCGGGCGGATATCAACCTTTTCTGTAGCGGATGCACTGGTACAACACCGAATCTGACACTTTCACTGCGTGCCACCAGCGCTGGGCTGCCCACGGGCGCCGACCTCGCGTCGGCAACGATTACAGGCTTCTCCAGCGGTGCTGCCGTCTTCTACACCGCCAACTTTAGCAGTCCGCCAACATTGACGGCGGGAACACAGTACGCGCTCGTTATTCGTCCCGTCGCGAACCCTTCTCCCGGAACCTATGCGCTTACGCGGAGTGGAACTTCCACGCTCGGCTCCAATATCTATCCGGGCGGTACCAGGGTATCTGGCGCGACCAGTGGCACCGTCTGGTCTATTCCGACGACGGGCGGCGTGACTACCGATGCAGGTTTCAAGGTCTTCATGCAGACCGGCTTCTCATCCACCGGCAATTTCATTTCTTCGCTGAAGGACGCTAATCCAGCGGCTGGCGCAACCGCCACCTGGAGCACGGTGTCATGGAATGCCGACACTCCCGCCGGAACTTCAGTCCAGTTCCAGATCGCCGCCAGCAATAACTTGAATGGGCCGTTTAATTTTGTAGGGCCGGATGGCACCGCCGGCACTTTCTTCAGCAACGGCGGTTCGCTGGCGCAATTTACTGGCAACCGCTACCTGAAATATCAGGCCTCGCTCAGCACCAGCAGCGGCGCGGCAACCCCCACGCTGCATGACGTGACCATTTGTTTCAATGATCTTCCTCCCACAACCCTGGTGGTGGCGGCAGCGTCTGGAACGGTCGGTGGCACCGCTGATCTGTCGGCTACCTTGACTTCCAGCGGCACCGGTGTCAGCGGAAAATCCATCAGTTTCACGTTGAATGGAAACAGTGCCGGCAGTGCGATTACTGACGCTTCCGGAATTGCAACTGTCTTGGCCGCCAGCCTCACGGGAATCAGTGCAGGCACTTATCCGAGCGGCGTGGGAGCATCGTTCGCCGGCGACTCCGGATTCACCGCCAGCAGCGGTTCGGGCAGCCTGACGGTTTCAAAAGTTGACCAGACGATCACCTTTGGCGCGCTCAGCAGCAAGATTTTTGGCGATGTTGATTTCACTGTGAGCGCCAGCGCAACTTCCGGACTGACCGTGACCTTCGCTGCCGGCGGCAATTGCAGCGTGACCGGCTCCACGGTCCACATCACCGCCGCAGGATCATGCACCATTACCGCCTCGCAGGCTGGTGATGCCCAGTACAATGCGGCCACCGATGTTCCGCAGTCGTTTTCGATCAGCACCACCAACCAGACCATCACTTTCGGCGCGCTCGGCAACAAGATTTTTGGCGATGCTGATTTCAGCGTCAGCGCCAGCGCAGATTCCGGCTTGACGGTGAGCTTTGGGGCCAGCGGCAATTGCACCGTCACCGGCTCCACCGTCCACATCACTGGCGCCGGATCATGCACAATCACTGCCTCACAGGCTGGCGACAGCAACTACAATCCCGCAGCTGATGTGCCCCAGTCGTTCTCCATCAGCAAGGCCAGCCAGGCGGTTACCTTCGGCGCGCTCGGCGGCAAGACCTTTGGCGATGCTGATTTCAGCGTCAGCGCCAGCGCAGATTCCAGCTTGACCGTGAGTTTTGGGGCCAGCGGCAATTGCACCGTCACCGGCTCCACCGTCCACATCACTGGCGCAGGTTCCTGCACGATTACTGCCTCACAGGTTGGCAACAGCAACTACAATCCCGCAGCGGATGTGCCACAGTCGTTCTCGATCAGCAAGGCCAGCCAGGCGATTACCTTTGGCGCGCTCGGCGGCAAGACCTTTGGCGACGCTGATTTCAGCGTCAGCGCCAGCGCAGATTCCAGCTTGACCGTGAGTTTTGGGGCCAGCGGCAATTGCACCGTGACCGGCTCCACCGTCCACATCACCGGCGCAGGATCATGCACCATCACCGCATCGCAGGCGGGTGACAGTAATTACAATCCTGCAACCAACGTGCCCCAGGCATTCTCGATTGCCAAAGCGGGCCAGACCATCACCTTTGGCGCGCTGAGTGGCAAGATATTTGGAGACGCTGATTTCGCTGTCAGCGCCAGCACAACTTCCGTGCTGACAGTGAGCTTCGGCGCGAGTGGCAACTGCACCGTGACCGGCTCAACCGTTCACATCACCGGCGCAGGCTCCTGCACCATCACCGCTTCACAGGCAGGTGACAGCAACTTCAATCCCGCAAGCGATGTTCCGCAGGCATTCTCCATCAGCAAAGGCAGCCAGACCATCACCTTCGGCGCGCTGGGCGGCAAGACCTTTGGCAATCCTGACTTCTCCGTCAGCGCCAGCGCATCGTCCGCGTTGACGGTGATCTTTGGGGCCAGCGGTAATTGCACCGTGACCGGCTCGACCGTTCACATCACCGGCGCTGGATCATGCACTATCACCGCTTCACAGGCGGGTGACAGTAATTACAATCCGGCAACCGACGTGCCCCAGGCTTTCACCATTGCTGCGGCAACACCCGTTGTCACCGTCACCTGTTCTGCAGCCACTTTTGACGGAACTACGCATAGCTGCACCGCCGCAGCCACAGGTATTGGCAACGCGCCGGTAACTGGCTCTTCCACGCTCACCTATAACGTAGGCCCTGCGCCGTCGAATGCCGGGACCTATACCGTGAGCGCCAGCTTTACCAGTGGCGATCCCAATTATGCGAATGCCAGCGGCTCTGGGAGCCTGGTGATCGCGAAGGCGACACCTACCGTGAACGTTGCTTGCCCATCTGGGGTCACCTTCGATGGCAATTCGCATGTCTGTCTCGCGGGTGCAACCGGAGTGGCAGCCGCGCCTGTGACCGGCACCGTAGTCATTACCTACAATGGCAGTGCTGTACCGCCATCAGCGCCGGGAATCTATCCGGTGAGCGTCAGCTTTACCAGCAGTGACTCGAACTACAACAACGCTGTGGGCGCAGGCTCTCTCGCCATCTCCACCGTGGTGCCTGGAGTGGCCAGCCTCACGCCAGTGCTGACCCACGCGAACTCAGGGGCCATCTCGCTTACCATCAACGGGACAAACTTCGCTCCCGGTGCTGTAGTGAACTGGAACGGCTCCCCGCGTCCGACGACCTTTGTCAGCATTTCGCAATTGACGGCCTCGCTCACCGCTGCCGACCTGGCGACCGTAGGCTTGGCCGATGTCACCATCTTCAACCCCGCTCCCGGAGGCGGGACATCAGCGGCCTTCAAGTTTGCCGTTGATACCGCAGCCGGAACTTCCGGGGCCGTAACCGCGTCAAGCACCACCTCAACCTTAACCGTGGTTCATGGACAAATCGTGAGCATGCAGGTGACCTTCACCGGAGCGAATCCCGGTGCGCAGATCACCGCCGCGTGTTTCAACCTGCCCGCAGGCGCGTCATGCAGCCTGAGCGGCAACACCGTGACCATCACCACCTCGGCCAGCACCCCGACGGGCAGCTACCAGGTAATTGTGGTGTTCACCGCCAGCCAGCAGGTCACCGCGTCCTTGTCAGGTCAGCAACCCATGCTGTTCGCAGCCGCAGTCGGCTTCCTGGGATTGCCGGTTGGATTAGTCTGGGCGCGCCGCAACCGCAAGAAGATGGGCCAAAGAGTTGTGCTGATCTTCACCGGAATCGTCCTGCTCGCAGCAGTCGCAGGCTGCGGCGGCCGTCCAAAATCCATCACTACAACCACAACCCAACAGGTCAGTTCACAATCATCCCTGGCGGTCACGTTGAATGTGAATTAACGAATAAGGTTGAATTCATTCAGGCAGCTTGGCTTGAAGCGCGATATTCAAATCGGCGTGATACCTCCACAGTGATTAGTGTTTATCTGTGGTACTAACGATCGAATTCTTCTCTGCTTGCGACGAATTCTCCCGCGCAGCCAAGAGCGCGTGCCGTCCATGGGGAGCAACACACCGCCAAATTCAATACACATCAACTTCTTTTGTTACCTTTGCGTCCTCTGCGTCCTCTGCGGTTAAAGGTTTTGGTTGTGGCTTCGCTATCAGTATCATCAGTGCTAAGTTTTTTGGTTGCAGCTAATGAACTTCTGTCTTAATCTTCAACATCCTATGAAATTCATCTTTGCATTGCTCTTTCTGACCGCTGCCGCCTTCCCGCAGAACCAGCCTGCCGATCTGGTTCTGAAGAATGCCAACATCTACACCGTTGACGAACACCAGCCGCACGCGCAGGCGGTCGCCGTGAAAAGAGACAAGATCGTCTTCGTCGGCTCCAACGCTGAAGTGCAGCCCTGGGTGGGAAAGGGCACGCGGGTGCTCGATCTGAAAGGCGCAACCGTGGTGCCCGGCCTTACCGACGCGCATTACCACTTCCTGGGCGTAGGCGCGCGCGAACTTACCTTCAACTTGGAAGGCACCAAGAGTCTTCAGGATTTGCTGGCGCGGGTCAAAGAGCGGGCCGCAGCCGCCAAGCCCGGCGAGTGGATCGTTGGCCGGGGATGGATCGAGACTTTCTGGAACCCGCCGGTCTTTCCCACGCGCACCGACCTCGACAAAGTTTCGCCGAATAATCCTGTGATCCTGGGCCGTGCGGACGGACACGGCGCGGTGGTCAACTCGGCAGCGCTCAAGATTGCCGGCATTGACCGCAACACTGCTAATCCCTTCGGCGGAGAAATCTCCAAAGACAAAAATGGCGAGCCCAACGGCATGCTGCTCGATCACGCGCAGGGGCTGGTGCGCTCCAGGGTGCCGCCCGAAGCAGCCGCCGACTCGGAGAAGGCCGCCGTGGCCGCCGACCAGCGCAGCATCATGCTGGGCTGGTGTGAAGTACAGGACCCGGGCGGAAGCTGGAATGACGTGGATGTCTACCGCAAACTCTACCAGCAAGGCAAGCTGAAGGTGCGCATCTACAAGGCCGTCTATGGTCCCGGTCCGGAGGCTGACCGCCTGTTGCGCGAGGGCGCACAGATTGGCCTCTTTGACCACCATCTCACGGTACGCTCGATCAAAGTTGTATCTGATGGTGCCCTAGGATCGCGTGGAGCGGCCATGCTCGCGCCCTACTCCGATAAGCCTGACACTTCCGGCTTTCTCACGGTGGATGCCGAGGCGCTTCGTCCCATGCTGATCTCAGCGCTCAAGCAGGGCATACAGGTGGAGACCCACGCCATCGGCGACCGCGCCAACCGCTTTATGCTCGATGAATACGAGCGCGCCTTCAATGCCGTGCCTGCCTCAGAGCGCAAGATTGCCGAGCCACGCTGGCGCGACGAACACACCCAGATCGTAAATCCCGCCGACCTGCCACGCTTCGCCAAGCTGCATGTGATTCCCTCCATGCAGCCATCGCACGCCATTGGCGACCTGTTCTTTGCCGGACGGCGCATCGGCATGGAGCGCCTGCAAGGGGCCTACGCCTGGCAGACGCTGATCAAGTCCGGCATGCCGGTCGCAGGCGGATCGGACGCGCCGGTAGAGCGCGGCGAACCCATGATCGAGTTCTACGCAGCCGTTGCCCGCAAGCCGCTTCCCGCAAGAGCACAGGGCGTCTCACTGGAAGGCTGGCACCCCGAAGAAGCAATGACCCGCGAACAGGCACTCAAAGCTTTCACCCTGTGGGCAGCCTACGCAGCCTTCGAAGAAGATTTGAAAGGAAGCATCTCCGCAGGCAAGCTCGCCGACTTCACCGTCCTTTCAGCCGACATCATGAAAATCCCAGAGCCGGAGATTCTCAAGACCAAGAACGTGATGACGATTATTGGAGGGCAAGTGGCTTATGAGGCGGGTGGGCACTAACCACTTTCATTGCGAATGAACTAAGGAGCGAGTTGCACCGCTTCATTGAGCGACTCTCCCCTCGTTTTGTCATTCTGAGCGGCGCGCCTCAACCGTGCTTCCTTGAGAACGATCTGTGGCGCGAAGCGAAGAACCCCGAGAATGTCTCCCATTCAATGCAGTTTCAGGGAATTCTCACGATACATTCTCGTTGAAACTCCCTGATGCTGCATGGTGGTCGAACCATTCTCTGGATCCTTCGACTGCACCCTCCCTCCTTCGTCGGTCGGGCTGGCTCAGGATGACAGAAGTAGGGAGATTGGTTGCGATAAACTGCTATGCGAAACCAAAGTGAGTGCTGAAGGCACGACATGAAAGTAGCCCGGCATGGAGCACAGGGGAATGCCGGGTATAAAGGAAAAATAAGTTAAGTCCGGCTTTTAGCCGGACGGCTGAATTACTAGGTCTATCTTGAAGCGGGAACTACTGGAGTCGCATCTCGTGTTGCCGCCGCTGCGCGCTTCCGGAATGTTCTAGCATTCTCAGACTTAGCATCCATTGCTCTTAAATGAGCGTTCGGGCACAAACCGTCATTTGATGCAGCCCAGGTATAGCTGTAGCAATGACCATGTGAAAATTCCATAAAGAGATACTGCTCGCCTTTGACATGCTGGGCAAAGGTCGTCAGATATTCTCTCAACCCATTATGGATTGCACGTCTCATCCCTTCGTCATCGGCTTGAAACAACATCAGTTTCAACGGAGCCTTGAAAACGAGGAGTTTTTCAAAATCTTCCACCACCTGATCTGCCCGATTCTTTACATTTTTATCACCCGGCTTACCCCATTCGCTCTCCACAGCCAGAACCGACTTCTGCTCACCAGGTTTATCACTCCAGAGTACAAAATCGAGAAGAAACTCTTTTGTCTTCCGGTCAGAGTCGGTGCAAAACATGCGAAGATCAAGAGCTTCAGCAACTTCTGCGAGGGCCTCTTTCACTGCCATTGTATAAGCTCTGTTTGAATCGTCCACAGCCAGTTCAGGAATTCTCCTGCGCAACTCCTCACAGAGTTCTTCAATTGAAATTAACGCATCACCGAAAATCATGTTTGTCCTATCCTTTCTCTATCAAGATATCAATGCGCTCAGGATTCAGCCCTCAGCTACTTAATTGAGAACGGATAACAGCAAAGCCTTAATACCGGGTTAAATCGTGCTAGTCCGGCCTCTTCCAGCGGGACTACCTGCGGGCCGGGGCCCACTCATTTCCTCCTGAATCAGTGTGTATCAGTGTTGATCTGTGGTGAATGTTTTGGCCTTCTCTTCCGCCGCGAGCATTGCAGCATGAATATCTCTGGCTGCTTTCAGGCCTGACTCGTACGCGCCGGGATAGGAGCCGTTATAGATGGCGCGGGCGGTCCCTTCTCCGGCGAAAAACACCCGCCTGGTTCCCTCTGCGTCCGCTACCGGTTCAGCCAGGACTTCGCGCAGATACCAGCTACCGGGCTCGGCCACCGAATATGCGCCAAAGGAGGTTGAATCGAGGCTCCAGCGTGTTATGTGGATTCCCTCTTGCTGAATGTCTTCGTCAATCTTTTTCTCACCGGACATATTGGCAAGAGCAGACCTGGTGATGGCAACGGAAAGATCGTCACATTGCGGGTTGCTTTTGCCGGAGCCGTGCTCGATGTTTTCGCAGCGCTTCTCCAGCGCCCTGGCCCAGTCACCGCCAAAGAAGCCGATGGCGATGTTCTTGTTCAGCGGCTTGATCACGAAACCCATCACTACCCGCGTTCCATTCACCAGAGGAAGGTGCTGCTTTTTCGCGAAGGCCAGCGCCTCCCCGGCAAGGTCTCCTTCATAGAGGACCCATGAGTTCATCCGCTCTTGGGGAAAAATGTCTTTATTTAAAGGAACGATTACCTTCTGCATGTTGCCCATTTGCAGACGATCAATGGCGTAGAGCTTCTCTTTCGGCAGTTCCGGGTTGAAGGCAATCTTCTTTTTCTTCAGCACTCCAATGGAGACGGTAACCAGTGCATTGGAACCCTGGAAAACCCGGCCCCCGGCACTCACCTTCACGCCATTTCCGGAGTAATTAATTTCGGTGACCGGCGAGTTCAGGCAGACCGGCAGGCCGTCGCCAAGTTTCTCAACGACCGCGCCTATTCCCTTGTCCACGAGGTCATCCTCACCGGCTTCAAAGTGTGCACCGTCAACGGCGGAGGTCTTGCTCAGCTCAGCAGCGCTTTCCAGCGGACCGGCATTGGCGATCAGCAAAGGAAGAATGTCTTTGAACTTCCTGGCATGAGGCACGTAGTGTTCCGCTACGTCGCTGGTGACGCGCAAATCTTTGTTTGCCAGCGTGCAGAATTCCTGGGGAGAGCGAATGCGTCCACGGCAAAGATGGCCTGGACGAGAAATCCTGCCCGCTGGAGAGCTGCGCTCCAGATCGTGGCAAATCTCAGTTCTCGGCACGTGGTTTTTATATTCACGACAGGCAAACTCAGCCAACGCCTGCTGCTCCTCAACAGACATGGCAGCCAGTTCCACCGCATTTTCATATTCCTCCACGGCATCATCGAAGACTTTCTTCTCCTGCTCGCCGGCTTTCCTGTCGTTGATGAAATAAGGAAGATCGAGTTCGGTGCGCTGCCTCTTGAAGCCCAGAGAGTCCACCATCGAGGTGAGCGGGTTGGTGGGAACGCCGTGAAGCCAGGCACCTCCATAGTCGATGGGAACCTTGTCATCGCCAATGTAACCGACATATCCGCGTCCCCCTACTCGATGATTAGCCTCAAGGATCAGGACTGAGCGATTCAAGTGTTGCAATTCTTTCGCCGCAGTAAGCCCCGCAAGTCCCGCCCCCACGATGATCACATCGTATGGCCGGACCTGATCTTGCCCGATGGGAGGCGTGCATTGCGGCGCGTTCACTGCCTGGCCCTGTGCGCATACATTCACCACGACAAGCGCCAATACCAGACCGAGACCAGCCAGTCGAAGGCGTGAAGGCGCCATGAGGCGAACGCCAATCCTCTTCAGCATGAAAGTGTCCTCAGGTTTGAAATAGAGTGGAATTGTATCCGATGTATAAGCAATACGAATGTTTCAGGGCGGAAAGGAAGTGCTGCTGAAGTCAGCGATCGCGGACATGGATCATGCGGGGTAAAAGCTTCGGTCCCCAACCGCCGGCCATGGCCGGATTTTGACCACGGCGATGGAAACTGCTTCGGTGATCAGATCCAGCCGGGGGCCGACGGCGACAGGAATCGCCTGGAGTAATTAGATGCCATCTCATAATGCGCTTGAGCGCATTTGTGGGTGGAAGAGCGGGCCTTTAGGCCCGCGTTGCAGCATGAAAATTGACGGGCTTCAGCCCTGGTGGAATGTCCGCCGCATTTATGAGATGGGTTCTAGTCCTTTCATGCCGATGGGGGCTGGCGGGCAGACTGGCGGTGTCGTGTGACAACACGGTGCTATTGAGATGCAAAAGTTCTCGGAATTGGTAAGCGCCTGAATCGTTTCCTGATTCAGGGTGAGTTTTGATTGTTTCTTTTGCATAAGATCCTCCTGATATTGCTGAAATCGCCGATGATTTTACCTGTGATTTCCCCCGGAATCCGGGAGAAAGCTGGATCTCACAAAATCGGAAACTGGCTAAGGCAATTGGAGAGTCATGGGTGTTGATGCGCTAGCGTCCACCCTTACCTAATCAGTGATGACATCAGTAGTGCAACGAAAACAACCCGTGACCTTGAACGTTCCGCTAGCACCAGTCACCTTTTCCAGTTCCTCGTTCGATAGCGTTCTCGCGCCTCTTCTACTCAGTACCCGATTATCCAGTTCGTTTGTCATGTCGCTAGTCCTTTTCTCGGCCAGAAGTATACAACTCAGTTACGGTGAAGGATTTTACCATGCTTGCCGGCACGACTTGCGGAATTCATGCTCTCGCCCAGGGCAATCGCATTTGAAAACAGAGTTGACGGGGACAACCGCTCTTCGACCTAAATGCAATTGATTTTGATTACCAATCCTCCCGAAACGCCGTCAGGATGAACCAATCGAGTAATCTCTATCGTGCCAAATGTCTTTGTCGCACCGTTGATCCATGGCCGTTCCATGCCTATGGCGCAGGACGGATGGCTCCACTGGCTCTGAAATTCCAAATGCGATTGCCCTGTGCTCTCGCCAGCGGACACCACAAACTACACAACAGAGCCGTCATGAACACAAACGAGGACACAAAGCCGGAATTGCAGGTGAGCAGGGTTTCGCAAGTGACTGAAATATTGGTGGAGCTAGCCGGCCTCGAACCGGCGACCTCATCGTTGCGAACGATGCGCTCTCCCAACTGAGCTATAGCCCCACGCCTGAGAGAAGAAGTGCTGCTTTGATTTTACCGTAATGGGCCAGTCTCGCACAAAAACTAGTCCAGTACCGGTATCAGCGTCCCATGATTCACTTGCGGATCATATGCCTTCAGGCAGGCCTTCATCGCACAGCGATGAACCGGCACCCTTAAGCATGGATTATTTTGTTACCTCTGCGTTCTTTGCGTTCTCTGTTGTAAGAAAGGTTTTGGTTGTGGCTCGCCACACTGTGTATATCGAGGTATCCAGCAACTGCAATCGGTGATAAGGTTTTGTCCAAACCGGACAGAGTTCGTCTTCACCCCCAATGCCTTTGGCCTGGACAAAGAGCGCATGATGGCCCTCTCGTATGGGCACCATCAGCAGAGGATGCGAGAAGCGGGTCTGAGCAGTTAGCAGGCAGCATCCTGATTTTTAACCGCGAAGGACGCAAAGGTAACAAAAATAGTTATGTGTATTGAATTGGGCGTATTTTGCATACCTCTGACATTCGTCCGGAAATAACAACTTCCAGATACCCAGCCAAGCCCGAGAGAAACCGAAAGCCAAAAGCTAACAGCCAAGAGCCAACAGCTATTTCTTGTTCAGCCTTCTTTCCATCTGGCGGATCATCATGCGCCACATGTCGATCTCCAGTTGAAACTGATGTTTGAGCGGAGACTGGGTGGTGTCTACGAAACTGAGATTGGTCTCCATTTGCTGAACCAGCGCTTTCATCCTGGCCAGATCATCTTTCAGTCCCTGCACCTGATCGGCGCTAAGTTCCTGCGAAGCGGCCGCCTGAAGATGAGATGCAGCCGGTTTTGGCTTGGCTTGCAGTGAGGATGCGAGGCAGATTAATAAGACAAATAGGATAGCGATTCTGGTTTTCATGGCGTCCCTCCAAACCCCAATATCAGGATACTCTTGTTGAAACCGCAAAGGAGGCGAAGGGCAAAGCAGCAATTTACTTTGCTCCGGCGATTTCGAGGGTGGCCGTGTAAAGGAAGTCTATGAACTTGCCGAAGCCGGTGATCTCTACCCGTTCATCATTGCCGTGGATGCGGTGCTGGTCATCCACACTTGCGGGGGTTCCGATTCCGTATGCCTGGACGCCTTTGGCCCGCAGCTCTGAAGAATCTGTGGCTCCCGCCTGCATGATGGGAATGGTCTGCACCCCAGGAAAGACTTTCTGCTGCGCGTGCTCGAGCGCGTGAAAAGCTTCAGTCTCCAGACCCGAAGGCGGTGTTGCCGGACGCAGGTTCTGGGTTTCAGCGTCCACGATCTGCACCTGGGGATCGTCGATCAACCTGGCAAGCTGCGCCTTGAGGGCCGTCATATCCTCATCCGGAAGGGCGCGAACATCGAGGCGAGCTTCAGCATCGGCGGGAATCACGTTGGAGCGAAAGCCGCCATGGATGATCGTAGGCACCAGCGAGGTGCGCAGCATGGAATAGTAGGAAGGCTCGGTTTCATGCAGTTTCTGCTGGGAGGCGGGATCTTCGATGTGCAGATAAATTTGCGCCTTTTCCGGCGGACTGATTTTTGCCAATTGCTGGAAGAATCGGCGCGTGGTCTCGTTCAGGCGCATGGGAGCCTCGAAGGTTCCGACTTTAGCCACAGCCGCAGCGAGATGGGTAATGGCGTTGTCCATGCGCGGGGCTGAACCGTGTCCACTGCTGCCGTGTGACCTCAGGAAGAGTCCGCGCGGCACCTTCTCGGTGGTGGAAACACCTACGTATTGCACTTTGCCATTCTCATCCGGCGCGCCGCCGCCTTCATTCAAAGCAAATTCGCAGGAGATCGCATCCCAGTGGTTAGCGACCATGTAGTCGATGCCAAACTGTGTAGTTCCCTCTTCCCCGGCCTCCGCCAGCAGGATCACATCGCGGTCCAGCGGGACCTTCAGGCGATGCAGCAGCAGGAAGACCTCGAGATTGGCCGCATCCATAGCCTTGTCATCGTGGGAGCCACGGCCGTAGATGTAGCCGTCTCGGATGAGCGCCGCAAATGGATCGACTGTCCACTTGTCGCGCTCTACGCCAACGACATCAAGGTGTCCCAGGAGCAGCAGCGGCTTCTTCTTTCCATTACCCTTCAGGCGAGCCACAACGTTGCCGCGACCCGGAGCGGACTCATAAACCTGCGCCTGAATGCCCTCGGTGGCGAGCACATTCTTGATGTACTCCGCCGCGCGCGCCTCGTTTCCGGGTGGATTGCTGGTGTCAATCTTAATCAGGTCGCTCAGGAACTTGAGTGCCTCTTCATGGGCTTTGGTGAAATCAGGCTGTTGTGCTGAAGCGGCAGCGGCAAAGATGAAGGCAACAGATACGGCTCTCAGGATAGCTCGAATCATAGCCGGACAGATTAGAGCCGGAGTGGACTGTGGTGCAAGTGCATTCAGCAGTGCATTCAGCAGAATTGCCAAAATTGCCATAATTTGTAATTGCCATAATTGAAAACCTGTCGAAAAATTTGCCGGGGGCGCAGAGGCGCCCGCTCAGGATACCAAAAGGATTGGTGATCGCTTTTTGGAAAGAGCAACATGTGAGCCGCGCTGCCGCGCGTCTCCGAGACGTAGCATGCTACGTCTCTACGCCCATGATTTCGGTTGGTTACGATTTTAGTTTTGCGGCAAGCTGTTGTAGCGCGGCTTCTATGGTTTTCAGATCGGTGGTTTGTGCAGGGAGGCCGCCCTGGGCGAGGTCGGCGCTGCCTCCGCCGCGTCCGCCGAGTTGAGCCATGGTTTCTTTGAGGAGTTGGCCCATGTTGTGTTTCTGTCCGGGGCTTTGAGCGAAAACCAGCGTGGGCTGGCCTGAACCGGAGGCGAGCAGTGCAATCACATCGTTTTTTCCGGCCGTAAGTTTCTGGGCCAGCAACTTGATGAATGTAGCATCACGATCAGCAAAGACACGCGTAACAAGGCGAGGTGTACCGGTGGTCTCGGAAAGCAGACGCTCGGCATAAAACTCCGCCAATTCCTGCAGCAGTATCTGCCCGGCTTTAGCAGCGTTTTTTGCCTCTTCCAGAGATTTCCGAATCTGCTGCGGCAATTCATAGATATGGGTGGAGAGCAATCCGGCCGCCTCAGTCAACGTGACGTAGTCCTGGCGGGCGGTTCTTACCGCTCTCAGGCCACAGACGAACTCCACGCGTATTCCCTGTTTCACGTTCTCGGTTTTGCGCACCAGGATGGCGCCAATCTGTCCGGTGGAGCGCACGTGAGTGCCGCCGCAGGCAGTGAGATCGAAATCACTGATATCGATCAGGCGCAGATCGCCGGCTTCTCTGGGCGGCAGCTTGCGCAAATCCATCTGCCGGGCCTGCTCCAGTGCAACAAAGCGAATGGTTACCGGACGGTCTTCGGTGATGATCTCATTGGCGAGTTTTTCTGCTTCCTGAATCTGTTTAGGTGCAAGCGACTTGACCGCCAGGTCAATGGTGCAGCTTTCCGCGCCCATGTGAAAGCTGACCGTGCCCGCGTCGAACAATCTCACGAAGGCAGCCGAAAGAACATGCTGGCCGGAGTGCTGCTGCATGTGGTCACGACGGCGTTCCGCATCCACTACGCCATGAAGGGTTTTGCCGCTGACCACCAGCTCTGAGATGAAGTGAAGAATGCTGCCATCCTCTTCGTCGGCAATCTCCGTAACCGCCACTTCCCTGCCATCAATGATGACCTTACCGGTGTCATGCACCTGTCCGCCGCTGGTGGGATAGAACGCCGTGCGGTCAAGTTTGATGGCGTGGCGGCCGTTGCGCTCAAAAGATTCGAGCACCTGGGCCTCGAAGGTGTAGAGAAAGGAATCGTGATAATAGAGACGGTCAGTCATGAGATTGATAATTTGTAATTGGTAATTTGTAACTTTTGCTCTCAAGTAAACAACAGCAACGCTCTTGCTTTGAATGGGAGCAGGTTGCACTACAGCTTTTCAATACCAATTACAAATTACCAAATTACAAATCTCAATAGGGTTGAATGATTCCGCCGATGTTGCGTGAGGCAGGGAGGTTGACCTGAAGCCTCGTTGGCTCCAGCGCTTTCTCCACCACGTCAATGTATTTCAATCCAGAGCCGGTATTGAACAGCACCACAGTGTCACTCGATTTCAGGAAATTCTGCTCCAACAGAAGCTTATAAGCGGCCAGCGAGGCTGCGCCTTCAGGAGCCGCAAACACTCCATCTTTGCTGGCCCACTCCTTCACTGCATCCATGATCTGCTCGTCGGAAACAGCAATGGCAGCGCCGTGGCTTTGTTTCAGAATATCGAGAATGATGTAGTCGGCATAGGGCTTGGGGACACGCAGACCGGCAGCCACGGTTTCCGCATTCTGCCACGTCTCAGCAACCGCTTTGTGTTCATTCCACGCCTTGGCTACAGGCGCACAACCGGAGGCCTGCACAGAGATCATCTTAGAGCGCTTCTTCCCGATCCAGCCAAGCTGCTCCATCTCTTCAAAGGCTTTCCACATGCCGATCATGCCTACACCGCCACCGGTGGGATAGAAGATGGCATCGGGCAGTTCCCAGTTGAGCTGCTCCGCGACTTCATATCCCATGGTCTTCTTGCCTTCCACGCGGAATGGTTCCTTCAACGTGGAGATGTCGAACCAGCCTTCAGCTTGTTTACGCTCATTCACGATTTTGGCGCAGTCGGAAATCAGTCCATCCACAAGAGTGACCTTGGCGCCGTAGACCTTGCATTCAATGTAATTGGCGGCCGGCACATCTTTGGGCATGAAGATGTGCGCCTCGATGCCTGCAGCAGCACAATAGGCAGCGAGGGCGCTGGCGGCGTTCCCGGCGGAAGGGACTGCGAGCTTTTTTAATCCATACTGGTGCGCCATAGTCACGGCGGCGCACAGGCCGCGTGCCTTGAATGAGCCGGTGGGGTTCAGCCCTTCATCTTTGATAAAGACTTTTGGATTGTCGCGGCTGGGCAGCATGGGCGTAAAACCTTCGCCCAGGGTGATGGGCGTGTCACCGGGCAATACTTCCCGGTAGCGCCACATATTTGCCGGACGATCACGAAGAGATTCGCGAGTGAATTGGATTTTCAGTGCATCAAGATCATAACGGACGTAGAGAGAGCCTCCGTCTTTGGGACAGATGGTCTGTGGCTGCCCGGCGCTGATGTGGTCGCCACACTTGGTGCATTCCAGGTAGGAGATTTTGGCCATACAACGAGTTTAGCAAAACCTTTCCACCGCAGAGGCCGCCGAGACCGCAGAGGAGCCGAAACGCAACAAGCAAAACCTTTGCAACAGAGGAACAGAGTAAGCAGAGTAAGCAGAGGAAATAAAAATCAAATCCTTGACCACCGAGGCACGGAGAAACGAAGAACCACGGAGAGAAGCTGATATGAGTTTATGAATTTGCCGATATTCGTTTTCTCCCGATCGACAAAGAAACAAGCCGATAACAATGTTGAGGAAAATTGCGGACACGGAGAAGAGCCGTTTCAAATGTGTTTGCTAAAATTCACAACATGTTTGTCCGGCCTCCGGCATTTGAATACAAAGACAGAAAACTGTATTGCGAGCGAATTCCTCTTGATCAGCTTGCAGAAAAATATGGGACGCCGCTGTATGTCTATTCGGCCACGGCCATTCAGGACCGTTTTTCCATCTTTGATACCGCATTTGAAGGCGTGCCGCACACCATCTGCTACTCGGTCAAAGCCAATTCCAATCTGAGCATCCTGCGTCTTCTGGCCAAACTGGGCGCTGGTTTTGACATTGTTTCCGGCGGTGAACTGGAACGGGTGCGTCTGGCAGATAAGAAGACCCTGAGTAAGGTCGTATTTTCCGGTGTTGGGAAAACTGCAGACGAGTTGGCCCTGGCACTGCGCGCGGGCATTCTGCTTTTCAACGTGGAGAGCGAAGGCGAGCTTGAACTGCTGGCCGAATGCGCCGGAAAGCTGCGTACGACGGCGAACGTGGCGTTGCGCGTGAATCCTGATGTTCCGGCAGAGACTCATCCCTACATCTCCACTGGGCTGCATGAGCACAAATTTGGTGTCCCGATCGATACAGCGCGGGGCCTCTACCGCAGGGCGGCTGCGCACAAATACTTGAAGGTGGCCGGAGTCAGCCTGCACATCGGCTCGCAGATCACTGATGTTTCGCCTTTTGCGATTGCCATTGAGCGAGCGACAGAACTCATTCGCCAGCTTACGGCAGACGGCCACAAGATCCGCTTTCTCGATGGTGGAGGAGGCCTGGGAATCTCCTACAACAGCGCGCAGCCGCTGCCTTTTCCTGAACTGGTCAGTAGCTATGCCCAGGCCATTACCAGCGTGCTGCAGCAACTGGGCAAGCAGCGGCCACATCTGCTGCTGGAGCCGGGACGCTCAATCGTGGCTCCGGCAGGAGCTCTGGTGACACGCGTGCTCTATACCAAACGCAACGGGGCGAAGAATTTTGCGATTGTCGATGCAGCCATGAATGACCTGCTGCGTCCGGCACTGTACGGGGCCCGGCATGAGATCACTCCGGTGGCGCTCGAAGAGGCGATTATCCAGACGGACGTAGTGGGGCCGGTATGCGAGTCGGGGGATTTCCTGGCCCGCGATGTGACGCTGCCGGCATTAGGTTCAGGCGAATATCTCTGCGTGCTGGATGCCGGGGCTTACGGCATGGCTCTGGCATCGAATTACAACACGCGACCGCGCCCGGCTGAGGTGCTGGTGGAGGGAGCCAGGGCGCGCGTGATCCGTCGCCGTGAAACACTCAAAGAGACTCTGCACCCGGAGAGCGCCTGCTTATGACCGATCTGAAATCCCTGGCATACGAGTTGCTGCATGAGGCGCAGCAGGCATTACAGCAGGAAGAAAACCTGACGCCTACAGCGGTGGTCATCACCCCTGCCGAGAACCTGATCTTTGATCTTGAATATGGAAATGACGAGGAGCGCGAGGAGCTTTACGCAGAGATGATCGAAGTAGCGCTCGAAAAAAACGCAACGGCCATTCTCACCGTAAATGACATTTACCTGGATAATGCCGGAGCACCCGTGAAACTGGAAGGCGCGGGCTGGGGTGGACTTGCGGAAACACCGTCTGAAGCCATTGTAGTGATGGTCTCCGGCGGGGACTTCGATACGTGGATGTTGACCAGCCCCTATGTACACCAGGGGAAGCAGATCATCTTCCAGCCGCCACGGGAAAAGCTGGAACCCGGGGCAGAGCTGGAGCTGCTGGGAGACTGGACAGGACGGACAGGAGCCGCGTAAATTTACCCATTTACCAAATTACCCAATTACCAAATCCGTCTCGTTCCTGGCTGATGAGTGCTAACAGCAAAAAACCCCTTGCAGAGGCAAGGGGTACGGAATCGGGAACGGCCCCGAGTAAATTACGCGTTGCCGCGCATCACATTGGCCGCGAGGTAACCCTTGGGACCTTTTAAAAGCTCAAACTCCACGGTTTCGCCTTCATTCAATGTCCGGTAGCCATTTTCCTGGATAGCGGAAAAATGCACAAAGACATCTTCCCCGGTTGAACGTTGAATGAAACCATATCCTTTGGCTCCATTGAACCACTTTACTGTTCCCTTCTCTTTCACAAACTTACTCCTTTCGCCTCAGCTTCAAGATAAATCTCTCCCGCGGTCAGCGGCGGGATGAGAGAAGAGGTTGTTGCTTTGCCGGCCAGCTTTTCCCATAACAAAAAAGGCTGCTGAATCCTTCAGCATAAGCTGTTGAAGGCCCGGCAACCGGTCTGTTTCGTGAAGTTTGACTGCGCTGTACAAAAACATCAACCCGAGTCCATCTCCGGTTTACACCGGACCCCACAGGTATGTTCCTGGGGAGCTAGGCATGATATTCAGGAACTCTGGATTTTGTAAAGCCCTTTATTAAGGAAGTTCGGCTAAAGTTTTTTCCATCGAGAACCAGGGTACTTTCGTGTATTTTATGAGCCCCTCAAAATAACGGGCGGATGGCGGTATTTGATACTATTGCCGTAATTAATGAAGCCGAATCCTATTGCAGCAGCCGCGCCCGGGCCAGCGCGCGTGGCGGAGTCCCCGGCCACTACTGTCCTTTTGCGCCCCTGGAGAGAGATGGCGCAACGCCGGGGTGTTTCTACCCTGCGTTATCTGACCAGGACTGAGGCGCATACGTTCGCATTTTCAGTGGCGGCCAATGCGGTGCTGTCATTTTTCCCTTTTATGGTGCTGCTGATGTGGCTGGTGCGCAACATCTTCCACTCGCCTACCATGGCCAAAGTATTGACGCAGTTTTTTCTGGATCTGATGCCGATCACGCAGCAGGCTGACCAGAATTTCATGGTCCGCAACCTGAACGCGGTGGTGAATGCGCGGCATGGAGCGCAACTGGTTTCGATCGTGATGCTGCTCATCAGCTCCAGTGGCGTGTTCCTTCCGCTGGAAGTGGCTTTCAATAAAATCTGGGGATTCAGCAAAGACCGTTCTTACCTGGGAAACCAGATGGTTTCGCTGCTACTGGCTTTTGCCTGCGGAGGTCTGGCGCTGATCTCGGTGGCGCTGGCGGCCGGACACGCGCGCGTTCTGGCCTTCCTGTTGCGGGGCAATGAAAATATCGTCTTTCGCTCCGCCACGTTCATTGTGCTGAAGGTGGTGGCCATGGTTGCCAGCGTGGCCATTTTTTATTTAATTTATTGGCTGTTGCCTAATGGCAAGGTCCCCGCCCGAAGCGTGCTTCCGGCTGCCGTCGCGATGGGGGTTATCTGGGAGCTTGCCAAGTATGCCTATATTCTGGCCCTGCCCTGGTTGAAGTTCCCGGAAGTATACGGCCCCTTTTATATTTCGATAACGCTGATGTTCTGGGCATTCATCTCAGGCCTTTTGGTGCTGGCAGGCGCGCATCTGACTGCCGGTCCGGCAATGGCAAGAGAAGCGGCGCCTTCAACAGAGATTTCTATAGCGCAGTCAGGCAGTGACGGAATTCATAACTGAATCTATGTACATGGACCATGTCCTTTGCCCGTACGTTCGGACCGGGGTTCTGAGTATTGGTCTTTTAGAAGTGTCACGATTGCCGCTGCTTCGAATGGAGCAGCGCCATGGAGAACAACAATGAAGAGAATGACGTTGCGTCTGCTGATTACGGTGTTGCTGCTGGTGGGAGCCGGTTCAAGTGCAGTATCTGCCAACGGGACCTTGCCTGTTCCTACTTGCCGACCAAATTATCCCTGCTTCAGGTAGAGGCAACCCGCAAGACTTGGAATGCGCGAGTGGTTGGGTTAAGCTGGCCACTCGTGTATGAAGGCTTTCGAAATACCGCTGGTGTGGACGACCACAGCTTTGCAGTTGCTGCTGGCTGTGTTACTGGTCCGTCGCGGATTTCATAAGCAGTTTCGCGCTTTCTTCGTCTATATCATCTACATCATAGTGATCCAGATCATTGGGTCCATCGCATATTCCCATGCTGACTTTTACTTCACCTTCTTCTGGGTCATTGAAGCGTTCTCCATCGTCATCATGTTTTTTGTGTTGTATGAGGTGTTCCATCGGGTTTTCAGAACTTTTCAGAGCATTGTCTGGTTTCGGTTCCTTTTTCCCACTATGGGAATCCTCATGCTGATCGTAGCCGGCCTTCGCGCAATGTGGCTGCCTATGCCGGGCCGAGACCGCCTGGTTGCGGCCATGTTTTCGCTTGAAATTATCGTGGGTTTTCTACAAGTT
>QHVI01000167.1 GCA_003223515.1 Candidatus Angelobacter sp. Gp1-AA117
GTCGGCATGTCCTGCCACCTGCGTTACCTGATCCAGATAGGTTGCGAAACGCTCCTGTTGCTTCCTAATCTCTCGCTGGCTAGCCTTCATGCCATCAAATTAGCATCGCGCTCGCATATCACGCCTCTTAAATCCGCGAGGTGGAACCAAGTTTATTAACACAGTAGTAATAGCTGCCTGACGGTATGCTAGCAATCTTGAACATGCCATCAGCTCCGCTTTCGACACTGCCCGCCACTGAAAACGGGTTGTCCGACGGCATCAACAGTACTGTGCGTTTGACCGGTTCCAGCGGCGCTTGGCCGCCTTTGATTTCAATCGTGCCATCCAATTCCAACCAGGAGCCAGCGGGAGCAAGATGCCCTGCACGTCGGAGGTCGCAACAGTGACGTCGGTGGGCCGGCTTTGCAATTCCGTTTCGCCGAATCGATAACTTGCGGTCAGGCGATAGGTGCCTGCTGGCCAAGGCCCAATCAGCATCGACGCTCTGCCATCTTTTGCGTCTACAGTCTGGGAATGCGAGCCGGAGCCTTCCTTCCCCGTGTAGTGTATGAAGAGGCTTCCGGAACTTTCGGGGATGCCGGTCACTTCGACTTTGACCGTGTACGTGGCCACCCAAATTGCCTTGAAATCGATGTCGCCCGTTACGCCGCCAGGCAGTGCTTCCACCAGGGATGCTTCTTTGTCCGTGGCAACGCCAGGAAAGTAAGTAAACTGATAATTGCCTTTGTTCCCGCTCGGATGCGCGTCAGCAGGCATATGTGACGACGCATCGGCAGCAACCAGGTACTTGCCCGGCAGCAGGCTCAGTCGGAACTCACCATGATCGTCGGTCATTGCGGTTTCCCAGCCGCCCTCAATAGAGCCAGCCGGCTTGGCGGAAACCCTTGCGCCGGCAAGCGGTTCGCCATATTCCCCCAGCAATCTTCCGGTGATAATGGCGCGCCGGGCCATGTGCAGCACCACATCAGTAAAGCGCTCACCCGCTTTCAGTTGCACATGGTCGCCGGAGACAGGGCCGCGGTTGCTCGCTTCCGATGGGGCCATTAAATATCCGCGTTTCTCCAGTGCCACCTCATAGCTTCGTGGCGGGACCTCGGGAATGGAAAACCTCCCTTTTTCGTTGGTCAGGGAGCTATAGATCGCAACTGGGTTGCGTCCAAAGAACAGACGCCTCTCCCCGAAGACAGTCAGCGTCACATGCACGCCCTCCAGAGGCTTGCCGGCTGCGTCGACGACAGTGCCAAGGAAGGCCGCAGACCCGCCAGCGCTTGAAGGATTCGAGTTCGCCGTTCCGGTCTGCGCAGTTTGGCCCATAGCACCAAGCACCGTGGCAAAGAGAAGAAAATATAATTTCATGGATAGTAGCCGGTCTAAGTTGTGATTTCCCCGAGCATAAGCCAACAGCTTATCTTTTCCAGATGATTGCCAGCTGTACATGCCCACGATGAATAGTGCGGTGGAGAGAAGAAACGTTACAAGCCAATCAGATTAGCCACATTTGGATCAATCCATTTACACAACTGAAGCCATTCCTGAGTATTTTGTCTTTGAAGGCACGATTTTCAGCCCGCTGGGGCTCTGACCGCCCACTCCTTGAAAAAGCCTGTCTTATTACGACACATTTCGGGGCGGATTGCCACTACCTCACGGCTTGGCGCGGGTGAGAGTGTAGCACTCCCCACCATGACACGGTGAGAAAGCATTTGTTTGCAATGAACTTCACATGCGGCAGTCAAAATCTGACAAGCCGCGCAGGGTTAATGGTTGAGCTAAAAAGGTTTAGCCTGATAGAGAAAGAGGGAATCATCGTCGCGCAGTTTGCTCTTTGGCAGGCAGGCTGCGTCGCCGGCTCTAAGTCCGCTCCAGCGGAGCAGTTTGAGGTACGCTCTCACCCGCCGTGAATTTGTGGTATCACCATTTCGCTCTTTTTCCCGATTGTCGTAGTAGTAGGTGGCATCAAGGAGCGCTTCGTATTGTTCTTGCGTGAAGGGGAGTGTCTCGTCCTGCTCTGCCGGCACGTTCTTGATTCTCTTCGCCGGATTTTCCTTGATCCATCCCTGTCCAACGCAAAAGTAAAAAAAATGATGAGACGTTGATGCTGGTTGTGCCGTGTGGTTGGAGCCCCGGTCCAGTCAGTTTATACTTCTTACGGGTCGCCTCTTCACGATTGAGCCGTTCGATCTCTTTCATGAACTCATCGGTCGCCTGCGTAATCTCAATCCCGCCATTGTGTGTTGGCGTCTTCGCTGCAAGTTCTCGCTGCAGCTGTTTAGCCGGATCGAAGGACTCTCGGATGTCTTGCGCCCGCTCCTCGGCCTTTTCCCAGCTTCGCGTCTTGGCACTGATTTGCCGGGAGGCACCGTTCGCATAGATGTACAGATACTTGGTGCAACGGCACTTTCTCCAGTAAGCATTGCCCGTGTTGGGACATTCAGGTTTGTGGCGCGTATAGACCGCGACGGTTCTGCTGTCGCTGTTTCGAGCCATGCCGGGAACAAGTGGTTCATCCTGATGGACCGGCACTTCGAGCATTTCAACCCTTCACATTCTCGGCTGCAAACTAACACCGCGCTGAAATTCGCGCCAAAAACGGTTGCTCAGTGGCGCGATTGCATGAAAGACTGGCGTTCTGGAGACTATCCAGAGCCAATCGTTCATTCAGTTTCATTCAGTTTTTTATCGCCGAATTGGAAAGCTTTGAAAAAAAAAATAACTTAAAGTTGGTTGCGGGGGGTGGATTTGAACTCCACTGCCATATTCAGCCAACGTAAGTTATTGATTTAGCAAGAGGCCAAAAGCCCCAAAACAGCGACAAGCGCGGATCTTTCATTCAGTTTTCATTCAAGCATGGAAGATCATAACCTGTGTTCGAAAGGATCTGCGACGCACTTCACATCGCGATAGTAAAGCAAGGTTAACTCTTTGCTCAAGTCCAAAATTGTCCCGATCCAAGGGGATACTGCCCCTCCGTATCTCCTCACGGGATAAACGACATCATCAGGCTACATTGCAGTGTACTGACACATGACTATGAGGTCGCTCAAGGTAGCACCCACAAATGAGCCCAGAATCATCACGGGGCCCAGCGCTAGGCCCGCAATGACGGGCTGCGAATAAATAACCACCTGCAAGCCCTAATGAAACCGCACCGATTGCAAACCATCCAATGACGGACCAGTCCAACTCCCGGCGATTAAACCACACGCGGCTGCCATTCCCGATCAGTTATCAGCCGCCACTTCGCGAGAAGGCCGCCAATTGAATTTCACCGACTGAGGCATTCCGTCACTCAATTCAAAATTGTAGGCTTGCAGAGAACCAGCGAGAGATGGCTTTGGGGAGTGTTTGGCATAAATGCCTCCTTTCGAAATTTTCGGGAAACGCTAAACCGCCGAGCGCGCTGCCGTAAAATACATGATCATATTTATGACGAGCAAAGCTCCGAGTGTTTACCACTGCCCTTGTTGTGGATCGACGTTTGTGCGTCGTCGCGCCAAGCGTTGTCCTCAATGTGATATCCCTCTGCACCTTGAAGGGGAGTACATGGTCGAACCTTGTTATCTTTACTTACACAAAGAGGGAAAGTGGGTCTGGTTTTACAGGCGTGAGATGCTGCCGTGGGAGGACGGGTGGAAGCGGCGAAGCTCTCTCCCGCCGCAGTGATATTCTCTTTAAGCCAACCGCAATTCCTTGACCCAGTGAACCGGTTGAAAAATCCACGCCTTCTGTTTCGATCATGTCCGGGGTGTCCTTCAAGCCGACTGTCAAGCTTGCCTACCCAGACAAATCAATGTGAGGAAACGGTCCAAGACGTTTCAATACTGCATATAGCGCAATAGCCGCATGCCTTTTGACAAGATGACGCGATTACGAACTGCATGAGCGTGTTTTCTTTTACGATCCGAACAACAGTGGCTGTAAACCGCAACCAGAATATCTGCTACGCTCATCGCTCCGCCATAGTGATAGTGCCCACCGCCGGCAGCATATAAGATATGTCATAAGTTGTTGAACTCCGTTTTGCTTCAGCCAGGTACCACAAGCCAACTGGCGCCGGTCACGTTCGTGGTTGTATCGAACGCGGCCGTAACCGAAGTCAATACGGGCTCATCTGCGGCTTTAGCACGCGACAACGAAAAGGAAAAATACGAGAACACAAGCTGTTAGTAGCGCGAAGCGTGAGTTCATATTGATTATCCTCCTGATTCACTGGGATGGACGCTGCTGAAGTCGGCCCTATCCCTTTGAAATGCCGAGATTTAAATCTCCACCTTTCTCAAGCCGGACGAGCACTCATTGCGATCTCCGGATAAGTCCCTTTTGGGCGAGTTGCAATCGATACTTGGATCGGAGGCCACTCAGCGGGATCAAGATCAAAAGACAACTCCCAACTCGCAATGAAGAATCGTTATTGTGGCGGCGAAGGAATCGACAGATCCAGATGTCGTACGTAATCGATGTTCCGAATGCCGCAGCTCGTTCCGTCGCGAGAGCCAACCATGAACAGTAACGGATCGTTGTCCGCCTTCGCTTCGTGGCCGCAGTCAAAGTCAGGCAGTTGTGCGATTCCAGTGCTGGTCAGCTTGATTCCAGAGATGCGGGCGTTGGTTGCCGCAAGGTTATTGCTGGCGCTCTGTAATCCGGTTCGAGTATTTGGACGCGTTTATCCAGCTGCGACGCAATGTGGTCCGGCAGCTTGTCATCCTTCGGCCAAAACACGTCATAACTCCCATAGTTTGTAACAACCTGGATGGTTCATTCGTCAAATATGCCACCCCCCCAGGGTGCAATTAAAAGTGCGAGTCAACGCCTGACGGGCAATGCCAGGGGGAGGTGACTTCCGAGGTTCTAGCAACAGTTAAGGCTGAACATTTCCTGGCGAGTGAGATAAATCAACATGGGTGAATCCATTTTTCGAGGAGCACCCATGACCGAGCGTTTTTCCGATAGGGAGAAGACTTGTCCAAGCCAGCAACCGCGCTTGGAAGAACGACTGAAGGAGTACCCAGAACTGAAAACCAAGATTGAGGCGATGCTGGGCATTATTGAGAACGCGGGCGGGGATGTGGAGAAGGCGGCCGAAGCCGAGCGGCGGATCTTGGAGGAATTGCGGCGCATAGGGAACGAGGCTTTGCACAGTTGGGGGCGCCGGCAGCAGCAAAAAAAGGAAGAGGAATACCAGCGCAAGCCGGGCATGAATCGCAAGGAAAAAAAAGTCTCTACTGGTACACGCGGCTGGGAACCATTGCCATAGAAGAGCAGATCTTCACCCACGGCCGGCGGGGACCGCAGATCCGACCCTTTTGCCAATCCGCACAAGTGGAGTGCCGTGGATATTCGGAAGGTCTGCAGCGAGCCATCACGGATCTGGGTGCGGATGATGCCTTTGCCGGGGCCGCGGCCAAGCTAAAAGAACATTATGGGATTGAGGTTCCGGTGAGTGCGGTGCGGGTGGTGACCCAGGAGCATGGGGCGGCGATGCTGGCGGCGGAGAAACCCAAGAGCGAGGGGCCGGAGGGTGCGGGTGTGCCGCTGCTGATTGTGGAAATGGATGGCAGCATGCTGCCGGTGGTGACCACGGGTGAGTGGGTGCCGGGAGAAGCCTGGGTGGATCGGAGAAAGACCCGGCAAGTAGGCTGGAAAGAAGCTCGCTTGGCACTGGCCCATCCACCGGGTTCAGTGACTCCTATTTTGGGTGCGACTTTGGGTAGTGTGGAGGAAGCCGGGGAGCGGCTGGCGGTGTGCGCCTTCCAGGCGGGTGCAGGCAGCCAGACGAAGTTCCATGGGGTGGGGGATGGGGCGGTGTGGATTACTGAGCAGATGGAGGCGCAGTTTGGAAGCCAAGCGCAGTATCTGCTCGATTTCTATCATGTGTGCGACTACCTG
>QHVI01000125.1 GCA_003223515.1 Candidatus Angelobacter sp. Gp1-AA117
CGATGCCCTTACAGCCGAGGTCAGGGTGCTGGAGAAGCTGAAGGGTGATATCGAGACTGCTGAACCGGTAATGGAAGACCCGTCTCTGTCCCTCCTTTTGAAGCTATACCAGGCCGGAGTCCTGGAAGCGTACGTGCTGTTCAGGCTGGGTGATGAGGGCATAGCCAGAGATTATTCGGCTTACCGGGCCGCGAACCGCGACAAATTGGAAGAATACATGGACAAGTTTGTCGTACCGCCTGCACCCGGCAAAGCGAACTGAAGCGCAGACTACAAACTCACTTTCACGGTATGAGCAATCAGCTTTTTCGATTCCCGCTCATTTGCGGTGTCTTTGCCTTTACGCTTTTGCTCTCGTCAGCAGATGATTGAGGATCGCTCCTAACCCATAGGCGCTGCCGATGAATCCTGCAACCGCCGCGGCTCTGGGTCCTGTAGGCAGGTGCTGCCATACCTCAGTCGGATCAACACCAGAATGCCAGCCGTTGGTACGGAGCACAAACAACACCGGCCCGGGATGGCATGTTCCTTCGCGCGCTGCGCGTTCTTTGCGTCCCCTGCTGTTACCCGTTACCTCAAAACGGCAGCGGAACTGATGGTAAAATAAGAAGATTGCATGCCAGTTGAGAACCAAACAGTAGTACTTCCGCAGGACCAATCTGTGTCTGAATCCCGGCCACTGAAGATCGGCTTTGTGAGCCTGGGGTGTCCTAAGAACCTCGTAGACAGTGAAGTGATGATGGGAATGCTTCAGAGCGGCGGGGCCCAGATCACCGCGCGCGCCGAAGAAGCCGACGTGATTGTGGTAAATACCTGCTCCTTCATAGACACCGCCAAGCAGGAATCGGTTGACACCATCCTGGAGATGGCGCAGCACAAAACTACTGGCCGGGCCCAAAAGCTGGTAGTGGCTGGATGCCTGGTGGAGCGCTATCGCAACGAGATTCAGAAAAATATTCCTGAAGTAGACGCGGTGGTAGGCACCGGAGAGTTGGAGAGCATTCTGGCTGCCGCAGGAATCACTCCCACGCTACGGCAGGAAAGCAACTCCCCATTCGTCATTCTGAATTCCACCTCTGCCAGCCAATCACTGAAATCAGGGGTGCGCTCGCGGGCTGAAGGCGAGGTACGGCAGGCCAATGGACGCTTCTCTCGCGCAGAGTGGGATGGCGCGATTGCCGACCTGCCCAATTATCTCTACGACGAGAACACACCGCGCATTCTGGCCACACCGAAAGCTTCCGCTTACATCAAGATTGCCGAGGGTTGCGATCATCCTTGTGGGTTCTGCATCATTCCGCAGCTTCGGGGCAAGTTCCGCTCCCGGCATTTTGAATCGGTTATTGCTGAAGCCGAGCGGCTGGCGGCCAATGGCGTGCGCGAGATTACCCTGATTGGCCAGGACACGACCTGCTACGGCGAAGACCTGGGCCTGAAAGATGGCCTGGCGCTGCTGCTGGAGCGGCTGGCTCAGATCGAAGGGCTGCGCTGGGTGCGTTTTCTTTATGCGTACCCCAATAAGATTACGGGCAAGCTGCTGGAAACCATTGCCGCCAGCGAGAAGATCTGTTCGTATATCGATGTCCCGCTGCAGCACGCTTCTGCTCCGGTGCTCAAGCGTATGAGACGCGGCGCAGGCGCAGAGATTTTCCTCAAATCGATAGAGAAGATGCGCCGCACCATTCCCAACTTGACGCTGCGGACCTCTTTCATTGTGGGCTTTCCTGGAGAGACGGAAAAGGATTTCGAAGAGCTGTGCGAGTTCGTGAAAGCGGCACAGTTCGACTGGCTGGGTGTCTTCAGCTACTCCGATGAGGAAGGCTCGGCAGCGTATCACCTGGAAAACAAAGTTCCGCTGCGGGAGATCGAGCGCCGCCGCAAGAAGCTGATGCAGATCCAGAAACAGCTCAGCAGGAGGAACAAGGCCAAGCTGGTGGGAAAACAATTCGATGTGCTGGCATTGGGTCCGTCAGAGGAAACCGAGTTGCTCTGGGAAGGCCGGACAGAGATGCATGCCCCGGAGATCGATGGCAAGCTGTTCATCAACGATTTCGGAGATCATGAGGAACTGGTGGCCGGCACGTTTTACCGTTGCGAAATCACCGAGGCGCATGAGTACGATCTGGTAGCCAGAATCATCTAATGAAATGGATAAATGAGTAATTTGGTAAATGGGTAAATGTTCTTTGTGGTTCATTGACTCATTTACCAAATTACAAATTTACCAATTCTGTTTGGTTGCTGAATATGCCGAAAGAAAAAGCCCATTCCCTTCGTTGCCCTACCTGCCGCGCGCTGGTGCTCGCCAGTGAAGAGAATTTTCCATTTTGCAGCGACCGGTGCCGGTTGATTGACCTGGGCAAATGGGCCAGCGGCGGCTATGTCATCTCCACGCCTGTGACTGATCCAGAGCAACTGGAGAATATGCGTCCGGAAGAGCCGGGCAAGGATCACTCTGAAAACCAATAAATGACCGCCTCCACGCAGAGCACTGCCAGGAAATCACGCGGAGCATGGTTGATCGCCACCTTCTTCGGTATAGGGCATCTCTGGCCGGGGCCGGGCACCTATGCCGCAGGCGTGACTGTGCTGCTCTGGTGGATCGCCAGTCACTTCATTGCTCCTGCATGGCTTATTCCGACGGAAATCATTCTTTCAGTTGCAATCACGCTGCTGGGAATAGCACCTTCCACTACGGTAGCCAGGGAAAGCGGAGATAAAGATCCCGGCTTCGTTGTGATCGACGAAGTCGCCGGACAGATGATCGCGTTAATCGGCACTCCCCTTCAGTGGAAATACCTGATGGTGAGTTTTATACTCTTTCGTGGGTTCGATATCGTAAAACCTTTTCCTCTGCGCCGCCTGGAACGGCTGCCGGAAGGCACTGGCATTATGATGGATGATGTGGGAGCGGGAATCTACGCGCTGGTCCTGCTTCAACTCGGGATTCATTTTCTGGCGCGGTGAAGGCTTATGGGCATCTCTGATACACTGCTGGGCCGCAAGAACGTCGATGGCCATCCTTTTATAGAGGCCATTGAACCGGCTGCATCCCTGCCCGGTGGAGAGGTCAGGATTATCGGCAAGTCTCTGAAACCGCCAAAACTGGGACGGCCGCAGGTTGACTTCAGCGGTGTCGCCGGCTCCATCGTGATGAGTTCTGAAGATTTCGTGATCGCCCGCGTACCGTATGGCGCGCCTTCAGGCCAGGTGATCATCCAATCCAACGGACATTCCAGCAACGCCCGCGAAATCAAGATAGCCCAGCCCGTCGCCGAGAATCTCCATCCTGTAGCCAATCCTGCCATCGATCTGGAAGGCAATATCTTCGTAACTTTCTCCGGCGGTCGCGGACAGAAAGTGCCGGTCTCAATCTATAAGATCGACACCAACTACAACGTCAGGCCGTTTCTCTCTGACCTGATGAATGCCACCGGGATGGCCTTCGATGCCGAGGGATTCATGTACGTCTCCTCACGCTATGAGGGCACGGTTTACCGGGTCGCTTCCAATGGCACTATGACCAGTTACGCTGAAGGTATGGGCATAGCTACCGGTATCGCATTTGACCACGACCAGAACCTTTATGTAGGTGACCGGACCGGTACCATCTGGCGCATCGCGCGCAACCGCGAGATGTTTGTTTTTGCCACACTGGAGCCGAGCGTGGCCGCCTACCATCTGGCGTTTTCTCCCAGTGGCACGTTGTATGTGACCGGGCCAACCACCTCCAGCTTTGACGTGGTTTACAGCATTGACCCGCACGGCACCGTGGAAACTTTTTATCGTGGCCTCGGGCGTCCGCAGGGAATAGCTTTCGATGCCGCAGGAAATCTCTACGTGGCAGCCTCACTGGCCGGCAAACGCGGCATCGTGAAGATCACTCCTGACAAGAAAGCCTCTCTGGCGGTGGCTGGCCACGGACTGGTTGGGCTGGCGTTTACCCGCACCGGGGGCGCGGTGCTGGCCACCACGAATTCCGTCTTTCATCTCACCTGGGGCATTCAGGCCCTGCCGCTCATTTAAACTCTTGGTGTGAATGCAGAGATCATCGCCATCGGCTCAGAGCTGCTGACTCCCTTCAGACAAGACACCAATTCCCTTCACCTCACCGCCAAATTGAACGAACTGGGCGTTGAGGTGGATTTCAAGACCGTCGTGGGTGATCGCAAGCCGGATTTGGTCGGCGCCGCCAGAATTGCGTTCTCGCGCGCCCACATCATCATCTTTATGGGAGGACTTGGCCCAACGGAAGATGACCTCACACGCGAAGCCGTGGCTGAAGCGCTGGGGCTGGAGCTTAAGCGTGATCCTGAGATTGGCGCAGCGCTTTTTGCCTTCTTTGCCTCACGCAAAGTAAAGATGCCGGAAAACAACCTGCGTCAGGCCGATGTGATTGCCGGAGCGGAGGTGCTCAAAAATCCGCGTGGGACTGCGCCCGGACAATTTCTGGAAACTCAGTATGAGGGCAGGCAGAGACTCATCATGCTGCTGCCCGGACCACCGCGCGAAATTCTGCCCATGTTTGATCAGCAGTGCATGGAGCGGTTGAACGCGCGGGTACTGGCACACCACATCGCCACACGCGTGCTGAAGA
The DNA here is from genome assembly GCA_003223515.1 of Candidatus Angelobacter sp. Gp1-AA117. Taxonomy (GTDB): domain Bacteria; phylum Acidobacteriota; class Terriglobia; order Terriglobales; family Acidobacteriaceae; genus Angelobacter. Next base: position 4,598 of record QHVI01000125.1, read on the forward strand.
TTGCCATGATCGGCGAATCAGATGCCGACCGTCGCGCCGCTCCCATTTACACCCAGCATACTGATGTGCAGACCACCATCCTGGCGAGCACCGGAGGTGAAGTCCAGCTACACCTGCGCACTCAGGCGCCCACCCAGGAAGAAGCGCAAGAGAGAGTAGATAGCCTGGCTTCCCTTCTGGAAGATGAATTCGACGAAGCGATGTTTTCGACCCGGGGAGAGAGCCTGGAGCAGATTGTCGGCTATTACCTGCAGATGCGCGGGGCCACTCTGGCTGCGGCTGAATCATGCACGGGCGGCATGCTTTCCGAAAGAATCACCTCGGTCGCAGGCAGCTCGCGTTATTTCCTGGGCGGCGCTGTGGTGTATGACAACTCACTGAAAACCTCTATGGCTGACGTGCCTCCGCTGATGATTGCTGAACACGGAGCAGTGAGCCGTGAGGTGGCAACGGCACTGGCCGAAGGCATCCGCAAGCGCTGCAAGGCGACTCTGGGCGTGGGTATCACCGGGATTGCCGGACCGGGCGGGGGCACGGAGCAGAAGCCGGTCGGACTGGTCTTTCATGCGGTATCAGACGGCACCACTACTGACGTAGTCGAACGCCGCTTTCCCGGAGACCGGGACCGCGTGCGCCACTGGGCCTCACAGCAGGCGCTGGATATGATTCGAAGAAAGCTGATGTAACAGGACAGAGCCAGCGGAGCTGGCGGCATATTTTTTAGTGAAATAGATCATGCGAATTTTTGTCGCTCTCGATATCCCTGAGGAGATTCGCACGCGCCTGGGTGAATACATCGAGCGTGTGCGCCATCTCGCTCCCGACGCGCCGTGGGTGAAGCCGGAATCCCTGCACGTCACACTGAAATTCATCGGCGAAGCTAAGGATGCGCGGGTAGAAGAGGTGAAGAACGTCTTGAAACAGATCAAGGCGCAGCCCTTTGACGTGACCTTCCCGGATGTAGGTTTCTTCCCCAACCATAATTCCGGGCGGGTATTCTGGGCCGGGGTGGATGGCGGCGAGGCTCTGCCGGAGCTGGCCGGCAGCATCGATCAGGCATTGGAGAAGATCGGCATTGAGGCTGAGAAGCGCGCCTATCATCCGCATCTCACGCTGGCCCGGGCAGGAACACGGAGCGGCGCGTATCAAGTCTTTAAACAACTGCCGCGCGGGATTGATCCGGAAGAGCATCCGCAATTCGGTACAATGACTGCTCGAGAATTCTTCCTTTACAAGAGCGAGCTTTTGCGGGGCGGAGCGCGGTACACAAAGCTGGAAAGATTCCCGCTGGGTGAATAAAGGCTTTTACCGCAGAGAACGCAAAGGCCGCAGAGAAATCAGGTCAAGTAATAGCCAGGAGCTAGACATAAGAGCCAATGGCCAACGGCTAATTGCTAAATGCTTCTTTATTCCATCATCATCGTCGTAGCTTACCTCCTCGGATCGATTCCCTTCGGCTATATCCTGGTAAAAACTTTTCGCGGTGAGGACATCCGCCTCACCGGCAGCGGCAATATCGGCGCGACGAATGTGGCGCGCTCGGGAGCAAAGGGATTGGGCGTAGCGACGCTGCTGCTTGATGCTCTCAAAGGCACATGCGCCGTCTGGATTGCGCATGCACTCGGCAATTCCAGCTACAACAGTTGTGGAGGATCGCCGTGCATTCCGGTCACCCGGCTCATGGCCAGTGCCGCTCTGGCCGCCGTGCTCGGACACATGTTCCCGGTGTGGCTGAAGTTTCGCGGAGGTAAAGGCGTGGCCACGGCTGTGGGATGCTTCTTCGTCCTTTTTCCCGTTGCCATGCTGATCTCGCTGGGCTTCTTTCTGCTGATTGTGGCGCTCACCCGCTATATTTCACTGGGCTCGATGCTGGCCGCGATTGCGTTTCCCATCCTGGCCTATTTTGTTGAGGGAGCGCATCTGCCCTCGGTGATGCTCGTCTCTGCCATCTCTCTGCTCATCATCATCAAGCATCACCAGAACATCCGCCGGTTATTGGCTGGAAATGAGAACCGTTTGGGCGGCAAGAAGACATCTACCGCTGGAGATACTGCTTGAGCCGCATCGCGGTCATTGGCGCAGGCGCATGGGGCACAGCTCTGGCTATTGTGGCCGGGCGGCGCTCATGCCACCAGGTAACTCTCTGGGCTTTTGAGAAAGAAGTCTGCGCCAGTATTCAGAAATCAGGGGCCAATGATGTTTTCCTGCCTGAACACCCCATCCCCAAGACGGTACAGGCCACCAATGACTTGAAGGAAGCTCTGGCCGGTACCGAGATTGTGGTCAGCGTGATGCCCTCAAACCACTGCCGCCGCGTCTTCGAGCACATGACCCAGTGGCTGCTGCCGCAGATGATCTTTGTGAGCGCCACCAAAGGCGTGGAGAATGACACGCTGCTGCGCATGACCGAGGTGATTCACGAAGTGGTGAGCCGCTTTTCCGGATTCACTCCGAAACTGGCAGCTCTGAGTGGACCGTCTTTCGCGAAAGAGGTGGCCAAAGGCGATCCCACGGCAGTGACGGTGGCCTCCAACAATCTTGCGCTGGCTTCCGTGGTGCAGAAGGAGTTCAGCGATCCCGGCTTCCGTGTTTACATCAACGATGATCTGGTCGGTGTGGAGTTAGGCGGGGCGCTGAAGAACGTAATCGCCATCGCCGCGGGTGTAGTCGACGGGCTGGGTCTGGGCCACAACTCCGTCGCCGCACTCATCACCCGTGGACTTGCGGAGATCACGCGGCTGGCAGTGGCCTGCGGCGCTCAGCCACAAACCATGGCCGGACTCGCGGGCATGGGCGACCTGGTGCTCACCTGCACCGGCGGACTCTCGCGCAATCGCAGCGTAGGCGTTGCCCTGGGACAAGGCAGGCAGCTCAAAGAAATCATTGCGGGAATGCATGGCATGGTGGCGGAAGGCGTGCTGACCACCAATGCCGCCATCGGTCTGGCCAAAAAGTACAAAGTCGAAATGCCAATCACCGAGCAGATGCACGCCATCCTGCACGGGGGAAAATCGCCGCTGGATGCGATCCGCGAATTGATGGCAAGGCCGGGGAAAGCGGAAGACAGATTCTGAAAAGCGGCTTTTAGCTTTGGCTGCTACTTAACTTGATTTCCTCTGCGCTCTCCGCGGCCTCTGCGGTTAACGCTTTTAGCATCGCCCGCGGAAATCATCGGGTGGCAGAAAGATTAGGGTACTTACGTAATAACCATCTAGGGGTTTTTCCCATAGTGGCTGGCCACCTTCGGTATTAAAATTTTCTGCAACCCTGACTGCCCTAATGAGATTGCCACTTCCATCCAGAATCCCGATTCTCTACCTGATTCTCAGCGTATTGATTGCTGTCGGTGTTGTGCCTCTGTACTTCTATGCCACCAAAGTGGTGGCCATGAATCGCGAGGCGCTGCAGCGCAATGAACGCCTGCTGCAGAACACCGTGACCAGCTCCCTGGCCCAGGATATCGCCCAACGCCAGAAAGACATTCTTGCCACGCTGGCCAACATGACTTATTCCATCCAGGTCACCAGTGGCGGCGACCTGAGCGGCCAGCGGGTGGAAGCCCCGGAGGTTCGGGCGCTGCTGCAGAATTTCATCGAGAACCCCGGCTCCATCGTCCCTTATGCCAGCCTGGTTAACTCTGAAGGCCGCTTTATGTCGGTCGGCACCATCGCTCCCGATGAATTCCTGAAAAAGGAGTTGGAGCGCGGCCTGGCAGCTTCCCATGATGGACGCGCCTATGCCGGCGATGCCGTCGCTGTCGGCAGCGGCAAGGACAGCCGCACTCTGGTTGTGGTCAGCCGTCCAATCGGCAATGCAGACGCCTATCTGGGCACACTGGAGTTGGTCGTCGATCTTCAATACCTGATCAAAAAGCTTCAGGACGCGCACGCCCATGGACTGGATACCTTTGTCGTCGATCACTCCGGGCGTCTGGTTGCTTCGTCCGGCAAGAACTTTGCCACCGGCCAGGACATGACCTTCAACGAGTTGGTCAAGAACTTTGTTGACCAGGGCAGTAATACTCCACTCACGGTCACCAAGGAATTTCAGCTTCAGGAAGGCGGCAAGAGCAAAGTTGCCATGCTGGGGACCTATGATCCTGTCCCTGGGTTGGGATGGGCGGTAATCGCACAGAAGACCCGCGCGCTTGCTTATAAAGACATCTTTGACATGCAGCAGGCAGCGCTGCTGTTCGCACTGGTGGCGATTGCCTTCAGTGTCTTCGTAGGCCTGCTCGCCGCCCGCAAACTTACGACTCCGCTGGAGGTGCTGGCCACTACCAGCCGGGCCATTGCCGGCGGTGATTTTTCTCAGCGTGTGCAGGTCAAGAGCCGTACCGAGATCGGCGAACTGGCGCAGACCTTCAACAGCATGACCGACGACCTGGAACGGTACGTCCTGGATCTGCGCAAGGCGGCGGAAGAAAACCACACGTTGTTCATGAGTTCCATCCAGATGCTGGCCGGAGCGGTCGACGAAAAAGACCCGTACACCAAAGGCCATTCTGACCGCGTGACCCGTTACTCCGTGATCATTGCCACGGAGATGGGACTTACCGATGAGGACATCACCAAAATTCGCATCTCGGCGCAGTTGCATGACGTAGGCAAGATCGGTATTGAAGACCGCATTCTGAAAAAGCCCGGCGCACTCACTCCGGAAGAATTCGAGATCATGAAGACGCATACGACCAAGGGCGCCGCCATTCTGCGTCCGGTTGAGATGCTCAAAGACATGCTGCCGGGCATTGAACTGCACCACGAATCTCTGGATGGCCGTGGTTACCCGTTTGGACTCAAGGGCGATCAGCTTCCACTGATGCCCCGCATCATCATGGTGGCGGATACGTTTGATGCTATGACCACCAACCGTCCTTACCAGGCGGCAATGGATCCCGAGTATGTGATCCGTATCATCAACTCGCTGGCCAATACCAAATTCGATCCTTATGTCGTGGCCGCCATGACCAAGGTGTTTGAGTCAGGCAAGCTGCGTATCCACCGCGCCGCTACGGTCACCGGCGAACAGGCAGAAGCGGCCGCAACCGCGCAGGTCTAAAGCGCACTCCCTGAACATCCTCAAAGTCCAATACACATCAACTACTTTTGTTACCTTTGCGCCCTCTGCGTCCTTTGCGTCCTCTGCGGTAAAAGGTTTTGGTTGTAGCTCGCCACGCTGTGGTGAATATTGTGTCTTTAATCAGCGTTCACCAGCGTTGATCAGCGGCCAATCTGCATGCGTCCTTCGTGATGTCGCTATAATCAACAGTGCAATGATTCAGACATTATTTGGAACTCCTGAGCCGACATTTTTAGAGAAGATGAAGCAGGCGGTCACGCGCACGCGTGAAAACCTGAGCGAAAAGATCGATCAGGTTGTCGCCTTTACCAAAGAGATAGACCGCAACACGCTCGATGATCTTGAAGCTATTCTGATCAGCGCTGACCTGGGCACCTCCACGACCGAGCAGATTCTTTCAAAACTTCGCGAGAAGGCCGACCGCAAGCAGATCAAAGATGTTGCCGAGTTGAAAAGGCTGATTAAAGAACAGATTCTTGAGATCTTGAATTCCACCCCGCCGCGTGCGGGAAGACCCGCCAAGGGAGAGCCCGAAGTAGTCATGGTTGTCGGCGTGAACGGAACCGGCAAGACCACGACCATCGGCAAGTTGGCTCACGCGCTGCGCAGCGAAGGCAAGACCGTTCTACTGTGCGCCGCCGATACTTTCAGGGCGGCTGCCATCGAGCAGCTTGAAATCTGGGGATCGCGCACCGGCGTAGAGGTGATCAAAACCAAGCCCGGTGGTGATCCGGCGGCCGTGTTGTTTGACTCGTTGAATGCCGCCAAATCCCGCCACACTGATAGCGTGATTGTTGATACCGCAGGGCGGCTGCATACCAAGGCCAATCTCATGGCTGAACTGGAAAAGATGAAGCGCACCGCTCAGCGCATTATTCCTGGTTCTCCGCATGAGGTGCTGCTGGTAATGGATGCCACTACCGGGCAGAACGGCCTGCAGCAGGCGCGCCAGTTTACTGAATCGGCGGGCGTCACCGGCATCGTGCTGACCAAGCTCGACGGCACTGCCAAAGGCGGCGTGGTGGTAGCGATTTCGCGCGACCTGGGGCTGCCGGTGCGCTACGTGGGTGTAGGCGAAAAAGTCGGTGACCTGCTGCCCTTCAACGCACAGAATTTCGTGGATTCCTTGTTTTCCGCAGAATGAGGCTCTCTGCAGAATGAGCTTTACTCCGCAAGACGAGCAGTACATGCGCCAAGCGCTGCAACTGGCCCGGCAAGGCATCGCGCTGGCCTCGCCCAATCCACGAGTAGGCACCGTGGTGCTGGATTCCAGCGGCGAAGTTGCCGGCACAGGCTTTCATACCTATGAAGGATTGAAGCACGCCGAGGTACTGGCGCTGGAACAGGCGGAAGCCCGCGCTAAAGACGGAACTCTCTATCTCAACCTGGAACCCTGCTGCCACCAGGGACGCACCGGCCCCTGCACAGACATGGTGATCGCCTCCGGAGTAAGGCGCGTGGTCGTGGCCATGGCTGATCCGAATCCGCAGGTGTCCGGCAAAGGCATTGAAAAGCTGCGCGCAGCGGGAATCACGGTCGAGACTGGGTTGATGCAGGCTGAGGCACGGCACCTGAACGAGCCATTTGCCAAGTACATCCTGCATAAGCAGCCATTGGTCATTCTGAAATCAGGCATGACCCTGGACGGCAAGATCGCTCCGCCTCCAGGTGAGTCATTCAATCCTTCAGCTTTGGGGGCTGGAGGCGCGACCGGCGGCTGGATCACCAGCGTAGAAGCCCGCAATCATGTTCAGGAGCTGCGGCATGAGTCAGATTCGATCATGGTGGGCGTAGGAACGGTAATTGCCGACGACCCTCTGCTCACCGACCGCACCGGCTTGCCGCGCAGGCGTCCGCTGATGCGCGTGGTGCTTGATTCCCGCCTGCGCCTGCCGTTGGAATCGCGTCTGGTCAAGACTGCGCGCAATGATGTCCTTGTGTTCTGCTCGTTTGCCGAAGAGAACAAGAAACGCACGCTGGAAGAGCGCGGCATTCACGTGGAGCAGGTTCCCCTCGGCCTTGGGGATGGCCGTCCCGATCTGGTCAGGATTGCCTGTCTGTTGAGCGAGATGGAGATCACCAGCCTACTGATCGAAGGGGGCGCGCTGGTCAACTGGACTGCGCTGGCTGCAGGCATTGTGGATAAGGTCTTTCTCTATTACGCTCCCAAGATTCTGGCGGGAACCGGCTCTGTACCCTTTGCTACAGGCCCGGGGTTCAAGAAGATGACCGATGCAGCGCTGGTGAAAAATATTATCCTTCATCGCTTCGGCGAAGACTTTGCCGTGGAAGGCTATCTGCGCGATCCCTACGAACCACCGGCTGCACAGCCCGCGGCCACTCCCATCACAAAGGGTCAAGCCTGATGTTCACCGGACTCATTCAGGAAACCGGAGAAGTCACTGCCGTGAAGCAGCGCGGAGGCAAGACGCGCATTACCATTCAGGCAAAGCAAGTTCCTTCAGAGCTCAAGCTGGGTGACAGTGTTGCGGTCAGCGGCGTCTGCCTGACCGCAGTAGATATAAGCCGCAAACAATTCTCTGCTGACCTGGCGGAAGAGACATTGCAGCGCACAGCTCTGGGCAATCTGAAGAAGCGTTCCGCGGTGAACCTTGAACTCCCTGCGCGTCTGCAAGACCGGCTCGGCGGACACATTGTGCAGGGACACGTCGATGGCGTGGGCAGGCTGCTGGCGCTGAACAAGATCAGGGGCCGCGATGACTGGCGGCTGGTGATCGAAATTCCTGCAGCCCTGGCGAAATATATTGTCCCTCAGGGATCCATTTGCGTTGAAGGCATCAGCCTCACAGTGGCAGCAATTCAGAAAAGTCAAATTGAAATTGCCATCATTCCCCATACCTATGCAGAAACCAACCTCCACTCTCTCAAGCCCGGAAGTCCAGTAAACATTGAAGTGGATGTGCTGACCAAATACGTGGAACGTCTCGTACACCGAGACCAATCGCCTAAGCTCAACGTAGACGATCTGGTAAAACGCGGGTTCTGAATCCCGCTGCTGCAGATGGACAAGCTCACTATTAAGGGTTTACAACAGGCATACGAGCAAGGATCGAATTAGATGGAGCGCAGCCGACCCTCGGCTGCGAGGAAACATTTTTAGGATACACATTATTGAGGTAAAAACGATTTATTTTAAGGAGAAGCAAAGCGGATGAGCAAGGCACGAGTACTGGTTGGCACGCGTAAAGGCGCATTTATTCTTACTTCAGATGGAAAACGCGAAAAGTGGGAGGTCAGCGAACCGCATTTTGGCGGATGGGAGATCTACCACGTGAAGGGTTCTCCGGCGGATCCCAACCGCCTGTATGCATCACAGACCAGCGGCTGGTTTGGACAGATCATTCAACGCTCCGATGATGGCGGCAAGACATGGCAGACGCCGGATGGCGGGCCCGAGTTGAAACCGGGAGAGATGCCCAAAGGCGAAAGTAACAAGTTCGTCTATGACACTTCCGCTAAACCTCTCACCACCCACCAATGGTATGACGGCACGCAGCATCCCTGGGAATTCAAGCGGGTGTGGCACCTTGAACCATCGCTGAACGATCCTGATACTGTCTACGCCGGGGTGGAGGATGCCGCAATCTTCAAATCAACCAATGGCGGGAAAAATTGGCAGGAACTGCCCGGTCTGCGCGGCCATGGCACCGGTCCCAAATGGCAGCCGGGCGCTGGCGGCATGTGCCTGCACACTATCCTGATCGACCCCAGCAATCCAGAGCGGATGTTCATTGCCATCTCCTCCGCAGGCGCCTTCCGCACTGACGATGGCGGCAAAACCTGGAAACCGATCAACCAGGGCCTGAAATCCGAATACATTCCTGATCCGACTGCCGAGATAGGGCACTGTGTCCATCGCATTGCCCTGCACCGTTCGCGGCCCAACGTGCTGTTCATGCAGAAACACTGGGACGTGATGCGCAGTGACAATGCCGGCGACTCATGGCATGAGGTCAGCGGGAATCTGCCGACGGATTTTGGCTTTGTGATTGATGTTCACGCCCATGAACCGGAAACCGTTTATGTAATCCCGATCAAGAGCGATTCATTGCATTACCCTCCCGACGGTAAGCTGCGCGTCTATCGCAGTCGCACCGGCGGCAATGAATGGGAGGCGCTCACCAAAGGCCTGCCGCAAAGCGATTGCTATGTGAACGTGCTGCGGGAAGCCATGGCCGTCGATCGGTTGGATTCCTGCGGCATCTATTTCGGCACCACCGGCGGACAGGTCTATGCATCCGCCGACGGAGGAGACAGTTGGAACGCGATTGTGCGCGATCTTCCGGCAGTGCTCTCCGTTGAAGTACAGACACTGCCATGATCCGCGTCGTCATTCCCTATCATCTGCGCAACCTGGCCAAGGTGGGCGAAGAAATAGAACTGAACATCGAGGGCCCGGTGACACCGCGCTCGGTCCTCGATGCTCTGGAAGAGCGTTATCCCATGCTGTGCGGCACCATCCGCGATCATGTCACCAAGGAACGCCGCGCTTTCCTGCGCTTCTTCGCCTGCCAGCAGGACTTGTCGCACGATCCGCCAGACACTCCCCTGCCTCCCGAGGTGGTCTCCGGGGCAGAGCCGTTCATAGTGCTGGGAGCGATTGCAGGGGGATGAGATCGGGTGATCGCACGTGATCGGTAGATCGGGTGATCGGTTTCGTTACTAATATCCATAAATGCCCAAATCAGTTGTGCCGGGCAGGCATTTGTCACATCAAGGCGGCAGCTCCCGGAGGGATGAGCTAAAAGCCAAAAGCTAAGAGCCAGGAGCCTATTTTCCTTGTCGATTTTCCTGAGCCTGGATCGTCATTTCACTGAACACAACAAAACTCTTGTTGGAGGATGACGATGAAACGGTTCACATTTTTAGCAGTACTTCTGGCAGCGGTCATTGCCGGGGCGGCGGACCAAGCGAAACCCATTGATTCCAAAGGCGCTTTTGCCCGGCTGAAGCAGCTTGAGGGAGAGTGGCAATCCGCCAAAGCCCCGGATGGCAAGATTTCCCATCTTACCTACCGGGTTATTGCCGACGGCTCCGCAGTCGAGGAGCGCTTCACTGGTGCTCCGGGAGAGATGCTCACGGTTTATACCCTCAGTGGCGACCGGCTGCTGCTGACTCACTACTGCATGGCTCACAACCAGCCGCGCATGGAGGCCCGCAGCTACAACACTTCCAGCCGCAGCCTTGATTTTGATTTCCTTGACGCGACCGGGCTGGCCACTCCCGATGCGGGACACATGCACAGCGCCAGCTTCCAGTTCATTGACAACGACCATTTCCGCACAACATGGCAGTTCGTGGAAAATGGCAAGCCCAAATTCAACGAGCCATTTGAATACACGCGCGTTCGCTGAACGCTTTGACTCTATAAGGAGAAGACAATGTCACAATTCTTGATTCTGCTTTATGACCAGCCGGGCACATGGGAGAAGATCAGCCCGGAAGAGATGCAGAAGGCCCTCCAGAAGTATTGGGCGTGGGGAGACAAGCTACGCTCCCAGGGAAAGATGGTAGGCAGCAACAAGCTGACTGCTGAAGGACGGGTGATGCGCGGACACAGCAAGGTGCACGTGACCGACGGTCCCTTTACTGAAGGCAAGGAAGTCCTCGGCGGATACTACCTGTTCGAGGCTGCAAACTACGATCAGGCGGTGGAGATATCCCGCGATCATCCACATCTCGAATACGGCGGCGCCATCGAGGTACGCGAAATCCAGGTACTGGCACGCTGATCATCCAAAATGCAGGACCAGCAGCAAATTACAGCCATGGTTGACCATCTGTTCCGCAGCAGTGCGGGACAGATGGTTTCTTATTTGACCCGCGTGCTGGGACCGGCGCACATGGATCTGGCCGAAGAGGCAGTACAGGATGCGCTGGTGAAAGCCATGCAGACCTGGACTTTCAGTGGCGCGCCGCAGAACCCCGCCGCATGGCTCCTGCAGGTGGCCCGCAATCGCGCCCTCGATCTCATCCGGCATAGCACGGTGGTGGCTGAAAAGAGTCCGGAGATTGTCGCGGAACTTTCGCGAAAGCCTTCGGCGCGCGACTTCGAAGTCACTGACACGTTGCGTGACGACGAATTGCACATGATCTTTCTTTGCTGTCATCCGTCGCTCAGCAAGGAAGCACGGGTAGCCTTGAGCCTGAAGACGGTCAGCGGCTTCTCCGTGGAGGAAATTGGCCGGGCATTCCTGGCCGATCCGGCCACCATTGCACAACGGCTGGTCAGGGCCAAGCGCCAGATCAGGGAGCAGGCCATTCGTTTTGAACTGCCTCCACCCAGGGACTTGAACAAACGGCTCGACTCCGTTCTGGAGGTGATTTACCTGCTCTTCAATGAAGGTTACACCGCGCACGCCGGTGACGATCTCGTGCGGCACGACCTGTGCATTGAGGCATTGCGTCTGGGCCGCCTGGTCACGGGATCGCCAGCGGCAACGCCCAGAGTGCACGCATTGGTTTCACTGCTGGCATTTCAGGCGGCGCGCCTGCCGGCCCGGGTGGATGAGAATGGCGATCTTGTATTACTGGAAGATCAGGACAGAAGAAAATGGGATCACCGCCTGATTGCCATGGGCTTCCGTGAACTCGAGATGAGCGCTGAAGGAGACGAACTGTCCGAATACCATGTCCAGGCGGCGATTGCGTCCATTTATGCCCAGGCGCAAGACCCGGCCACTACCGACTGGAAATCCATTCTGCGACTCTACGACGATCTGATGGCCGTCAACCCTACCGTAATCGTTGCTCTGAATCGCGCCGTGGTGGTGGCCAGGGTTTCAGGAAGTGGAGCGGCACTGAAGGAGATCGACAGAATCAAAGATGATCCGGCCTTGAAGAACTATTATCTGCTGCCGGCCACGCGCGGACGCCTGCTGGTGGAAAGCGGCGCATTGGAAGAAGCCGCCTCATGCTTCTCTGAAGCGCTGCAACAACCCTGCTCGGAGCCGGAGCGCAGGTTTCTGCTTAAGAAGCTGCAGGAATGTGAGAATCACGAGAAGATCGGGTGATCTGGTGACCGGGAGATCGGGAGATCGGGAGATCTGAAAATCGGTCATCGAGTCATCGAACCACCGAGAACCAGATTTGTTAGAGCAAACCGCAAGAGGTAAGAGCCAAAAGCCAAGAGCCAAGAGCCTCTTTCACCAGTTACATAACTTCCTCATGCACGTCTAATTTTCCGTCGGCATAAACTTATTTGCGGAGCGTAGAACCTTATGGCATCTATTACCCGGCGCGCCTTCTTGGAGATGGCGGTTGCGGTTGGAGCTTCAGCAGCCTGGGGCAAGGCCTTCTCCACACCTTCACGAGTGCCATGGCATGAACGGCGTGATCTCTATCTTGAGGGCCTAGGAGTGTGTCGGGAATAGATCTTGGGGAATCTCATAAGACATGTGTTGAAGAGCAGAAGTGGGGTTAGGATGGGGCATGGGAAAGTGCTTCCGTCCA
>QHVI01000168.1 GCA_003223515.1 Candidatus Angelobacter sp. Gp1-AA117
GATATCAGGATCAGTCTGCCCTGCGTGCTTCCTGAGAGGAGCAACAGTTTCGGGTACGATGCGATGTCCAAGCCAGACTGCGGTGCGGGCTCTTGCAGGCGCCACAGAGATTCGGCTTTCGCCCACGCAGTCGCTCATACCTATTTTCATCTTTTCTGGGTGGGACTCAAGTCCCATGTCCGACTGCGGTTAAAGGTGTTGGTGTTGGTTTTGCCAGCAGCTAACTACAACTCATCTCATAAATGCTGCGGCGGCGTTGTCACCCGGGCTAAAGCCCTTTTTTATCGCGGGCGGTAACGCGGGCCTGAAGGCCCGCTCTTCCACCGATCGCGCTAAAGCGCATTTATGAGATGGCTTCTCATAGCTAGTGACTAGCAGCTTGCTTCACCGGCAACACCGCTCCCATCATTCGTTTCGCCTGCTTCGGATCCAATTCTTTTCCTATGCGCACCATCAACGTCCCACCTTGCAGATGATCTTCTGCGGCTTCTGCTTGGCCGTCATGATGATCATCGGCGTCAGGACGATTCCACAAACCCGCCACCGGCACCGAGCCGGGGTCGGCCTTGTCGCTGAACAGCGTAGGGTTGTTGTGGATGCGGCGCTGCTTATCGACATACGCCTTGATCACCTGGGAGACTACGCGGGCCGCAAGGTAGCCGTGTTCGCCCTGCTCCAGCAGCGCGCAGACAACAATCTCAGGGTTGCGGCGCGGAGTCACTCCGGCAAACCATCCATTATCTTTGAACTGCTTGCCTGCGCCGCCCTTGCTCTTACGCAGAGTGTTGCTGATGACCTGGGCGCTTCCGGTCTTCCCGGCAAAATCTATGCCCTGCAGGTGCGCGCTGTTGGCTGTGCCGATCGGGCTCACCACTCCGGCCATCGCGTCAGTGATGGTGATCCAACTCTGCGGATTGATCTGCACCTTTTTCATCAGCGGCTTGTCTGACCTGGGGAACCCCGCAGGCAGGTCCTCCGGCGCAACCACGTGCGGCCTGGCCAGCAGTCCTCCCATGGAGATGGCTCCAATGGCGCGCGCCAACTGTATGGGCGTGGTGGCCACCGCGCCCTGTCCTATGCCTACCGAGATCGCCTCGCCCGCATACCACTTCTGATGGTAGTTCCTGATCTTCCACTCTTCCGAAGGCATCACGCCGCTGGCTTCATTGGGCAGGTCGATCCCGGTCTTCTCTCCAAGGCCGAGAGCATGGGCCCATTTGGCAATCTTCTCGATGCCCAGCCGTTCGGCCAGCGTATAGAAGAAGACGTCACAGGACTGGTAAATGGCCTTGGGCAGATCGACCGCGCCGTGGACGCGATGTTCCGCAAGCACCCAGCATTTGAAGTAGCGCCCGTAGAAGGTGCCGCCACCGCCGCAGTTCACATGTAGATTCTGGGCCACGCCTTCATTGGTGCCGGCTACAGACATGATGATCTTGAACACCGAGCCCGGAGCCAGTTGCGCCTGGATCGCCTTGTTCAGTAGCGGGTGGGCGGGATCGGTAATCAACTGGTTCCATTCATCGCGAGAGATGCGCACCGCAAAATCATTGGGATCAAAGGTCGGACGGCTGGCCATCGCCAGGATTTCTCCGTTGCGCGGATCGATGGCCACCACGGCGCCGTTATTGCCTTCGAGCGCCTGTTCGGCGGCAATCTGCAGGTCGATGTCCACGGTGAGCTTGAGTTGCTTGCCCACCACCGCCGGGTCCTGGCTCAGCTTGCCGACTTCACGGCCTTTGCTATCCACCAGCACGCGCCGCGAACCGTCTTTGCCCATGAGCAGGTCGTTGTAATACTGCTCCACGCCTGACTGGCCCACAATATCGCCACGCTCATAAGTTTCAAACTGCGACGTGTTGAGCATGTCTTCGCTCACCTCGCCCACGTAGCCGATCAGGTGCGCCAAGAAGCCGTCTTTGGGATAGAGGCGCCGGTGAATCATGATGGTTTCGAGTTCGGGGAACTCGTCGCGGTGTGATTCGATGAAGGCGCGCTCATCAGGCGTAATGTCGTCTTTGATGATGATCGGCTGGAAGGCCGGGGTATGCGCCAGTTGCAGCCGCCGCACCTTGTCGCGAATTTCTTCCGGAGCAATATGCAGGCCGTCGCCGATCTTCTGCGCGTCTGCGTTCAGGTCGCGCATCTGGTCGCGCAGCAGCAGCGCGGAGAACGATGGATAATTGTCAACAATGATGCGTCCTTCGCGGTCGAGTATCTTGCCGCGCGGCGCAAGAATAGGCACCTTGCGGATGCGGTTCTGCTCGGCACGCACCGTGTATTCATCGGTCTTGCGGATCTGCAGGTTCCACAACCCGTAGGCAAGTATCAGGAAAATAATCAGCGTGACGTATTGAATTACGGAGAGTTTGGTCTGCGGAAGTTTTTCGTTGCGGCCGATCATAACTGCCTGGGTATCCGTCGTCTCACGACGAATCCCGATCTTCTGTGTGATTTTGTGAGAGGGAGCCCCTTCATTAGATTACCGCATTTCCCGCTCTGGTTGCGTAGGTTAAAGCACTGATAAGAGTTACTTTAGGATTACATAAACCCAGCCTTTGCCCCTTAGCGCTTAACCCTTAGTCAAACCCGCTTACCGCAGAGAGCGCAAAGGACGCAGAGGGAATCAGTCACCGCTGAGAAACAGTTCGACGCGATCGGTCGTCCAAGTGGCTATGCCGCTGCCGAAGAAGTCACGGTCTTCCGTCCAGATGGGGCACTGGAATGTCAGGGCCGCTGCAACCACATGCCAATCATCGGGATCACGCCTGCTGATTCGCTTTTGAGCAAGGATTTCGTACCGGCTATACAAACTCTCATCAACAGATTCCACGAAATCCCGCAGCCGATCCAGCATTTCCAGAACAGGAGTTTCCCCTGCATCTTCATCACCCGCAATGGTGGGTAAATGCTCTGCAGCCTCTTCGAAACATGTTTCAGGGCAATAGAATTTCGCGATTTCGTGATATTGCTTCAGAATGCCTCTGACACGTCAGCCCAAAACTGCGCGAATCAGGATGTTGGCGTCCAGCACTAGCGCCTTGCGGATGATCATTTAGTCACACGAGCTTTTCTTCTTCGTTTAAACTCCTGTACAGCCTCATCCTCGGAGATACCTCTGGCAGCCAGTATTCGATCTAATCGCTCTGCGAGTTGATCAAAGGCATCCAGTTCCTGCTTGGTCAGCTTACGTCGTGCCGGAACGTAATAACCTACAGTTTCCCCATGCCGGGTGATGGCGATTGGGGCAGAGCTGTCCAGAAGGATCTCAGCCAGGTTCTCGCGGAATTCTCGAATGCCTATGGTTTCCATATCAGGACCTCTGTACTACTGTTCGTCAAATTCTTCTCGACTCACGAAAGATTTATCCCTCGCAGCCGAGGGCGGCTGCGCTCCATAATGATTTTCGTTTTTGGTTGCGGCTTCTGGTGCGCTGTGTACACATGCGTACACAATTGTACCAGATAGCAGCGGGTGCAATGAAAAGGGGTTTGCCCACAGCTAGAAGCTAATGGCTGGCCTTCTTCTTTGCCGCCGGTTTCGATGGTTTAGCCGGGGCTGGAGTGACGGATGTGGCTGTGAGCGTGTCGCCCTGGAGCGTGCCTTTTACGGTGACCCGCTGGGCGGCGTATTTGTCGAGTTCCTCGGGATTGCCTTTCAGGATGTAATAATCCTTGCCCACCACCAGCGCGTAATCAAAGCTGTCTTTCACGCACTTGCGCACACACTCAGCCTGGTTGGCGGCTTTCATCTCTTTGAGCATGTGGTTGGTGGTGCACATGGAATCGCTGATGACGCCGGTGAATGTCTTTTCCTGCGCGAGAGTCGTGATTGCGAAGAATGTTGCTAGAAATAAGATGATTCCGTCTTTCATGGTTCCCCCTTTGAGCAAATGGCAGCTAGCAATTGGCAACCGGCTTTTGGCTCTTAGCTCTTGGCTCGTGGCTTCTGCGGTAAAAGGTTTTACTTGCACTCCCAGTTTGCCGCCTCGTTCACATCGCCCATCCCCTTGTACTTTGCGGTCTGCGGGTAGGCGCACAGCGGACGGCTCATCTTCACCGCATCTTTTTCCTTCTTGACCGCGATGAGTTTATCCGGGGCGATGCCTTTTTCCACCCACTGCTCTATGGCCGCGTAGACGTTCTTTTGCGGATCGTTGGGCGTCGCGGAGCGCTCAAACTGCCCGAATGAATCCGGCCCCGGTCCTCCGGCACAATGCTGCATGCCGGCAGCCAGGTAGAGCCGCGAGAACTGCGCCACATCCGCTATTTTATTGTAGTAGTCGATGGTGCCCAGCGCCGTAATCGCCGGATCGCTCCATCCGTGATACAGGATCAGCTTGCCGCCGCGCGCCTTGAAGGCCTTCAGGTCAGGATCGGTGGCGTTCAGGCTCTGGGCCTGCTTCTCGTCCGCCGCTTTTACGGACGCATCGAGGCTGGCCTTCATGATGTCCCAGTTCGGATCGTTAAAGACCATGTCCTTGAAGAACCCATTGGTAAAGAGAAACAGCAGTGAGCGCCCCGGCCCCATGCCGGTGATCCACGCTCCCCAGCCGCCCGGCCCTTCCTCTCCGCCGGGCAGGAATCCCGGCCGCACCTGCTCGCCGTTCTGCAGTCTTGCTCCGGCATAGAGCTTCTTGAGCGCCACGGCCTGGGGTGCAGTGATGCAGCTCAGGGCAGCCGTGCCCTGCTCCGGCTTGCATACGATGCTGGCGGGATCGAAATTGCAATGCGCCGGATCGCTGACCAGCCCATCTTTCACTCCGTCTTTGGCGTCGCAGGCCGCCAGCACTCCCGCGCTGATCGCCGGAATCCTGCTTGCCGGGATGTAGCTGTTGGCATCGAGGCCGGTGGCCTGTGCATCAGAAATGGCACCCGCCAGCAGATGGGTCCAGGCATAGGCAGGCGCACCCGCAATGATGCCGTCATAATCTTCAGGAAAGCGCTGCGCCTCCATCAGAGCCTGGCGTCCGCCGTTGGAGCATCCGGCAAAATAGGAGTGTTTGGGGGGCGCGCCGTAAAACGCCTGGATCAGCGCCTTGGATTTCACTGCCATCTCATGGATGGCGCGGTAACCGAAGTCGGTGATCTTCTCCGGATGTCCCAGTGCCCAGGTTGCGTCCACCACGCTGGCCGAGTGCCCGGTGTCCGTGCCTGCTACTGCCGAGCCCTGCCGCAACGCCCCCGCCAGTCCCAGGTAGATGATGCTTCCCGCAAAGCCGCCATTGCCCACGCCTTCATAGCGGCCTGTCCAGCCGGTGACGGGCATCCATACTTCCATTTTGATATCCGAGTCTTTTGATGGCTTGATGGTCGCCATCACCCGGCAGAATGCCGGCAGGTCTTTGTAGGCCGCCGCGTCTGCTCCCGGTCCGGCATCCGGCTGCGATGGCGGATCAAACGCCCCCGCCGCGACAATCCGGGCCGAGGTGATGGTGGTATCCGCCAGCTTCTGCCCGGCCAGGTCTTCACACCTGGTGGCGGCATATACAGGCAGCGCTACTATGATAAGTGCCAGTGCCAAACCCACGGTAATCCGCAACATTAATCTGTTAGCTTTCATAGCGAAAAATTATAGCCGCAGGATGCCCTATCTGCGGCAATCAGTGTTGGTCAAGCAGGGCAATCGCATTTCAAAATAGCTCCAGTAGGCGGAATAGGTAATCATCGTCCCATCCGGCGCGTTTGAACTTTCCCCGCAAAGAACCTTTTGAACCCTCTTTTTGCATGGCGTTGATGGCCATATGGCGCAGCACCGCCAGATTGTGCGGT
>QHVI01000037.1 GCA_003223515.1 Candidatus Angelobacter sp. Gp1-AA117
CGCGAACTGGCCAATAGCTGCCCGGATGACGTGGTGGAGTTGATGGAAGATGTCATGCGCTCGATCAATAGCATCCGTACATCGCCCGCGAAGCTGCGCGGCTGCATCGTGCAATCTGATCTTCCTTCTTTTTTGGGTTGACCTATAACATTATTTATGCAGAGATCAATAGTTGTTGCGTCAGACGGCTGTTGTGGCTTTAACGCCTTCAAGTCACCCACAAGATCGATCCAGAAGAGGGCCGTTTTGCTCTTGTCGTGTGCAATCTGGGCGATGAAAACGTCACGGCCCGCCTCAATGGCAAAAAACGGCTCTTCTATGTCGAAAGGAATTGTTGCCCAGTAATAGCTAATCTCATTCGCCTTGGCTTTGCGCACCTTTGCGGACGCAAGTTGGGGATACTTGCCGGTCAACGCCACCCAAAAGGCCTGGCGGGCTTCATCTGACGCCAACGCCCGGCTTTCGGTGACCACGCCGGCTGGCGTCGCTACAATCATCGTCATTGGTTTGGTATTGAGTAACACCGGCCCCGCCACTGGCTTCAACGTTTGCCATAGCATAGGGCCGCATGTGGCGCTCTGGCTGAGCAGATGTTTCAAAACGGCCTGGTCGCCCGCCAGAGCTTTTTCAAGCACAGCCTTCGCCGCAGCATTCACCTCGTCACTCGCGAACTTGTACTTCACACCAGCAGGTATGTCCAGCTTCGTATCAGGAGATTGTGCGAAGGCGATACAGCTCATGGCAAGGCAGAAAAAAACGGTATGAAACAGTTTCATCGGTTGTGTGCCTCAGGTTTCAATCACGAGAATTCTAAGTTTCTATCCCGGCTCAAGCCAGATGGTTCCAATCGACAACATAGATAAGCCAGCATAGCCTCTCAAAACAATAGTATTCTCTCCAATAGTCAAAATCTTAATGAAATGCTTTGGCAGACTGGCTTCACTATAGGCCATTTTTACAGTTTTGGGCAGTCAATCAGCGGTGATTGGTGCCGGTAAACTCCCTTATCGTCATTGACTCCCGAATCATCGGCAACCCGAAGTTGAGACTTCTCATAATTTCTCGGTGTAGATGATTTTGTAGCTGCCAAGGCCCAACGACCTCACAAGTCAATAGGTCTCAACTCTGATGGCTGATCCAGATCGGATCGCCAAGACCGCCACTGTTTCTGGTTTTGGGGTGCGTCTGGCTTGGGCCCAATGGGTCTAACGGTGAGCCTCTTTGAGTGACACGCCGAACGACCACCCAAAGAATTCATGAAACGGTTGGATGTTTCTTATCACTATGCGAATAGAAGCCGCCAGTAAGGCCGAGCCGAAATATGTTCTCCTCGCTAGAGACGCGGGTGAAACCACGGGCGGCTGATTCTGTATCGAGTGTAGATGATTTTGTAACTGTTGCTCCCTCAAAGAACTCGGCAGTTCGACAGTTCTCAATCTTGGGCGTCAACTGACTGGCCGAATCAGAGAGATGCCAGGGAGTATCACGGATATTGTCGTTCTGGTTGCTCACTTGGCTTTAGCAGCGGGTGTAATTCGCCAAATGTAAAAGCGCAGATTCAAGGATTCGGGATTCCCTGAATCTGCGCTCTCCTGATAAGTGTTCAGCGGCTATGATCAACAATCAAGAATTCATTTGAGAAATCAAAGTTGTTGATCTTTGAGGCTTTCGCAGCCTCAAAATCACCTACGCCGCTGAAGGCGGCAAACCAGAAATTACTCGTAAGTTATTGAAAGTATTAGTCGGCTCTGGCGGACGATTTTAGAACTTTCGATTTAACGGCAGTTTAGCGTGTCAACAGAATTCCCCATTCTATCTTCCTACTCCATGGGTTGAATGTGTGTCTACACCAATCCCGCGCCACCATTTTCCCAATTTTATCCAGCCCTTCTGGCTTTATTTTTCAGGTTTTTCCGTCGAACTGCTCAATCCCAAAAGAATTCCAGAGGAGCACTCAGGTCAACTCAGGCCGTACCCCCTGGACTTCTGCCGGCCATCTCCTTTCACACTAAGCAAGTACTCAACTATTTTCTTGCGTTTCCAACACATCTTACCTAATATCTTGCTTTCACCTTTGAGCTAGAATCGCAATTATTTAGCGTGTTTCGGAGCGTAGGAATTGCTGCTTTTTCGACGAATCGGCGGAACTGTAGTAACGCAGTGGTCAAAATCAGCCCACGCAACACTGCACCATAAGTTATTGATTCTACTGAATCAAACACGCTAAACAAATATCTAGAATTTCTATAGGCTGGTTCCAGATTGTCAGAGGAATGCTTCGTAAAATAGTCCCCAATCGACACTATGCAATTCTTAAGAGCTAAGAGCCTGATAGCACGATTGAATCAATTAAGAACACTGGCACATAATCTCTCAGGTTTATTCTTCGCATTATTTCAACGAGCTAGGTCATTATTCGGATATCTCCTACATATTTTTTCATGGTTCATGTCTTCATTGGGAAGAGTCACATTGGCTATTATGAGGACTGTGCAGCGACTGTCCGAGCATAAGCGCATCGCGGGAGGAATCGTAATTATTCTAATCTCAGTTGTTGTGCTTATTTCTTATTTGCACACGCCTAAAAAGACCACTTACTATATTGCCTATGTTGGGAGATATCAGTCCCAGATCGATCAATTACAGGAAAACCTGCTCAAGGAGTATCTAGATGGCCTAAATAGACGAATACCAAATGCACACTTCGAGTTGCACGTTTTCAGCATTAAGAAAACCGACACAATTTATGATTCACGGGAGGCATATCAAGCAATAGCAAATGATCCCAAAACCGTAATAGTGCTTGACAATACCTGGGGAGAGAATCTTGCACCTGTCATTGACTTAATTATTAGCCAGCAAATTCCTGTAATTTCCATGAATGCCGACAGACAAAATAAGGACTACCGGAATCAAGTTGCGTTTATCGGATATGATGATCATGTTCCCGAGAAGATAACGGTTTTTGCAAACAAAATTCTACGCAACCAAAAACAGCTTGTAGTTGCCGAAGATCAAACTATTTTTCCGTCAACTGCTGTGCTCATGCAAGCATTTCCCGAAACCAAATCTCTGATTATCCATAGTCGGAAATTCAATTCTGAAGATAATGCCGTGCTTGACAGTGCCATACAACAGCTAGACTGCGGCACATCTAACGAAAGACGCACTCTACTTTTGAATACGCACTGGCTATGGGGTGAAAAAATTCTCCATACTGTAAATTCAAATTGCCGAAATGTTGACATACTTGGTGGACCATATATCATTGACAAAAAGTTAAAGGAGAAATCGGAAGAAGAATCGGATGAAGAAGCAGAGAAGGCAGATGAGATCAGCTTAGAGAATAACAATAGACTGATATTGTTCACGCGCAGCAGGGATGCTGTTAATAATCGGGTTCACCACGAAGCAGCGAATCTTAAGGAGTCATGGCCTCAGGTTAACACAGAATTGTTCGTTGAACGATGCATTCATGCGATTACAATTATTGAGCAATGCCTGGGTGTCATCAAGAGCAATACAAGTCGCAAGAATATTCCGAAATCTAAACAATCATTATCTAAGCAATCATTTGTTGCGGCCTTCAAACAAATGACGAACCATACATTTTTCAGGGATGATGGAGCGTATAGCGAGGTTTATTCATTTGATAACAAGCTCCGGTTGGCGGACGACAGGATCTTTGAACAATATTTTAATGACGAAGTATCCTCTTATCCTCAACAATTGAATTCTGAAGACAAAGTGATACCCAACATTCACATAGGGGTGGAGGACATTCAGATAAGCTCTATCGATGTAAAAAACAGCTCGTTTCACGCACATTTTATTTTCTGGTGGAAATGCAATAATCCGGAGGTCGATCCCAATAAGTATTTATTTTTTCGAAATCAGACAAAAGGCGACCTTGCAGCAACCGGAAATGCAGAGTTGCTTTTGACTGAGGAGCACGGAGCAGAAGGCAAATATCAATTATTTAAAGTTTCTGGAGACTTCGAGATGCAGGCAGATCTTACACGATATCCGCTTGATGGACAGGAAGTCACCATCGAATTAGCAGCTGTGTACCCGCGCGAAACTGTGCAGGTTTCATTTGATGAGAAAAGTTCCAAGCGGCTCGATAAAAAAGTCCGGGTCAGTTCAAACGAGTGGGATAAAGAAGACTCTTATTTTACGGTGGACAACGTTTTGGGTGAATCACTCGGGGGGAACGCCGCGTCCGCAGCCACGAAGCATCAAGTATTCGAAACTCTGAACATCCGGACGAAAATCAGGAGAAATCCCATTTATTCCTACATCACAATCATTATCCCATTGCTGATGATAGGCCTTGTAGCCACAGGCGTTCTATATGTGAGAGACAGCTCCTTTGAGAGCATCGGTCATGTTTGCGTAGTCATTTTTCTTGCGATTGCGACATATCGAATTACATTTGCTGAACTCATTCCGAATGCAGGACACCTTACTGTAGCCGATAAACTACTGTTTGGAGCATTTGTTACGATTTTTATTGTTTTTTCAAAGGTGATCATCCTGAACTCCGGTATTGTCCCTGTGCGGTTTGAAGCCTGGATCAAGGACCGAACTCTGACGATCGGATCTGTCGGATTGATCATGTATTGTGTAATGGCAGTCCTCGCGCTTGTCAGATGAGATAAGTAAGTGGGCCCCCAAGGGCGGACTGAATCATTGTGGCCCGACCAAGAACCAGATATCCGTGGAAAACATTGGTCCGGGAGAGAGGATTTGAACCTCTGCCCCCCTGGTACAGAACCACATCCAGACCGTATTGAAGCCTACGGAAGTTTGAGGCTCTTAAGTGATTGATATTGAAAGTGTGCATGCGTTAGTAGAAAGCTGTTGAGCTTTATTGAAGTTGGAGGCTTTCACTGGCACATTTGCCTACAGTCGGATAAGGTGAACCCTTCCCGCAGAGTCCTCACCGAACGGATGCGTTATGCATGCCAGCTGCTATAACGGCATCGCAGCCAATGCGCTGATCGGCATGCTCAATAATCTCTTGACTGAATGAGAGATGGAGGCGGCTGGCGCTCCGGCAGTTGATCCAATAATACAGCTTTGAAGGAAAGCGCATGTCCGCGCGGCCAAGAGGCTGCTCACCTTTAAAGTCTTTGATCAGAAGGTCTGCGCCTTGTTGTCCGAGTTCCGTCCTGTTGGGGCTTATGCCGAGTGCAGTCAGTCCATCAGGTTCAACATCTTCCCGCCTCGTAGCTACAAAGATCCGGGTTTGCAGCACCTTGGGATACACGTCCGCCTGCTCAAATGGATACCACCAAAAATACACCTGAGCAGGATCAGGGAAATCATCATCGCGCAGACGGTGGTCAATGCCCGTTATCAGCACAGGTGGCGTAAACTTGATTCTTCTGAGAGCAGCCGCCATATATTCGTTCTGCGGAAACCCCGCTTCATATACATAGTGCAGGGTGTGGTCTGGCACGATTTTTTGTGCCAGCCGGACCCAATCTTCCGGATGCCGAACAAATGCGACTACTCCAATTGGGAGAGGATCATTTCGATTGGTGGCCTGCGTGATCAGCCCTGCAGCCAGGGGATCGGTCAGTCCTATACCAATCAAGCGATATCGGCCCAGCATAGGTCCGAATCTGGCCTTGGCCCGCATTGAAGCAGGTGTACCAATCGCGATAATGTAGTTGATATCTTCTGTAGAAAAGTTAGCCAGTTTACGTTCGATGTCATCCAGGGTGTTGTTCCATGCTCTCTCGCTGTCTGGTCCGTTTCCGAGTGGCCCTTCCCTGAGGTAAGAAACGTCACCAATAATGTCAGGGTATTTGACCAGGGTGTTATAGCATGCAGACTGCATGTCGGCCATGGTCTGCATGTCTCCACTTAGCAGAAAAACTGCGTTGACTTTTGGATGCGGCAATTGCGGATGATACTGGCTTGCACCACTGGGTTCGGAATCTTGCCCAGCAACTGAGTTGGTTTTTGAATGTGGCGGCGGTTTATGCGCCCAGAGTATAACTGTCACAACAATAACAAGGGCCGCAACGCCTGAAGCCCATCTGAAGACATGAGCAAATTCCCGCTGCGGCACAACAGGAGTTGGCCGAATCCCCACAGGAGCAGGCCGGGAAGGCGTAGGCAGTGCCGCCAGCGCATTCTCCAGCGCCTCGCGCATCTCCACATCCAGCTCTTGTGCTTCGTTCAGGCATGCTTTAGCCAGTTCATAGATTCCAGAGGCAACAGTCGCATTCTTTAGCTTCTCCAGGCAGGCTGCGCATATTGAGGTTCCATCCGCCTGGGCAACGTAGAGCCTGATAACCCCATGCCACCATTCATCTCCTACCCGCTCCGCGAGGTTTTCTGCCTTTTTTGTGCAATAAACCGCCGTCAGGTATTCCTGCAAGGTCTTATGAGCAAACCCATATTTTCCGTTCTCTTTCTTCAGCAGTAACCCGCTGTCCTCTTCAATATCTTTGAGAAAAGCTTCCGGATCTGTGCCCGGACTTACACGCTCCAGAGTGTCCTTGATAGTTTTAAAGGTTTGTGCCGCCTCCATCTCCTGAGTGCGGCCGGTCATCATGGCGTAAGCCAGCGGTTCAAGCACGCACCGCTTCTGGCTTGTAGCCAGCCCGGAACGCACAGGACTGAAATCCCTGCGGGAGAGAAATACTTCCCAGATGTCCCGGTACAGTTCGATTTGCCGTTCAGGCAGTTTGCCGCGAAAGCGGTGGATCGTAGCCATCATTGTCAGCAGGAGGGGATTGACTGCGAGTTGGTTCAGCTCCCTGGAAGCGGAGACGCGTTCCAGCAGGTCGTGAGCATCTCTTGTAGCTTCTGCCCGAACTACCGGCGTGTCGCGACGGGCCTCGGCCACCGCGTTGGCTATACACCAGTTCTCGACAAACTGGCTGATTTGCTGCTGCCTGAAGGGGTGAATGATCAATCTGTGAACATCGGCTATTCGCTGCGCAGACACTCGCGGCCTGGAGGTAATAATGAACTGGTTTTTATGATATGTCCGCATCTGCTGTTCGAGCCAGCCTTCAACAGAAGCGTACATTTCAGGATCTGCAACCTCATCCAGGCCATCGAACAGCACAATGCATTTGCCTTTTCTCAGTTGGGATTCAAACCAGCTAAGAGGCACCGGCTCACTCATTTCCCGGTACAGCTTGCTCTGTTTTATGACTTCGATGAAGGGCAGGTCAGGATTATCTTTGATATCGCTTACGTGATGGCGCAGTGCCAGAAGTATAGGAAGCTTGCGTGGCGCGTGATGTTTCCTTCGCTGTTTAGGCTGCGCCAGAACCAGCGCTATATGCCGCAACAGGGTGGTCTTACCGCCGCCAGGACGGCCAATAATCACGAGGTTTTCAGGAGTGGAATGGTTTTCTTCCTGCAGATAAGACCAGATATGACTCCCTGCCAGTGGCTCCACGATATCGAGAGGAATAATGGACCCGGGCGGCAATTTAGGTGCCGGACTGACAAGCAGTTGCACAAAAACATGCTGAAGTCTAAGAGCGAAAGTCCCTATCGTACTCAAAGCCTTCATATCAAAGTTGCGGCACTCGCTGATGACATGCTCGAGATATCTTCTGCGGTAGCCTCCAATCACCGTACGGACCACGTTATCAATTTCTGTTGCTATAGCCTTAATCCAGTCTCCCAGCAAGAGTTTCCCTATTTCCCGCACAATAAAGTACAAAGGCAACGCCATCAGGAAAGGAACAAAGAAATGCTGCCGGAAATATTCAACCGGTAGTGTCTTCAGAAGAGATCCACCTACCAATGACGAGGCTGCAAGTTGGACAATATGGCCGAGTATGGTCCATGTACCCCGTGGGGGACGATCTGGTATTTCAGGGACATAAGTCTGGTTCTGGTGCGAAAAATGGTATCCGATGCATACTTGGATTTCAATCAATGTATGCGCGATTTCATCGAAATAAGTAATAGTAGTGGGTTTATTTCCGGAAATGGAACAGGCAAGATGAGTTCCGGAATCAAAGCCAGCGACTTGCCTGCGCGCCAGAAACTTAATGCAGTCTTTCGAATACAGAGTGCTGCTAACGCAATACCGAAATTAAGCAATGCCGGTATTTCCTGAATGGATATAGCCCATCGAAATCTCTGATCTCCACGCCGCTTTTGGTCCCTGCTTTGGACGTTGGAGGAACTGCTCTAAATTTGACCCTGAATTTTGGTCTCCTGCCCCTTGACTTTCCAACTTCTATAGTAATACTGTTACAGCGTTACCCAGGTGGCGGGCTGTATCTGCTCTTTGAAAACTGAATATCGATTGGACTCCCCTGCCAAACCGGCAGTCGTGTGCCTTGGTGGAGTGGGCTTGTCACACCGTCATGCGGCTCACAGATATTTTGTGGCCCGCTGACGGTGTTGGCCTGATTTCACCTGCAATCCTGATTTTTGTGCAGGGTTGTGGAAGTGTCTGTCTCCCCAATTCCGGTCGTTAGAAAAGCTGTTCCGCTTCTGTACCGGAACAGGAAACGGCAACCGGAACGCCGGATCTAATTGCAGCCAAAAGAGTTAACACCGTTTGTTCCGTGTTCCGCTTCATTTTGCCTGATCGATCTCTGACGGTCATAAACGGCAACGCCATTCCGTGGCAGATTTCGCACAAACGCAATGACTGCTAGAGACGGCCATTACAGCAATGGTGCTCATTGGGCGATGCCGGTGCTCGACTCGGGTTTAACTAGTAGCTAGCCGCCAGAAGCTAGTAGCTGCTTTTCCATGCCCTCTTATGCCCTGCATATTTCCACTCCATTTTGGACTACAGCTTTCCTGGAATCGCCCTGGAACTCTAATTCGGCAATCAACTTCAAGAGTGGTAACTAGCTGGCATTTAATTCTTCGCCACGGTCACGTTGAACTGGTCATGCAAAAATTTGCTGGCTTCATCGCGTTCGGGTGAGGGTTTGTCGGCGGTGGCATTTAGATAAAGGACATACTGTTCGGCGGCGCCGTCGGTATCGCTACGCTGGGCGCGGCTGCGGGCTTCCTGGAGGATCTTTGCGGGTAGCGCTGCCGCTTTCTCGCGGACGATCTTCACCAGCTCATCACGCGCGGCAATCTCCTGATCGATAAGGAATTGAGTTTCGTCAGGCTCGGGGTCCTGCTTGGTGACGCCCTCGGTATCTTCGGGCTTTACATTCTCCAGCACCACCGCGGATTTGTGGTTTTCTTTCCTGACCATGTCACCGGGGTCGATCACATTGCCGGACTGGTCGGTAATGCGGAAGCCTACGTTGATCAGCGCCGATACTTCGATGTTCTTGCGGGTGTAGTTGTAGGGCTCGATGACAAGCTCGGTTTTGGTTTGATCGAGGGTTTCAAGTTTATGGCGCGCGTCGTCGGACAGTTTCTGGGCGGTCTGCACGGCGTCATTGGCGGCGGCGATGACTTCTTTCTTCTTATGCTGCGCCTGGGCGTCATTCAAAACGCGCTGGGCGTCGGCGAGTTGCTGTTTGGCCGCGTCATAGTCGTGGCTGGCCTGCAGCCATTCAGGATTCTTCACCTCATGGGTTCCGGCGCGGTACTTGGAGGACAGTGTCTCGAGGTTAGTATTTTTGGCTACGCGGTGCTCGCGGATTTCGCCCACCAGCAGGAAGTTAGGTTGCGGAGCAGCGGCATCGGTCTGGGCGACGGCGCCGTCTTTCGGCTGGCGCACAACTTTCAGCGAGAGCGCAGAGGATTCGAGTCCGGCGGAGATGGCATCTGCCAACTGGTCGGTGAAGCCGGCGCTGTCGCGTCGTGAAGTCTGGTCGCGCAGCACAATGCCAACGGAAAGCCGTGAACGCAGTTGATACGCGGAAGAGTAGCGCGCAATTTCATCTTTGATGGCCTGCTCGTTGGTGGTGCGGTAGTGCTGCGCCTCAGTGAGGTAGAGCCAGCCTACGCCGATGCCGGAGCCCTGTGGCTTCTCCAGGTAGCGGCGGGCCTGGTCAACATAATAAGCGCTGAGCTTGTCATCGAGCAGGTCACGCTTGAGCTTGGTGGCCGGATCATCGGTGATGGCGCTGGCGCGGTCGAGCAGTTCGTGGGCTTCGCGCAGAGCGTCTTCATCGGCGCGGCTTCTGATGGGCAGATGGGTTTCCTGGAGCTTCTGCCCCCGGCGCAGGGCTGCCGTTGAAAAATCTTTGCTCAAAGCTGCCATCTGGTCGCTGACCAGCGGACGCTGCGATTCAGGCAGCTCGGCAAGCACGTTATAGGCCTCGATGAAATCTTTTTTGGCGGCATAATCCTGGCTCCATGCCAGTGCGCGTTCCACGGACTGGCGATCACGCATGGCCGCCAGTTGTGTCTCGGCATTGTTCAACGCGTCGCTCCCCTCCTGCTTATCACCGTGGATAGCGAGCGCCTTCTTGAACTCGGCTGTGGCCTGCTCCCACTGCTGTTTTCCGGCCAGGTCCTGTCCCTGGGTGAAGTGCCAGGAGTAAGCCGAGCCAATCACGGCATCGATGCGCGGCATTTCAGCGGCAAAGGCGCGATAAGGACCGAGAGCGGCCAGGGCATCGTCAAAACGTTTCTGGGCCAGCAGCGACTCAGCGTATTCCACGGCTGCGCCCAGCTTCTGTTCTTCCTTGATGATCTCGCGGTGCAGGTTGGCCACAGGCGCATATTCTGGAAGCACTTCGAGAAGACGTGTGGTGTGGCGCCGCGCAGTCACCAGTTGCGGCAATCCATTGCTCTGGTCTTCCAGCGATTTGCGATAGGCAGCCAGGCGAAGACGGTCGATTTCGAGCAAGGTATCGAGTTCGTGCCCGATGGCTTCAAAGAGCTGCACTGCCGGACGGTATCCGGCCACCGTGCGATTGGCCTCCTGGGCCTGCTCCCGCGCCTGCTTCAGCAGTGCGATATCCGGCTGGCGCGCAGCCAGCGACTTCTGATATTGCGCGAAAGTGGATTCTGCCGAGCGCTCGACGATCTCCGCAATGGCATTGCGCGCATTGGCCGCATGAGTAGAAGAAGGATTCTGGCGCAGGAAGTCCTGCCAGTCTGTCATGGTGTTGGCGCGCTGCGCTCGCAGGTAATCGGCGAGTTCAGTATCGGGCGCGGCGATGAAGATGAGTTGCGTCCCTGGCTTGAGTGCCGGAAGACCGATACCGGGTGCGGCTGAAAAGATCCCTGTACCTTGCAGCACGGTCTGCCCGGCAGCTTCAGCAGGCGTGAGTTCGGTAACGCCGATGAATTTCACACCGTTGGGAACGATGCAGACATGCTCGGAATTCACATTCAGGGTGAGATTGCCATGGGCGTCGCGATCTAGTGATGTGCCTGCCGCCGGTTGGATATGCGGCATGCCGTCATAGGTGCGCTTGTCGAATTTCGTGAGGCCGTCACAGACGCGCAGATCAGTCTTGCCATTGAACATGAGCCCTGTGACCTGTACGGAGGCGGGTCCTGACGGCGTGTCATACAGGATAATCGCAGTCACGGACGGGGCGCTGTCTTTGGCCGCAACGGGGAGGCAGAGCACCAGCAGAGCAGTACATAGCAGGTACGCACTGGTGCTGAGCCGGGATCTGGGCGAAAGGCTTGCGATCATGGCGTTAAGGCTTTCCGGGGGATCGTGGCTAGCATAGCCTCAAATCAACACGGTCGCCTCAGTACTAAGGTAATCAAGGATATTGAAGGCAAAGCTTCTATCATGAATCGCTGCCGTTTTATGGCCATTAACTAAATAATTTCACCGCAGAGGCCGCCGAGAACGCAAAGAAGATCAGGAATCGGGTCATCGGGTCATCGGTTTTAACTTTAATTCCTCTGCGCGCTCTGCGGCCTCTGCGGTGAAAAGGTTTTCGGAACTTTACACGCATAACACGGGTTGAAAGAAGCAATGGATTTACCGCAAGCTGCGCCACTTCATACTGACAAGAAAGACGCCACGCAGGAGAATGCCGCTGTGAAGGCGGCTGCGTGGCTTTCTATGCGGCTGTGGAGTTACGGCGGCCCCTTCAAGCAGCTCGCCGATCTCATCTGGGATGAAGACCGGAACGTAGAGGAACTGATTCGGAGTGTGCTGGGCGAGGGCGGTGGAACCATTGTCGAACAGCAGAACATCATGGCGGTGTCGTTTGAGAATGCTGTCCATGCGGTCGCAGTGGCCAAGACGCTGCAGCAGCGGCTGCTTACTTATCAAAGCAAACTGCCGGAGCAGCAGGTGGTCTCAGCGGTAGTGGTGCAGGGACCTGGCGCCGCCCGTAAGTTTACGCCGTTTACCGATCTTCTGGTTGAAGCGCACTCGTCGCAAATTCTGGTGACGGAAGAGATTTTTGAGCCGGCCAAGAGCCTGCCGGGCTTTCGCTTCAAACCCAAGCCGGTGCGCGGGCCGAGCGAGACCGGGACCTCAGAAGCGATTTACGAGCTACTCTGGACAGACGAATCAACTTACAGTCACTTGCGTAAAGCGGGCGAAAACACCGAAGCGAATCTGTCAGCCGCGGGCCGTTACAAGATTCAGGCTGAGCTGGGGCGCGGGGCCATGGGCGTGGTCTACAAAGCCTATGACCAGGTCATTGGACGCACGGTCGCGCTGAAGACGATCTCGGTGAGTCAGAGTGCGCCGTCGCGGCGTGAGTTCATCGAGCGGCTCAAGCAGGAAGCCAAGGCCGCCGGCTGCCTCGATCATCCCAACATCATTACCATCTATGACGTAGGCCAGGAAGGCGACCTGGTTTACCTGAGCATGCAGTTCATCGAGGGCAAGACCCTGGCAGATCTGCTGAATGACGGGCCGCTGCCCGCGCTGGCGACGCTGATCTCTTATGCCGGGCAGATCTGCAGCGCCGTGGAGTTCGCTCACAAGAAAGGTGTGATCCATCGCGATCTGAAGCCGGCCAACTTCATGATCACCGAGCAGGGCGTGGTGAAGGTGCTGGATTTCGGCATAGCCAAGCTCGAAGACGCCACACTCACGCAGCCGGGCATGGTGGTGGGCACGCCGACGTATATGGCGCCCGAGCAGGCGAAAGGGACAAAGATCGATCACCGTGCCGACATCTTTGCCCTGGGCTCGGTCTTCTACGAGCTGTTCACGCGCGAGAAGCCGTTCAAGGGCGACGTAACCACTATCCTTTATAAGATCATTTATGAAGATCCGGTTGCGCCTGCGCTGATCAATCCGGCGTTGCCCGGAGGCATTGATGCGCTGATCCGAACGGCGCTGGCCAAAGATCCCAAGAACCGCTTCCAGAGTTGCGAAGAGATGCGCTGCGCCTTCCATGAGCAGGGCGCATTGCTGAAGAGCACGACCACAGTGCGCAGCGCCGGTCCGGCAGTCGCGGTGGCGGCAGCGGCCAAGTCTCAGGCGCAGGCCCCGAGTTCCGGAGCGCATTACCTGCTGGAAGAGACTACATCTGTGCGTCCTTACAGGCGCAACTGGCTGGGAATGACCATGCTGATGTTCGTGCTGGTGGCAGCGGGTTTTGGGGGATGGACGTATTATGTGAAATCCCAGACCGGATCGTTTCCGCCAGTGGTGCAGAAGGTGATTGCAGCGGTGCATCCGGAGACGCAGGAAGCACCGGCAGCGAAACCGGCTGCAGAAACTGCGAAGCCTTCGCCGGAAACTGCGGCCACTGCGCCCTCACCCGAGAATGTGAAACCTTCTGCGCCAGCAGATAATTCTGTTGCAGCTTCGTCTGTGCCGGCGAGTACACCTGAAGGCAGCGCCACACAAAAGCCTTCAGACAAAGACAGCGAAGCAGAAAAAACTTCGCAGACAACCTCTGCCACTGATACCGAAGATTCCAAACCTGCCAGCAAGCCAGCCGCCAAGCCGCGTGCTACAGAAGCAACTGTCGCGAGTGTCGATGGATTTACGCGCCGCGACATTCCTGACCTCCTGCGCCAGGCCGAAGCGGCAACCGGACGCGGCGAATACCCCATGGCCCGCTATGAATACGGCCTCATCCTCAAGCTGGATCGCAATAACGAGGCGGCGAAGGCTGGGTTGAAGCGCGTGCAGGCAGCACAGCGGTAGAATCTTACCGCTGATTTTCGCTGATCTTTCCAAGTATTTACCACAGACCAACCCAGATACACACAGATCAATTCATTTCAGCTAAAGTACAATTCATAAACATTCATTCATCGATTATTTGAAGAGCTGTAGGGGAATTCAATTTGTGAAAATACTGGTAACCGGTGGGGCGGGGTACATTGGCAGTGTCGTATCGCAGGAGTTGATCCGCGCCGGACACAAAGTGATCGTCTATGACAACCTGGGCCACGGTTACCGCGCTGCCGTTTCACCACAGGCTGAGTTCGTGGAGGGCGATATTGCCGACCGCGAAAAGCTCGATTATCTTTTAGGCCGCTATTCCGTGGATGCAGTTATGCACTTCGCCGCATTCATCGAATTGGGTGAATCGATGAAGCTGCCGGAGAAGTATTTTCGCAACAACTCCGCCAATACGCTTACGCTGCTGGAATCCATGCTGGCTCATAACGTGAAGCGCCTGGTTTTCTCCTCGACAGCGGCGCTCTACGGGAATCCTGAGCGTACACCCATTGACGAAGAAGAGCCTTTGAAGCCCACCAATGCTTATGGTGAATCAAAGCTGCTGGTGGAGCGGATGCTGAGCTGGATGAACCGCATTCACGGACTGCGCTATGCCAGCCTCAGATATTTCAATGCAGCGGGCGCTACGGATGATCTGGGAGAGGCACATGAGCCGGAATCTCACCTGATTCCGCTGGTGCTGCAGGCTGCGCTGGGCAAGAGAGAATCGATTTCCATTTTCGGCGCCGATTATCCCACGCGCGACGGCACCTGCATCCGCGATTACATTCACGTAATCGATCTGGCCACGGCTCATCTTCTGGCGCTGGAGGCGCTGGGATCGCATGACAAGCTGATCTACAACCTGGGCAACGGGCGCGGCTTCAGCGTGCGCGAGGTCATTGAAGTTGCGCGCAAGATGACCGGCAGGGAAATCAAGGCTGTTGAAACCCCGCGCCGTCCGGGCGATCCGGCGGTGCTGGTGGCCAGCTCAGAAAAAATCCGCAAAGAACTGAAATGGACGCCGCAGTACCCGGACCTCGAGAACATTGTCGGCAGCGCCTGGAAATGGATGCTCAAGTACCCTGAAGGATATGCCGCTACGCATAGGAAGCAGGCCCCAAGCTGAAGCTGACAGGACCAGACTCGCACAGGGACTCGACGAATTGAAACAAGCCCTGCGCTCGCGGGGAGAGCGAGGTTAAGTCTGAGCTAATTGTTATTTGCAGTTGCTCAATCCAAAGTGGCGTCTCATGGCGCAGTTGCCCTGTGCAACAAAATTTCATCTGTCTAGTGAGCCAAGACAACCTATGTTCATGGCTAAGGGGTTGAACGATGAAAAAAGCATGGATAGCTTCGCCAGTCTTATTGCTGGCGCTGAGTCTTGCTGCGCAGAGTGGTAGTGGAGGCAGCAGCGGCTCAGGCGCAACAGGTACCGGCACGAGTGGTCAGACAGGAACTGCCGGGAGCGCCACAGGCACACAGAATTCAAGCGGATCGCCCAGTGGCGTTACTAACTCAAATCCCAGCACGTCTGGAAGCGTGAGTGGGAGCGGAGCATCGGGCGTCGGCACGCAGAACGGAACTGGAACAGGTTCCGGAACCACCGGGGCTGGAGCCGCTGGAGGAACTACAGCAACCGGCGGCCAGACCGGAACCACAGGCAGCTCTGGCACAGGCGGCGGAATCGGCAGCGGATCTTCCAATAGCAGCTCTGGAAATAGCAACTCTGGTTCTTTGGGAAGCGGCCAGGGTAGCAGCAGTTCTTCCGGTTCAACCGGCGCCTCTGGCGGGACTGCAGGCACGATGGGCAGCAGCACTCAGAGCGGACAGGGATCTGCTTCCAGCAGTGGCAGCGGAACTTCAGGATCATCGGGGAACATTTGGTTCGCAGACCGGGTCCAGCGGAAACTCTGGCACTGCGAGCGGAACCAGCAGCACTAGCGGCAGTGGCACTGGAACGACATCACACAAACGTCGACGCCACCGCAAGCACTCTTCCAAGAGCAATCAGTCCGGCGACTCAGGCACTTCAGGCAGCGGATCAGGTACCGGCAATCCTCCACCGAAGTACATGCTGTAAATCTCTTCTCCTCGCGGAGGCCTTCATCTGCGGAAGTGGTGAGGGCCTTCTGCACTTTGAGCAGGTTATACTGCGTGCATATGGCTTCTGGAGCAGATGCTTTCGCGGCCTTACGGCGCTACTGGGGTTACGAATCGTTTCGTCCGCTTCAGGAGAAGATCGTGAACAGCCTCACTGCCGGGCATGATGCATGCGTGGTCATGCCTACGGGCGGAGGAAAGTCGCTGTGTTATCAGTTGCCGGCCGCCATGCTGCCCCGCAGGACTGTAGTTGTTGTTTCTCCGCTGATCGCTCTCATGCAGGATCAGGTTACCCAGCTTACGCAGATGGGAATTTCTGCCGCTGTGCTCAACAGCACGCTCTCGAGCCAGGAGCAGGCCAAAGTTACGAAGCAGGCAATCGAAGGACAGTTCCGTCTCATATATCTTTCACCGGAGCGGCTCGCGCGCGCCGACACAATTTCGTGGCTGAAGCGGGTACCGGTCTCGTTCTTTGCCATCGATGAGGCGCACTGCATTTCTGAATGGGGACACGAG
Source organism: Candidatus Angelobacter sp. Gp1-AA117 (assembly GCA_003223515.1). Taxonomy (GTDB): domain Bacteria; phylum Acidobacteriota; class Terriglobia; order Terriglobales; family Acidobacteriaceae; genus Angelobacter. The sequence continues at coordinate 16,640 of QHVI01000037.1, forward strand.
TTTCGCCCGGACTACCGGCAGCTCAGCTCTTTGCGCGTGCATTTTCCTGAGTGCCCCATCGCTGCTTTTACCGCGAGCGCCACGCGCCAAGTGCGCCATGACATTATTGACCAGCTTCGTCTGCGTGATCCAGACAAGTACATCGCCAGCTTCCACCGCTCCAACCTGAATTACTTCGTGCGCCAGTGTGAGGACGAGGACACCCAGTTGGGGCTTCTGGTGAAGATTCTCACCAGATATTCCGGTAACAACGTGATCGTTTATGCGCCCACTATCAACAGGGTAGAGCAGACCGTGGACTTTCTCGAAGACCACGGTATTCCGGCGGTTCCGTACCACGGACAGATGGAGCCGGAAATGCGAAAACGTAACCAGGAGCGCTGGATGTCTGACGAGGTGGCGGTGCTGGTCGGTACTATCGCGTTTGGCCTGGGAATCAACAAGGCAGCCGTGCGCGCTGTCATTCATCTGGCATTACCCAAATCGGTGGAGCAGTATTATCAGGAAGCCGGGCGGGCGGGACGGGATGGGCGGAAATCTGATTGCATCCTGTTATGGCAGGCGCGTGATTTTGCCCTGCTCACATACTTCATCAACCAGATCAGTGATCCAGCAGAAAAGCAGCGGGCCTGGCAGCGCTACCATGATATTTCCCGCTACGGTGAGTCCGTGAGTTGCCGCCATCGCCAGATTTGCCTCCATTTCGGCGAAACTCCGAAATGGACTGCGTGCGGGGCGTGCGATGTATGTATTTCTCTTCCTGAGTGGCTGGCGGATTTTGATGCCTTTCCGCGCGCGAAGCAGAAACATCATAAGAAGGCCCGGTTATCTCTTCCCAGCAATGGCGGTGTGGTGCTGAGAGCCGCTCCGGCAGTGAAGCCGGCTGTTCCAGATGCCCACAGCGAACTGCGCGAATATCTCCGCGAGTGGCGGCGCTCTATGGCTGAAAAGCAGGGCGTGCCTGCCTTTACAGTAATGCACGACACTGCTTTGGAAGACCTGTGCTTGGTGCAGCCCCAGTCGCTTGCGGACATCCGCAAGGTCTACGGTTTCGGTGAGCGGAAGACCGAAAGATACGGTCCGGAGATTCTGAATGCCCTGAGGCGATTCAAAGATGGTGCGCGCGCGCGCCAGAGCGCAGAAGAGAAGGTACCACCGCGGGCTGAAACACTTCGCCTGCTGCAGGCCGGACACAGTTTCCAGGAAATCGCAAAATTGCGGGGACGCCAACTCGGCACCATCGTCGATTTGGTCGCCTCTATGGTGGAAAGTGGTGAACTGCCGTTTGATGAGAAATGGGTCGAAGCAGCGAAGTACGCTGACATCGAAGCAGCCTGTCGCCAGCATGGCATGCAGCGGTTGAAAATTATCAAAGAAGCTCTGCGGCCCGAGATAACATACGAAGAAATCAGGCTGGCACTAGCCCACTTGCGGTATGTACAACGGCAGCAGGCGGGCTCATCACAAGAACAATCATTAGGCTCGAAGTAACTCACAATGGTATTTTCCCGGAGGGCTACTGACTCGCATTTCTGCGGGGCAGAGCAGCATGGTAAAATAACTGAGTACCCCGCCAGATGCGCGCCCTTAGCTCAGCTGGATAGAGCGTCTGACTACGAATCAGAAGGCCGGGAGTTCGAATCTCTCAGGGCGCGCCATATACATTTCTCCGCTCACAAAATCAAAGTATTGCCAAACCATCAACGGCTTTCGCATAGCTTAACCCCGGAAGATAGGTTCATCTTGGCTTGCCGGGATGTCGGGCGGGAGCGCGACATTCAAGGAGGACCTTACGTTATAGATTATCTTGGCCCGGAAGGCGGAAAACAAACAGAGAAAACTGTATGAAGAAGGCAACTCGTAAATCTAAATCTAAGACCGTAACCATGATCATCACGCAGAAAGATTATGATCAGGCCACTTCATCAGGCATTAGCCCAGAGGAGGCGCTTCGGCCCGGCACCTATGTGGGCCGCCGGGGTGGTTTCCTTGAACGCCATAAGAAAGACCTGGCGTCAGGGAGAATCGAAACAAAGTCGGGCACATACGTGAAACTCGACCGAGACATCCTTCGGTTCTTTGAAGCAAAGGCGTCAAGGCGGAATGCGGCTCCCGGCCAGACCCAAATCAATGAGGCTCTGCGTGCGTTGATACGGCACGCGCGAAATGTGTCCTGAAGACGCTGGCTAGTGTTCTCGTGTTGGCTTGACCGAAGCCTTCTATGAAGTGGCAGCAATTCTTCTCTTGCCCACGGCAGATTCAAGCTTTTGCAGCTTTGGTGCACAATCCTTCTGTGTCTGTATCCAGCAGGCGCTAAAATACTCTCGTGGATCTCCAGCTACTTCTAATCACTTTGCTCATCAAGTTGGGCGTGGCTACGGCTGTGGCCAGCGCGCTGGGACGCGCTAAGGAATTTAAGAAGCTGTTGTTCCGCCAGAACCGCTCGCGGCGGGAGACCATCCTGCTGGTTCTTTTTACCTGTTTTCCGTTTGCGCTGGGGGTCTACATTCGCGGCAGCGTCAAAAGCTTTCTGGCTGCCGATCTTGGCTTTGAAGCGGCTATCCTGATGGGCATCATCGGCGGACGCATGGCCGGAATTCTCGGCGGCGCCATGCTCGCTTTGCCTGCGCTTTTCTTCGGGGAGTTTCTCACGTTACCCGTGGATGTAATCGTGGGCGCGGTGGCAGGATCGTTGCGCCACTTCTGTCGCAATGAGGAAGAAGTCTGGACGTTCTCTCCCTTCATGGACATGAGCGTCTACCGCTGGTTACGACGCAATCTGAAGTATCCGCGCATTGACTGGCAGACAGCTTTCTTTCTCGTCATTATCGCCTTGCAGGCTGCCCGCCTGGAGATCAAATATTTCTTTCCCCACCAGCTTTTCGCGCTTTACCTGACCACGCCGGTGGCCATGCTGGCGGTTTTCGCGACTGTGGTCGCGACCATTTCGATCCCTATTAAGATCTGGAATAATGCCCGCATTGAGATGAAGCTGGAGGAGCAGGAAAAGCTGCTGCTGGAAGCCCGGCTTGACGCCCTGCAGAGCCAGATTAACCCGCATTTTCTCTTCAATACCCTGAATTCCATTTCCTCTCTGGTGCGATTCGATCCCGACAAAGCCCGCGATCTGATCGTGAAGCTCTCGAAAATCCTGCGCCGCCTGCTGGGCAAGCACGATGAATTTGTGCAGCTTCGCGAAGAAGTGGAATTCATCGACGATTACCTCGACATCGAGGTCGCTCGCTTTGGCCGGGAGAAGCTGCGCGTCTACAAACATCTTGATCCTGAAACCCTCGATATCGTGATACCCAGCATGTTGCTGCAGCCCCTGGTGGAAAACAGCATCAAGCATGGGCTGGCGCCCAAAGTGGATGGCGGCAGCATTACCCTGCGCAGCCGCATTCAGGACAACAAACTGGTGATCCAGGTGGAAGATGATGGCGTGGGAATGAGCGCGCCGCCCGCCGTAGCTGCGCACAAGAGGGGCTCAGGCCGGGGGATCGGCATGATCAACGTGGCCGAACGCCTGCATGTGCTGTTTGGTGATGATGGGAAAATGGTCGTCCAGAGCCGTGACAATCAGGGGACGCTGGTCGTGCTCGAATTGCCTGTACTCCAGCAAGACATCACAAATGGAAGCGCTTCCTCGGTCTACGCTTTGCGTTCCAACACCCGCTCGTAAAACTTTTCGTATTCAGGAATGATCTTTGAGGCACAGAAGCGCGATTGCGCCTCCCAGCGAGCCGTTTTTCCCATCTCGCGCAGGCGCTCCTCGTCAGAGAGTATCTCGATGGCACAGCGCGCCATGGTGTCCACATCGCCCACCTCTGCCAGAAAACCGGTACGGCCGTGCTCTATGACCTCCGGCACGCCCCCCACGTTGGTAGCAATGGTTGGGACTTCGCAAGCCATGGCCTCCAATGCCGCAAGGCCGAAAGACTCAAGCTCACTGGGCATGAGTATCAGATCAGCGATGGAGAGCCTCTCGCTGATGCGGTCCACCTTGCCCAGGAACTCAACTTTCTTGCGCAATCCTTTTTGATTCACTAGCCACTCCGCGCGTGATCTTTCGGGGCCGTCGCCCATCAGAAGCAAGCGGGAAGGGACTGCTTTCTGCACCCGGTCGAAAATCTCAATCACATCACAGAGCCGCTTTACCGGACGGAAATTCGATACATGGACCAGAATGCGCTCATTCTGATCGGCAAATTCCGAGCGCATCTCCGTTGCCTTGGGATTACGCTTATAAACATCGCAGTTTACGAAGTTATAGATGACTTCAATCGGATGGCGTATCTCAAACTCCTGGACGGTACGCCGCTTCAGGTAGTTGGAAATTGCAGTGACGCCGTCACTGTTCTCAATCGCATAGCGGGTCACCGGAAGATAAGAGGGATCAGCGCCCACAATGGTGATGTCAGTGCCATGCAGCGTAGTCACAAAAGGCAGCTTGCGCGGCTTGTCTGCGGCTGCCAACATCTGCCGCGCCAGCAGCGCGCTTACCGAGTGCGGAATGGCGTAATGGACGTGGAGGATGTCGAGGTTATAAATTTCAGCTACCTCAGCCATGCGCGTGGCCAGCGCCAGATCGTAAGGCGGATACTCGAACAGCGGATATTGCGAAACTGTGACTTCGTGAAACAGAATATGAGGATGGTTGGTGTTCAGCCGGATGGGCTGCTGGTAGGCAATGAAATGGACTTCATGCCCACGGGCTGCAAGTTCAATTCCCAGTTCCGTGCCTACAACTCCGCTTCCACCGTAAGTCGGATAACACGTGATTCCGATTTTCAATCAGTATCCTTTATTCTTGCTGTCATTTTCGGAGGCCCCGGAATTCCGTACTACTGTGGTCCAATCCTTTTTGTCTTACGATGATTCTTCCGCGCAGTCGAGGGCGGCTGCGCTCCATCAAGATTTCCAGGTTTCTTTAGATTCAAACTGCTGTTCCAGGATTCAAATCAGCATAGGAAATCAGCTCGATCCCCTGTCTGGTTAGAACAGCCTTGGTTTCTTCAGAAGTCAGAGCCTCCAGTTCCACCTCGCGCGACTGCAGCAGCCGTGTGCCGGCCCCCTCGAGATCAGCATTGAGATATCCGGGATGACACACCAGTTCCCACGTTCCTTCAGGCAGAACCTGCGCAGTCTCGGTCAGCAGGCGCTGATTCAGCTTGCCGGTGGCGCTTACGCCGATCGTGCCGTGAGTGGTAAGCATGCCTTCTTCAGTGACAATCTGGCGGAAAGAAGCAGCAAACCTCTGCAGCAGAGCCACTTCAACCACCCTCATCCAGAGCGCCGGAATCGCCATAAGGTGGCGAGGCCATGTTCGAGGGGGCTCAAAAGGATTTCTCACGGCTGGCACGCCACAGGCCTTTGCCGCCTTGAGCAACGGCCGCAGGACCTGTGGAAATAGATGCGTGTGCTTGTGAGTGTCGACATGGGTAACGCGGATGCCTGCAGCCTGTATTTTGCGAATCTGCGCTTCAGCTTCACGCTGTATTTCTTCCGCTGAGATGCGTTTTCGGACCGCTGCCAAGGCAAAGTCTTTGATGCTGCTGCGAAATCCGTCCGTGCCGTTGGTCAGCGAGGGAAGTTGCCGGGAAAGAGGTTCGCCATCGATGAGCACCACATGGCAGCCAACCTGCAATTGCGGTTGAGATTTCGCCAGTTGCGCGGCTTCATCAAAAGCGCGCGAGTTGGCCATCAGCGTAGCTGAAGTCACGATGCCGGAGCGGCTGGCCTCTACAATGGCGCGGTTCACGCCGGAGGTCAGCCCAAAATCATCAGCATTCACGATGAGGCGGGGCACGGTGGCAGTGTAGCAGAGCGTACTCAGAGCGTGGCGACACGGCTATATCTATATAAAACCTTGCAGACGCGCGACAAGATATCGGTCCTTCCATGGATCAGCTCAGGCGTTTCCCAATTGGACCAACTTCTGGATGCTGCCTCTCACCAGCCTGGCGCTCACCTGGCTAACTGCGCCTTAGAAGGCCACGATCCGGACTGTGAATTGCACCTGGCGTGCTCCGCCGAAACGCGTCGTATCCGGCGCGAAGAGCGGCTGTCCTGCAGTAAAGACCTATTACTAGCCATCAATCGTAGAAGTCTGGGAGTTCACTCAGCTTCGTAAATTCCAGCACTGCGAACGAGCATATTTTGATAAACTTGGGTGCTGCTGGAGACAAAACGCATGTGGTTGAAAAGTAGTTTTGGAAGGCGAAAAACCTCACTTGAACAGCTTGGTGAACTGGAGACCGAACTGATGGAGCGGGCATGGGCCCATAGGGAAGTTACCGTTCGTGACGTATACAACGAGATGCATCAGCGGCTGGCTTACACAACGCTGATGACCACTCTTGACCGTCTTTATAGGAAAGGTCTTCTCCGTCGCCGCCGCGAAGGCAAAGCATATTTCTATTCCGCGGCCTTGACCGAGCAGCAATATCGGGAATCGCTTACCGGACATTTCTTCGAAATGGTTCTGCACGACAGCGAAAACTCCAGCGCTATCCTGTCACGCTTTGTTGAAGCGGTGAGCGAGACCGATGAAGAAATGCTGGAAAAACTGGACGAGATCGTTAAAGCCAAGCGGAAGAAATTGAGTCGCTCCGAATAAAGATATGTTTTACCTGCTTTGTCTGTGCCTGATTTTAGCGGTGATGTTCATCGTTTTTATGCTGACGGCACTCACCTCTCTGCCTGCACTGAGAGTCCTGCTCGCATACAGGCATCTGGTCCGTGCAGGTACAGCCGCCAATTTCCTCTTTATCATTCGCGCCTTGCCTCTGGTGCTGGGCATCGTGGCAAGCCTTGGGCTTGCTCTGCCTGCCTTTTGGGAATTTGAGCCCTCCGCCACACATGAGATGCCTGGTCCGGTGCTGCTGCTGCTGGCCGGCCTTGGGGTGTTAATGATCGTCGGAATGTTCTGGCGCATCTCCCGGAGCGTGTGGGTGACTCTGTCCCTTCAGCGCATGTGGTTGAAAAATGCCAGCCCTCTTGCGGAAAACTTCAAGGGTATTCCGGTTTTCTGCGTCAAAGACTCGGCATCTCTGGTAGCTGTTGCAGGCATTTTTGTTCCACGCATTTTTCTATCGCAGGACGTTGCCGATGTACTGAACACAGAAGAACTCAACGCGGCACTTGCGCATGAACTGGCGCACGTGAGTACAAAGGATAATCTCAGACAGTTCGTACTTAAAATGATGCCGAGGCCCCAGTTCCTGCCCTTCCTCTCGGATATAGATTCCTTGTGGTCGAGCACGTCCGAACTTGCTGCAGACGAGCGAGCCATTGTAAAAGGTACATCTCCCCTGGATCTTTCCTCGGCTTTGATCAAGGTTGGACGGCTCTCTTTCCAGCGCGGCTCAACGCTGCTGGCCGCCTCGCACCTTGTGGATGGATGCAGCTCAGCAACACACGTGCGCGCAGGACATTTACGACACTTGCTTGAGCATGGCGTATCACCCGAACAAGCGAACCCCACTAGGCGGTGGACACGGGGATGGACGGCGTGCGCCGCCGTTGTCCTTCTTCTTTATTTATTGGCTTTGTGGACTCTTCTGCCGGAAGTTCATGATGCTCTGGAGTTCATTGTCCGCTAACTCCGGCTGATCATGATCAGAATCTTAACTTCAACGTGCCTCCAACAGTGCGCGAAGGGGCAAACTGAATCGGTATTTCATCGCTCTCCTTGGCAATCTGGTAACGGTTGTCGCCCACATTCGTCACGTTCAACTCGAGATCAAGCCGGCGTGCTTCGGCATTCCACAGCGTCAAGCCCGCTCCCAGATCATCTACAAAATGCGAAGGCAGGCGAATGTCCGACTGTTCTGGCTTGCTGCCGCTGCCATAACGCATGTTCGTCCCCATCCAGAAGTTTCTCCACCGGCGGTTGCTGTAAATCAGGTAAGCAGTTGCCGTATGAGTCTCGTCAAATGCAGGGATGATCCGTTCACCTGGCTCCAGAGGTTCATTACCTGCAAAACCTCCCGTAACCGGGCCGTAAAAATAGGTGCGTTGCGCGCTGTATTGAAGACGGGCGTTGATTCCCAATCGTTCCAGACGGCGGACATTCAGCACCACATCCAGGCCATGAGCGCGGGCGGTATGGAAGTTAATGGGGAGGAACAGCCGCGAAATGCTGATCTCATGGTTCTCAAAACTGTTGTGTCCGGTATGCTGCCATGCAGTCACTTCCAGGCTGACTCGCGGATAGAGTTCCTGCAACCATCCGGCTTCAAATGCATTCTGGGTATAGGCGCGCACGTTGCCAACGCGCAGGTCCTGGTCAGGGGCAGTATTGCCAATGAAACTGGCGAGCAGCGAGTACTCGATAGGCGGCGGAGACATCAGCCGGGAGTACGCACCGCGCAACACCGATTTCGTGGCACGAATAGACCACGCAAAGCCAATTCTCGGGCTGGTCTGCGCCTGGGTATCCACCAGATCGAAGTAGTCGTAACGTACTCCAGCATCTACCGTGAGGCGTGGCAGCAGATGGAAATGATCTTCGACATACATACCGGCCTGGCCACCCTTGACGCCGCCCCGGAAGTCGATCGGAAATACGTCCGGATCACCACGTCCGTCAATGAAGAAACTTTCAAGTTCACGGTAGCGAGCGAAATCCACTCCCGCCTTGATGATGTGGCCGTGCCATGCGTGCGTCAGGTCAGATTTCATTCCGCCGGTCAATGTACTCCGCGAACCGATGGTAAGCGGCGTATCCGGATCAGAAGTCGGCAATATATGGTCTCCGGTCACTCGCTCGTACAGTGATGTGAGCACTGACGTCTGCGGCGAGAATGTATGTTCCCATGACAGAATTGCCGTTTGTGAACGAAGTCGGCGGCTGGCATCGCGTCCCGCTTCCTGGTCTTCAGTGATATTCGGTTGCTGGAAGTTGGCTCCACTTCCCATGAGCAAAAACTTAAGAGTGTCCTGCTTTCCCTGCAGGTCGAAATGAGCAGCGCCGCGCACGCCATCGCCAAAATCATTCAGCTCAACCGGCCCAGGCGGGTCGAGATAACGTCCCGAAGTAAAACCCTCTCCGAAAAAGTAATATCCTATGCGGCCTGCGGTGCCGCCCACGTCTCCACTGAGGTCATGGTTGTCTTGTGTAGCGCCATAATACGTAAGGCTTCCATGGTTACTGAGGTTGCGGGCAGAACGTGTAGTGATATCCAGCACTCCCCCAAAGCGATTTCCGTATTCCGCAGTAAAACCTCCAGTAAGCAGGTCAACTGTCTCGAATATTTCGGGACTTATTCCGGGAGAAAATTGGGGCTGTTCATTGTCGAGAAAAGACACGCCATTCACGAATTCGTGCAGGGAAAACTCATTGCCCCGGACATTAATGAAGTTATCGTGACTTTGGGTAGCGCCCGGCATCAGGTTTGAGACAAGGTGGTTCGTATTCTGCACCATCGGAAATGGCAGCACATCCAGGTCCTGTCGCGTGAATACCTGTGAACTTGCCGTTTTTTCCGGATCGATCGTCTGATACGTGCTGCGCACTTCCACGGTAGTCTTCACGTCCTCTTTGGGCTGTAGTTCAACCGCCAAAGAGAGCGGTTGTCGCGAACGAAGCACGAAGTCGTACCGGGTTGTGAAGTAACCGCTGGTCTCGGCAGCTAACTCGTAATCTCCTGCCTGGATGTTGGTAAGATAAAAACGTCCATTCTGATCTGTTGACGCCCGTGTTACCGCGCCGCCGTCTTTGTTGCGTAATGATATCTGGACATTGGCCAATGCTTTTTGCTGCCGGTCGGTCACTGTTCCTTCCAGCGCTGTCTGAGCAAAAACGTCGGTTGAAAACACAATGATGCAGAGCAAAAAGAGTCTAAGAACAGAATTCATACATGTCTCGCATACCCTGACGTTATCGAAATATCAAACGCTAAGAATAGCGATTTACCTGAGTTACTACTATCGATAGTTCATCAAAGAAGATACGGTCGTTTATGCCGGCAAAACGGAGAAAATAGTTCACGCGGACGAAGCTTCAATATCAAAATACTGGCAAGGAAGCAGAAAGAGAGAGCGAAGATCAGGGAATTTTCCTGACATCTGATGACATGCCTGGATATAAGTTCATCACTTTCCCGGCTTGAACTGCTCATCAATCTCCACTTGGTACCCGGAGACCAGGCGGTTAGTTTCGTTGGCCATGCCGACCACAGCCATCAACTCCTGGAACATGGCATCCGACATCCCTTTGTTGCGGGCGCTTACTGTGTGCGAGGCGATGCAGTAGCCGCACTGGTTGCTCACGCTTACCGCCAGGTAGATCATCTCTTTGGTCAGCGGATCGAGCGCGCCCGGCCTCATGATTTGTTTTATGTCTTCCCAGGTGCGTTTCAGCGTGGCGGGATCATGCGCCAGCGCCTTCCAGAAATTATTGATCCAGTCAGTCTTGCGCGTAGCCATGATGTCGTCATAAACGGCGCGCACTTCAGGGCTGGCGTCACTGTATTCGATGAATCCCAAGGTTGCCATTCGGTCTCCTGTGAACCCACATTATCTGGGCGATGAAGGTGCTTTATTTTAAGGCACGAGGCATGAACGAGCATGGAACCGAGGTGTCGCAGCGCCTCGGGTAAACATTTGTTAATTTCCTCAAGCAGGTAACCTGTACTTCCGTAATAGTCCCATGACTCACCTTACTATTACTGCTTTACGCCAATTGGTCTATGATTTCCTTTCCCTCCCACCCAGGATGCCATAGGGACGCTCATGTCAGAAACCACTTCAGCTACTTCTCCAGCCTCTGCAGATGGTGCTCCCCGCACCAACCGGGTTGAGTTGCTGCAGCAGTTGACCGGCACGATCGGGACTGTTTACAAAGCGCGTAATCCAAAGATCGACCGACTGGTGGCGCTGCGCCAGATCCAGGTACCTGAATGGCTTGACGACGTAAATGAACTTATCAAGCGCATGATGGAAGAGGCGCGGGCCGCCAATGTTCTCGATCATCCTGGTATCGCGCGGCTTTATACCGGCGGCTTCAAAGAGGTAACGGTTTTTCTGACATCGGAGTTCATTGAGGGGCCCACGCTCCGGGAGTACGTATCCAGCAAGAATCCGGGGCTGCCGGAGATCATGGCGCTGGCGAAGCAACTCTGCGCCGCCCTCGACTATGCGCACGAGAAGAAGGTTGTTCATCACGCCTTGAATCCCGCGAACATCAAAGTTCTTCCGGGTGGCACGCTGAAGATTTTGGACTTCGGACTGCTCCGGGAAAAGCATCTGTATTCGCCTATCCCTGCAAAGCGACTGGAGAACGAACACTACGTCTCTCCTGAGCAGTTGCGGGGAAAACCCGTGGACAGGACGGCCAATCTCTTCAGTGTTGCCACTATTCTGTATGAACTGTTTACTACCAGGAATCCATTCGCAGGAAAACATCTGGGCGAAGTAGACCGCAATATCACTGATGTTGAGCCACATGCCGCATCACTGGCACACCCGCGTGTGTCTGAAGCCATTTCCAAGGTACTGATGAAGGCCTTGTCAAAAAATCCAGCAGCACGCTTCCAGACTGGGCAGGAATTGATTGCCGCCCTGGAGGAAGCCAGGAGCGCCGCTCCGGCGAAAGCTGCGGCGGCTGCCGCCAACAGCACCGGCGTGCGGGCGGCAGTTACAACCGCATCCGTACCCAAAGCTCCTTCACCCAATGGTTCGTCTACCGGCATTACAGCTGCTATCCCGGCTGCTCGTCCGCAAGTTCCGCCTGCTCCGAAAACCATGACGTCGGTAAAGCCGGTGACCACGACCAATGCAGCACCGGCAAAGCTGCCGGCCAAGGCCTTGGTGCAATGGAAGACTGTGGCAGCATTCGTAGCAGTATTGTTCATGGTTTCTGCAGCGGCCATTTCTTTAAGACATCGCAGCGATACTCCGCCAGCGGAAACACCGCCGGAGAACAGTGCGTCTCAAAAGCCGGGAACCGTAGAAGCAGTCGCAATGCCCGGTTCGTCCATACAGGTTCATGAAGTGCAGCGCAAGTCAGGGCGTGAGAAATCAAGCAAGGCAGAGCTGCCCCCAGCGCCTATTGCAGCAGCCGAGGGACAGCTTGCAGTCACGTCCTCGCCTGATGGCGCGCTTGTAGAGATTGCCGGCCGCAGCGAATCATGGAAGACGCCGCAAACCATCGTTGCTCTTGCGCCTGGGACTTACAAAGTCACCATCAGCAAAGCAGGCTATGCTCCAGAGACACGCAGCATTGAGGTGGCGAGCGGCAGCCGTGCCTCACTCGATGTAAAGCTTGCCCCAACCAAGGGATACTTAACCGTTGCCTCAACTCCTGCAGGCGTGCATATTGCCATTGACGGCAAAGAGACAGGCAAGGTTTCACCCGCTGAATTCAATCTTGATCCCGCGGTGCATACTATTACGCTGCACCACGAGGGATACCTGGATTCCACCAGCGACATCAAGCTTGCTGCCGGGCAAAGCGTGAGCTATTCACCCAGCTTGAAACTTGCCGGACGCACCGACAACATCCAGGTGGTCGGCGGCTTTAAAAAAATGTTCAGCGGCAAGTCGGGCCAGGGTATGGCGCGCATGGAGATCAAGACCGATCCAAAAGGCGCGGCTGTTACCATCAACGGCACATCATTGAGCAAGACCACTCCCCTGGAAATCCAGATCGAGCCAGGCAATTACGAAATCACTCTGCAGAAAGATGGCTACAAACCCGTGCACACCTCAGTGCTTGCCCAGGCCAATGACAAGCTGAAGATCGACGAATCACTGAAGAAGTGAGAATTGCCAAAACTGCCAAAGCGAATAAGCGTGCGCCCTCGTTTTGCAACGATGAGCGGTCATCAGCTAAGAGCTAAGTAAGAGCTAAGTAAGAGCTAAGGCCAATGGCCTAAGGGCCACTGCCTAAGGGCTGCTGTTACAATAGAATCTAACTCCCAATCCCAAAGAGATCGATTTGAATCCTGCTATTCGTAACATTGCCATTATTGCTCACGTTGACCATGGAAAGACCACTCTGGTGGATGCCATGCTGCGGCAAAGCGGCGCCTTTCGCGCCAATGAAACCCTGGTAGACCGCGTTATGGACTCCAATGAACTGGAGCGCGAGCGCGGCATCACCATTCTGGCCAAGAATACCGCTATCTGGTACCACGAAATCAAAATCAACATCGTAGATACCCCCGGCCACAGCGACTTTGGCGGCGAGGTAGAGCGCGCCCTCAAGATGGTGGACGGAGTCATGCTGCTGGTGGATGCCAGCGAGGGACCACTGCCTCAGACCCGCTATGTTCTCAGCAAGGCCCTCGAAGCGGGCCTGCCTCCGGTAGTGGTGATCAATAAGATTGACCGCAGTGATGCACGTCCGCAGGAAGTGCTCAATGAGTTGTACGACCTGTTTATTGACCTGGACGCGCATGAAGACCAGTTGGATTTCCCTGTCCTCTATACCAATGCCAAAGCAGGAACGGCTTCAGGCAGCATTGATAAGCCGGGCGAGGACCTGCGTCCGCTCTTTGATGCAATCCTGAAGACGATCCCTCAGCCTGCGGGTGATGCGGCCAATGCTTTGCAGATACTGGTGGCCAACCTTGATTACAGCGACTATCTGGGACGCATGGCGATTGCACGGGTCTTCAACGGCACCTTGCACAACGGGGAAGAGGTCAGCATTGCCAAATTGGATGGCTCATTCCAGAAGGTGAAGATCACCAAGCTGTTCTCCTTCAGCGGGCTGAAGCGCGTAGATATTGAAGTCACCGAGTTGGGAGACATTGTCGCCATTGCCGGAGTAGAAGGAATTGGCATTGGCGAAACCATTACCAACATTGAGAACCCGGCGCCGCTGCCGCACATCGTGATTGATGAGCCGACCATTGCCATGCAGTTTACGGTGAATACTTCACCGTTTTCCGGGCGCGAAGGTACCTACGTGACCTCCCGCAACCTGCGTGACCGCCTGCAAAAGGAGTTGCTGACCAACGTCTCTCTGCGAGTGCAGGAGACTGACAGCACAGATTCATTCAAGGTGCTGGGCCGGGGTGAGCTCCAGCTTTCCATTCTTATCGAGACCATGCGCCGCGAAGGCTATGAGTTGGCGGTTGGCAAGCCGGAGATCGTGACCAAGCGGATCAATGGCAAATTAATGGAGCCGGTGGAGAAACTCACAATAGACATTCCGGAAAACTTTGTCGGCGTGGTCATTGAGAAACTTGGTTCGCGCAAAGGCCAGATCACCAAGATGCACAATCACGGCTCCGGGCGGGTACGCATGGAATTCAGCATACCCAGCCGGGGCATGATCGGCCTGCGTTCTGAACTGCTCACCGACACTCGCGGCACCGTAATCATGAATTCTCTTTTTGACGGCTACACCGAATGGCTGGGAGAGATTCCGCATCGCATGACTGGAGCACTGGTTGCTGACCGTCCGGGAACCACCACGGCTTATGCTCTTTTCAACCTGCAGGAGCGTGGCGTGCTGTTTGCCGGTCCGGGCGTGGATGTTTATGAGGGAATGATCATCGGCGAGAACGCCCGCGAAGTTGATCTTGACGTGAACGTGGTGCGCGAGAAGAAACTCACCAACATGCGCGCTTCAACTGCCGATGAAGCCATCCGCCTGGTGCCCTTCAAAGCGCTCACGCTGGAGCAGGCCATCGAATTTGTGGCCGATGATGAGATGGTGGAGGTCACACCTCACACCCTGCGCCTGCGCAAGAAAATCCTCCAGTCCAATAGACGTCCCAGGAAGAACGCTGTCCCAGTTTTGCAAGGCAGCGAATAAGATTACAATCAGCCTGGCGCCGGAGGCGCGCACTTATTGAGCCCACGTCGGCAGACGTGGGTAAATAGTAGGGTAAGGCCAGAGCCCCGTAGGGGCGACACATCTGTTTTAAGGGAGAAGCCAATGGCTGAGAATAAGACCAAGCCCACCACAGCAAGCGTCGCTACTTTTATCGGTGCTATCTCGGATCCAAGCCAGCAAAAAGACGCGAAAACGCTGGTCAAATGGATGGAAGAGCTTTCCGGTGAGAAAGCTAAACTATGGGGCACCGCCATCATCGGAGTCGGCTCTTATCATTACAAGTATGAAAGTGGACGTGAGGGTGACATGCCGATCATTTCTTTCTCGCCACGAAAGTCAGCAACGGTACTGTACAGCCTGATTGGAGTCAGCGGCTCTGAGGCGCTGCTTGCCAAACTCGGCAAGCACAGTACCGGAAAGGGATGTCTCTATGTCAAGAAGCTCACTGATGTGGATGAAAAAGTGTTGAAAGACCTTATGGCCAGGTCTCTGGCCGCAAAGCGCGCGCATGCTTCCTCTTAGCTCGTCTGGGTCTGCGGTTCGACAGCTATTTCAGAGCAGCCAATGCCTGTTCTATGTCAGCCTTTAAATCATCTGCATCCTCCAACCCTATATTCAGACGCGCGAGGCGGTGACTATAATCCGGCCGGTTGGGTGTGCCATGAAAATCATAGGTCATGGCCAGGCTGGCCACTCCACCCCAGCTATAGCCAATCCCGAACAGCTTGAGCGCATCCACAAAGGCCATTACTTTTTCTCTCGGAAGCTGCCGCTGAAACACGATCGAGAACACTCCTGACGATCCCGTGAAGTCGCGCTTCCAGAACTCATGCCCAGGGCATGAGGGCAGGGCCGGATGCAGAACCAATTCAACTTCAGGACGGTCGGCCAGCCAGCGCGCCAATGCCAGCGCGGACTTTTCTATAGCAGCCAGCCTGACAGCCATGGTTTTCATGCCACGCAGCGCCAGGCTGCAATCATCAGGCGATGCTGCGAAGCCTATCAATTGATGCATGGCGCCGAGCTTCTCGTGAGCGTCCTTATCGCGCACCGTGATCGAACCCAGCAAAAGATCGCTGTGCCCGCCTACGTACTTGGTAAGTGCCTGCATGGTGATGTCTATTCCGTGCGCAAAGGCGTCAAAGTACACGCCCGCCGCCCAGGTGTTGTCGAGGACTACCATGGCCCCGGCACGGTGCGCGATTTCCACGATTGCAGGAACATCCTGCACCTCCATGGTGATCGAGCCAGGGCTCTCGCACCACACCAAGCGTGTGTTCTCACGAAAATATGATTCGAAAGGCCTTTGCGTGGCTCCATTCCGGCCGACGGTGGGCGGGTAATAGCTCACGTCAACACCGAAGCGCCGAAGCACGTGGCTGGCGAAATGACGGTTCGGACCATAGACGCTATGCGGTATCAGGACGTGATCGCCCGCCTTGAGGTAGGTAAAGTTGACCATGGAGATAGCCGCTTGTCCGCCGGGGGTAATCAGGGTGCGATAGCCGTTTTCCAGTTCGCAGACCCGCGCAGCCAGTTCCAGCACCGTCGGCGTGCCATACAGGCCATAGGTGTAGCCGACCTCGTACTGGTTCCATTCATCCGTAGCGCTGCCGATATCCTTAAACAGGGTTGTAGATGCGCGGTATACAGGCGTGGAGAGCGAGCGAAAACCTTCAGGTACTTTTGCGTCAGAGTGAATCAGCCTGGTCTTCCAGTTTTTTGCCATGGAAAAAGTGTAAAGCCGAATTGGGTAAATGGGTAATCGCAATAATTTGTAATTGCTAATTTGTGATTTGTAATTTTTGGGATGACACGATTCCGGTGCGATCCCGTCCGCTGGCTCAGTGAATTTGGCCGAATACTTTGTTCTCTTTCTTCCTCTGCGTCCTCTGCGGTAAATCCGGCATCGTAGCTGCCCGGATTGCGCTTGATGAGGATGAAGGGCTGACTGTGACCTCGCAGATTCTCCTGAAATGCGATTCATTCTGCTTGACATTCACCATCTCCGTCCTAAAATGTTTGAAACATTTGTACTCAGAAATGTTTCAAACATTTCCTGAGAGATATGGAACAGCGGTTTACATCAGCGGAGGTAGTCAAGCTTACCGGCATCACGCCACGCCAGCTCCAGTGGTGGGATGAGCGCGGCATCGTGGTGCCGCAACGTGAGGGCCGCAGGCGGCTGTACTCGTTCGATGACGTGACTGAGGTGGCTGTCATCTGTGCTCTACGCCGCAAGGGTTTTCCGCTGCAGCGCGTCCGCCGCATCATGAAATTCCTGCAGAAGGAGTTCGGTAAGCGGCTGGCGAGCACGGTGAGCAGCGGTTCTGATTACCATCTGCTGACGGACGGCAAGCGTATTTACGTCGAAAATTCAGAGCGCCAGGTCATAGATATTCTGAAAAACTCCCGCCAGCCCTTGCTCGGCCTGTGTTTGAGCGATGCTGTGCGGGAAGTACGCACGGAAATTTTCAGCCGTCGTCCGGCTGCCGCGCAGACGACGCAAAAACCGCGCAGGAGAAGAACCTCTTGAGCCGCTGCCATCACATCACAGCGGCCTGGAGATGATCGGAGGATGAAAATGGTGGCGGAGCTTAACATTCTTACAGAGTGGATTCCCGAACAGATGGAGCCGGGAAGCCTCTTTGTTCTGGAGAATGCAGGCCAGGTCGGTGATCAGGATGATCCTTACTGGGCCGTGCTGGCTTGCCCGGAATGCGGCACGCTGGGACTGATTACGCAGAAACAGGTTAATGGATTGATCCCGGTGATCTGCGGGTCAGACAAATGCTCGGCACAATTCATGATCCTGAATGAGCAGGTAATGCCGCGCCGACCTAATTAGCCCGGTGGAAGCCCTGGATTTTAGTCCGGGGAAGACAAGGTGAGTACCCAGGGCACTTGAGTGCTGGTGGCGCCGCAGCCATGTTCAGCCTAATTAGCCCGCAACTGATTTGGCTGTTGCGATGGGCACGTGCTCGGTGATGCTGATGCCGAAGCCCTCCAGGGCAGCCACGCGCTTAGGATGGTTGGTCAGCAGACGGATCTGGCGCAGGTTAAGGTCAGAAAGAATCTGTGCGCCCACGCCAATGTCACGCTGGGTCTTGCTCTGGTGCGCGGCCGTTCCCGGCTTGCGCTCTTCGCGATGGAAGACCAGACGTTGCGCCTCATCCACGCTGAACCCTTTGGAACTCTGGTGCAAATAGATCAATGCGCCGGCGCCTTGCTGCGCAATTGCATCCAGCGAGCCATCGAGCACTTTCTGGCAGTCGCATAACGCCCCGCCGAATACGTCCCCGGCAAGACAATGTGCATGCATGCGCACCAGCACCGGCCCGGTGGCATTCTCTACATCGCCTTTCACCAGTGCTACATGAGATTCGCGGTCGAGGTGGCTCTCATAAGCGATCATGCGAAATTCGCCATAACGAGTAGGCAGCATGGCCTCGCCCACCCGGACCACGTGCCGCTCGTGCTGCATGCGATAACGGATCAACTCTGCCACCGTCATCATCTTGAGCCCGTGCTTCTGGCAGAACTCAGCGAGGTCAGGAACGCGGGCCATGGAGCCGTCTTCGTTCATGATTTCGCAGATCACTCCGGCAGGGACCAGCCCGGCCATGCGTGCCAGATCGACTGCGGCTTCGGTCTGTCCGGCGCGCACCAGCACTCCACCTTTGCGGGCGCAAAGAGGGAAGACATGCCCGGGCCGTACCAGATCAGAAGCACCGCTTGCCGGGTCAATAGCCACCTGAATGGTGCGGGCGCGATCGTGCGCCGAAATTCCTGTCGTCACTCCCTCTCGCGCTTCAACGCTTTCATAAAAAGCCGTTCCGTAAGGCGAGGTGTTTTCCCGAGTCATAGGCCCGATGCGCAGATGATCGAGCCGCTCGGCAGTCATGGCCAGGCAGATCAATCCGCGTCCGAACTTAGCCATGAAATTGATGGCTTCGGGAGTGACTTTCTCGGCGGCCAGAGTAAGATCCCCTTCATTCTCGCGGTCTTCATCGTCTACCACTACGATCATGCGTCCGGCGCGAATCTCTTCAATGGCTGTAGGAACATCGGTAAATGCTGCGGGAAATGGCATATAAGACTACTATTATTTTAACAAACAGAGGAGTGGAGCGTAGCACAGATTTGAAATCGAAATATAGCTCTTTGATAACGTTTAGCTTGGGTTCACGTCCATATCAGTTTGCCACGGAAGGAGACAGTTTTTGCGCCAATTCGCCAAATCATTTTTACTGCTTCTGATCTTCACGTCCTTTATCCATGCCCAGCAAAGATCGCGAGTCGTCACTTTAGATCACGGGGTGAAAGACCCGGCGGTTTCTCCCGACGGCAACAGGATCGCCGTCAGCATTTTGGGCAAAATCTGGGTGCTGCCGCGCAGCGGTGGCGAGGCCCGGCAGTTTTCCGAAGGCTTTTCATGGGATACGAATCCTGCCTGGTCCCCTGATGGTCAGTTTCTCGCTTTCGCTCATGATCTTCCGAATGGCAGCGACCTTGTTCTTCTGAATCTTAAGACCGGGCACAACCAGGTCCTGTACCACACCGACAATCTGATTCAGCAGATCGCCTTCTCTCCCAATCGTGATGCAATTTTCTTCCTGATGCGGCGCAGTCAATACGATTGCCATCTGTGGCATATTGCGATTGATGGTAGCCAGCCAAAACAACTCACCGAAGCCCAGAACTGGCATGAGACATCATTCACCCTTTCTCCTGATGCCAAACATGCCTTTGTTGATTCCGGGCGGTATGGCGGCACGAATATATACAGCGTCGATCTAGATCCATTCAAAAGTCATCGTCTGACCAATACTCCAGATGACCAGACATCATTGCAGTGGAGCCGCGACGGCAAAAAGCTGGCTTATATCGAAAATATGGATGGGCGCGAGTCAGTGATGGTGGCTGAAGTGAATGCCGCTGGAGAGAATATTTCCTCGCCGCAGCGCGTTTTTTTCAGTTCTTATGATGACAAGGAACTTGCGCTTGACCCTAATGGGCGGACAGCGGTGCTGGTTGCAGGACGAAAACTCTACAGCCTTGATCTGACCTCAGGCAAAATCGATCCCATTGCGTTTACGGCGCGCTTCAACTTGCCGGAGCAGGCCCCTGCCGATTTGCTGATCACCCACGCCCGCCTGATCAGCGCAACCAATGCAGCACCCATCGAGAATGCCACGATCGAGATACGCGGCGGCAAGATCGCAGCCGTTCGGGCTGGTGCTGAACTCCCAGCCGCTTCGCCGCTGCCGGTGATCGATGCTGCCGGAAAAACCGTGATGCCGGGCCTCATGGATAATCACTATCACTTCTGGGACATCTTTGACGGCCCGCGGCTCTTGTCACGCGGCATTACCGTGATTCGCGATCCGGGCAGCGATCTGGCGGACTCGCTGAACTACAGGGAAGCGATTGCGCTTGGCCTCACTGCCGGTCCTCACATCTATACCACCGGCCCGCTGATAGATGGCCATGGCGGATATCACCCGATGGTGGACGTGGAGATTGATAATCCGCGTGCGGCTGCCGACCTGGTGCGATCCTTGAAAGCCCAGGGCCTGGATGCATTGAAGGTGTACTTCCTGCTCAAGCCGGAAGTGTTGCGTGAAGTCGTAAAGGAAGCGCACGCACAAGGGCTGCGTGTGACCGGCCACATTGGGGTGCGCACAAGCTGGAGCCAGGCTATGGATGCCGGGATCGACGGCTTCAATCACATCCGCGTCTGGCCCGATTTCCTTTCACCCGCTGAGCAGCCCCAGGGAGAGAACGAAACTCTGGATGCGGAGAAGAACCCCATTCCCCGCATGCAGTCCGACTGGAGCAAGATCGATCCCAATGGCGAACGCGCCGGGGCCTTGATACAGAAGATGGTCGATCACCATATTGGATTTGATTCCACGCTGTCAATTCAGCACTTGGGAGATTTCTGGCGGCGGTCGCTGGGCCTGGAGCAATACCAGATCGCCTCAGATACTTATGCGCGCATGGGGCAGTTCGTTGCTCGCGCGCAAAAGATGGGAGTCATGCTGCTGGCCGGCACCGACGACGGGAGCCTCTTCGAAGAAATGGAATCATATGCTAATGCCGGAGTTCCAACTCTGGAGATAGTGAAAGCAGCCACCGTGAACGGCGCCAGGTGGCTGGGCAAGGATGCAGAATTCGGAACCATTGAACCCGGCAAGCGCGCTGACGTGCTGATCGTTGATGGCGACCCGCTGAAGGACATCAAGAGCACGCGCAAAATCACAACTGTGATTCAGGATGGGCGGGTGGTATTCAGCAAATAAGCTCTCTCGACAAAAGCCATTAACCGCAGAGGGCGCAGAGAATGAAAGAGAGAAATGAGTAGATAGGTAAATAAGACGCAGTTCTATCAGCCTCTTTGATTTACTCATTTACCAAATTATCCATTTACCCCTTTTCTCTGCGCTCTCTGCGTTCTCTGCGGTAAAAGGGTTTTGCTTTCACGCCGTTTGTCCGCTGGTGCGCGCCGCAAACGTATCCCGAAGCATGCCACACACCTGCTCGATGGCTGCTTTTGTGGCCGCGCTTTCTGCCAGTGCATTGATGCTCACGAAGCCATGAATAGCGCCCAGATACCTTGTGCAGATGACTGGTACTCCGGCCTGCATGAGCTTGCGCGCATACAATTCACCTTCATCCCGCAGGACATCGCATTCGGCGGTGATAATCAGCGCAGGCGGGAGCGCCTTGAGATCCTCGACAGAGGCGCGCAACGGGCAGGCGCCTGTTTCCGTGTGAATCGGGCGGCCACCGCTGTAGTGGCTCCAGAACCAGTTCGCAGTCTCCTGGCTGAAGAAATATCCAGAGGCAAATTGCTGCCGGGAAGGCAAATCCGGGCTGCCTCCGGTTGTCGGATAGATCAGAATCTGGGCCGCGATGCGCGGGCCGCCATGCTGTTTGCTCATCATGCAGACTGCGGTAGCCATGGTGCCTCCGGCGCTGTCACCGCCCACAACGATGCGGCTCGCATCAATTCCAACCTCTGCGCCATGCTCAGAAATCCATTTGGTTGCGGCATAGGCTTCTTCATTGGCTACCGGATATTGTGCTTCCGGGGATAGGCTATACTCTACGAAAACGACTGCTACTCGCGTAGTGGCGGCAATATAACGCACCGCGCGATCATGCGTCTCAAAGCTGCCTACCACCCATCCGCCGCCGTGAAAGTAAATGAATGCCGGAAGAATTTCCTTCGATGCCTGCGGACGCACAATGTAGACCTTTATTTTTCCGTTTGGCCCAACCGGCAGCGTGCGTTCTTCTACATCCACAGGCATCTTTGTGACCGGCACCAGGGCCTGCCCTTTGGCAAACACCGCGCGCGCTTCAGGAACCGGCAATGTATGCAGTTCCGGCCTGCCTGAAGCTTTTAAAAAATTCAAGAACGCCTGGGTTTGAGCATCCAGCACCGGCTGCGGAGCGGTTTCATCGTTTTGGGTCATAGTCTCTTCTCCTTTTTTTATTTCGCTCTTTTTACAAAGGTAACTGGCGGCTATAAGACGATCTATTCCAGAGTAGTCATTGTCGTTGTACAATCCTCCGATAACCTTTCGAACCAGACTTGGAGGTACTGCCTATGAGGCATTCCATCATATCGCGATTCATACTGCTCATTGTCGCCGGAATGTTGCTGCCGGTATGCGCTCACGCCAAACCTAAAAAGAAGACATACAACAACTCTTCTGAACAACTTTTCACTGCGGCACTGCGCACCGCTCGGGAGCGGCACGTCGTGACTTACGTCAATGAAAAGATGCTGATGTTTACTTTTGAGACCGGCCGTTCCTTCACCTCAGAGGGCTTCGTTGCCAACGCTTCTGTTGAGCCCGAAGGCGAGAACAAGGCAACGCTGATCATCAATGTGCAGAACAAAAAGGGAGTTTCATGGGGTGCGGGTGACCGCATGGCCGACAAGTTCTATGAGCAGGTTTCAGACGAGCTGGCCGGGGAGTCGAAACAGGCGTCTTCGGTAAAGCCGCAGGAGAAGACCATAGCCGTGCCTGACCCCAAAGCTGTTCCCAGTGAACCCTCTATGACGAAGTCACCTGAGAGCGGCGCCTCGGCTCCTGCTGACGACAAAGGAAAGGTCGTTGTGACTTCTGTCCCCGAGGGAGCAGAGGTTTACATTGATGAGGATCTGGTAGGCAATGCACCTGCGACGCTGAAGCTCTCTGCGGGCAAGCACACGATAAAAGTCTCGCAGTCTGGCTACAAGCCATGGACAAGACAGGTTGCTGTGTTTGCCGATTCGGAGACCAATCTGAAGGCAGCGTTGGAAAAAGAGTGATCGCGCCGCAAATTCTAAACCTGCTCATGAACAAGTTCTTTAAAGGGCACGGCCTTGGCCGTGCCCTTTGAATGCTCACTTAAAATAGTGCTTAAGCACCTGCTGTTCTAATCCTCATCCTTGAATGCCGCTGTGGCCGTCGACCCCGCCGTGCTGATTTCCAGCTTGATCTCAGGCAAATTGGCATTCTTGAGCTGGGCATTTAATGCTGGGATATCTTTCGTCTTGATTGCCTGCCATTGCTGCATCAAGGGTGGCAATTCGCGTTCCAACTCAATGACTCCGGCAACGGCCTGGGTTGTGGGTGTTTCGTCTACCTCCTGAAACACTCCAAACAAAGCGAGCAGCCGCGTGCGCGTGCCTCCCAGAGATGGAGTCTCTGTTCCGGGGCCCGGCCTGCGAGCGCGCCCCCCTGACAGGGTCTGCAGTTTTTCATTCAGGGTATTTACCGCCACCAGGACATCCCCTTGCGCCTGCTTCTGCAGGTCTTTGAGTTGCTTCAGGGCGGCGCTCGCCTGGTCTGAGGCGGGAACCACGGTAAGCAGGTCGTTATACAACTGCTGTGAAAGCTTGAACTGCTGCGCCAGGCCTGTGGCTGGTGTTTTCACTCTTGGGTCCATCTGCACGGTGAGCGGCTGCGAGTAGGACTTGCCATTCACCGTGAGCACGACCGTGTATTGTCCTGGCATCACCCACGGAGATGAGGCTTGCGGTACGGTATTGTGCGGCACAGCGGCAATGGGGTATTCGGGTTCGATTCCGGGCACAGGCGGATAATGCATGTCCCACAGGAAGCGGTGCATGCCTGCCGCGCTGGAAAGCCGCTGCGGTGGACGCACCCAGTACGCAGGAATCGCCAGCATGGGATCGATTGGTTCAACAGGATCTGCGCTGGAGTAGCGGCGGACGACTTTGTTCGCGCTGTCACGAATTTCCAGCGCGAGCGGCGCTGAAGCTGCGGATTGCAGATAGTAGTTAATCACCGCGCCATCCGGAGGATTTTCTGCGGCAGGGAAGTCCGGCGGCAGCGGGGTATCGGTATTCATGTCCCAGCGGACCCGATACGCAGTTTGCGGCTTGAACAGGAACGCCCCTGACGAAGTAACCTTCTGATCAAGCTGGCGCAGTGGAGTGATGTCATCCAGAATCCAGAAGCCGCGTCCGTGTGTGGCTGCAACCAGATCATCATTCTTGATGATGATGTCACGGACAGAACTGGCAGGCATATTGAGGCGCAGAGACTGCCAGTGGTCACCATCGTCAAAGGAGACGTAGACCTGGCGCTCCGTTCCAGCAAACAGCAGTCCTTTGCGCTTGGGATCTTCACGAACAGCGTCCACAGGTTCACCGTTTGGAATGCCGGTAACGATCTCCGTCCACGTCTTGCCTGAATCGCGCGTGCGCAGAATGTGTGGCCGCATGTCATCGAGCCGCAGCGTGTTGATGGCTGCATAAGCGGTTTGCGCGTCAAAGTGGCTGGCCTCGAGAATCGAAACTTTCTGGAACGGAGTCATGTTTCCCGGAGTAATGCTGTTCCAGGTCTTGCCGCCATCGGTGGTGAGGTGGATGAGTCCATCATCAGTGCCCGCCCAGATGCGATTGGCTTCAAGCGGTGATGGCGCCACTGCATAGATCACTCCGCGCTGCGTAGGCTGGGCTGTGGCTTCGGTGCGGAACTTGCCGATGGTTGCCGGCACTTCAAAGGTCTTGCGGGTGAGGTCAGGGCTGATCTGCTGCCAGCTTCTGCCGCCGTCGGCAGTCTTCCATAAAGTATTGGTGGCGAAATACAGAATGTGCGGGTCGTGCGGCGAGAAGACAATCGGTTCGGTGCGCAGTACGCGGAAATCCTGCGACCGGAAGGGCTTGGGCATGATATTTTGCGCCTGCCCGGTGCGCCGGTCGTAGCGCGTCAGCTTGCCGCCATAAACGAGATTCGGGTCGAGCGGATCAGGAACAACATAGCCATATTCCTCTGCCGCCACCGGATGCCACTCGCGTATCGTGACCTGGCCGTCATCTCCACGGCTGGAGATGCAGGCCGAGCCGCTCTCCTGCTGTCCGCTGCACAGCCGGTAGGGAAATGCATTGTCGGCATTCACGTGATACATCTGCGCGGTGGACTGGTTGTACCAGGAACTCCACGTTTGTCCGCCGTTTACGGTGATGATTGCGCCCTGATCGCTGGCCAGCAGAATGATGTTGGAGTTATTGGGATTAATCCAGGCATTCTGGTAGTCATCGCCGCCGGGAGCGCCCCGGAATCCCGTCCAGGTCTTGCCGCCATCGGTGGACTTCCAGGTGACGGTGCTGGTCACGTAAACCGTATCTGGATGCTGGGGATCAACGCGCGGCACCGGCAGGTCGCCACCGCCAATGCGTCCTGAGGGGCGGGTATCAGTCGTTGCCTGAGTCCAGCTCTGCCCGGCATCGTCAGAGCGGTAAATAGCGACACTGGTCTTGGTAGCCACTGCCGAATACAGCCGGTTAGGATTGTTCTGGCAGATGGTGATGTTGGCCTGCACGATCCCTTCCGGCAAGCCTTGGGTGAGCGGCTGCCAGGTTTGCCCACCATCCGTGGACTTATAAACGCCTCCACCCGCGCCGTTCCACGACCCGTTCTCCCATGGCCCTTCGCGCGCCTCCCAGAGCGTAGCGTAAGCCACATTTGGGTTGGAGGGATCAATCTGCACATCAGCGCCGCCGGTGTTCTCGTCTTTGTAGAGGACTTTTTGGAAGCTCTGGCCGCCATCAATAGACCGAAAGATGCCGCGTTCTGAATTGGGCCCATAAGGATGCCCCGCCACCGCCACCAGCAGTTTGTTAGGATCGCGCGGGTCAATAGCAATCTGCGGTATCTGCTGGCCGTCACGCAGGCCCAAATGCGTCCAGGTCTTGCCCGCATCGGTGGACTTGTAGATTCCGTCTCCTACCGAGAGATCAGGCCGGTGGAGCCCTTCGCCGCTGCCGACATAAATGGTGTTCGGATCGGAGAGCGACACTGCTACGGAGCCGATCGATTCGGTAGGCTGCTGGTCGAAAATAGGCGTCCAGGTGCGCCCGTAATCATCGGTCTTCCACACCCCGCCGTTCACCACGCCGATGTAAAACACACTGGGCTGGCTGGGAACTCCGGCAGCGGCCTTGGTGCGTCCTCCGCGAAACGGCCCTATTCCGCGCCAGTGCAGCGACTGAAACAGGCTGGAATCAAACTGCTGTTGCTGCTGGGCAATGCCGGTTGAGGTAAGCGAGAGCAGAAGAATCAGGAATGTTGTGAATGCCTTACGATGGCGCAAAAACTCCACGTTGTATCCTCCGGAACGCATGAGAATACAGCACCGAGCGAGCCATCGCAAACGGGCTTGGCTACCTTTGCGTGCTTAGGGGTAAATCGGATTAATGTTGAGGCGAGGCCTGTGGCGTAGGCCGTACCCCCTGGAAATCCACCTTGGGTACCTGCCGTGAACCTTCTGACGCGGCAAAATAGGCGTCATTGCGGTGGAATCCGGCCATGTTGGCCCAGATGCTGTTGGGGAATGTCTGGACGAAGGTATTGTAGTCCTGCAGCGTGTCGTTGTAGCGCTTGCGCTCCACGGCAATACGATTCTCGCTGCCGGCCAGCTCGTCCTGAAGACGCAGGAAGTTCTCACTGGAACGCAACTGCGGATAATTTTCGGCAATCGCCAGCAGCCGCCCGAGCGCGCCATCGAGCTGCTGGTTGGCCGCGATCTTTTCTGCAGGAGGTGCTGCGGAGAGCAGGGTAGAACGAGCCTTGGCAATGTCGCCGAATACAGTTTGCTCTTGTGCAGTGATGCCTTTCACGGTCTCCACCAGGTTAGGAATCAGGTCAGCCCGGCGCTGCAGCACCACGTCTACCTGCGACCATGCGGACTTGACCGCTTCGTTCTTGGCTACCATTTGGTTCTTCGCGCTCACATAGCTTCCGAAGATGGCCAGCACGATGAGAACGAGTATGACCAGCACAATCAGGGCTTTCATGGTTTCTCCTTGTCGAGCGCATCGACCGTCTGGATGACCGCCTCAATGCCTTTCAGGTACCGGGAGAACGTATTCTGAACGTCTATGGTGTCGGCTTTGGCGCGCTGCTCCCGGATATCCAGCAACTCCCAGAACGGAGACGAATCAAAACCCAGCTTCTCTCCCAGATACCTTACCGCCTCCCTCTTTGAAGCCGGAGGCGCCTCTCCCATGGTAATCAGTGCGTGGCGAAACAGGGTAAGAAAGTTGGTGACCGAGCTGAGCATGAGATGCCGGATCTTGTGTTCGTCGCCGGAGGAAGCCAGGTAATGCTGGCGCAACAGCAGGAGCTTGGTGCGCAATTCGCGCTCCACTTGGGTCCGATGATGCCGAAGCGAAACCTGGAGGTGTTGTAGCAGGTCTGTCCCGTAGAGGATGCGGTGTTGCTGCTTCATGTCAAGGAATTCGATAGCGAAGACATCAGCCGACTGCTCCAGTTCGGTCCTGCTGAAAATGAGAGGCGCAGGATGCTTCTTTTCCATCCACCAATGAATGGCAGGCGCAAGACCGGCCAAAGTCTGGGCAGAGACTTCCCGCAGCACGCACAATAGATTGAGGTCGGAAAACTCGACATGATGGTCCGAGGAAACAGCCGAGCCATACAGAACCACAGCCTCCAGATTGCCCGATGCGGCAGTCTTCAGGCGTTCAACCAGTTCAGTCAGTTGTTCTTCCATTGACATTCAGCGAGTTCTCCCGGATTCGAGTTAAACATGAAATAAATTGCTGTATGTGTCTGAATAAATTACCTGATTTCCTCTGCGTTCTCTGCGTTCTCTGCCCTGAAAATCCCTATGCCGCCATGGGTGTCGTGAGTACCTTCAGACCGAGTTCCTCTAAGCGCTTCGTATGAAAACGTATCAGATGCTGGGAGCGGATTTGATCCAAGAATTTTGCACCCAAGTCCACGTAGTCTCTATTTTCCTTGAGC
>QHVI01000014.1 GCA_003223515.1 Candidatus Angelobacter sp. Gp1-AA117
ATCTTGGCATTCGCTCTCTTACCAGGCACGCAAACATGCCCCAGTTGAGGCAGCCGGGACTGTCACTGCTGCTCCTGCTGGTGGTGCAGCTTCTGCTCGGCTTCTCCGCCTATGTTATGCGTGTGGTACAGGGCGTGAACGAAGCGCAACCCACGCTGGGCCTGGTGGCCACCACGGTTGCGCACATGGGAGTAGGAGCCTTGATCCTAGCGGTGACAGTAATCTTCACGATCCAGACCTACCGCCATGCGGGAGAGCCGGCCCAGGTGCTGCCCTTTGATCGCAAGCGGGAGGTGGTAAGCGCATGAGCAGCGCCGTCCGCCACGTAGTTCCTGAAGAGACCACGGCCGCAACTCCGGCAATCGCGAAGAAACAGTCGGTCTTCAGCGATTACATGCAGCTCTTCAAAGTGCGCGTGACCTCGCTGATTGTGATGACTGCCTGGACGGGTTACTACATGGGCTCGGCCAAGTCCGGCGTCTCTTCAGTTTCTGCGGGTCTGTTCCACGCGCTGCTGGGCATCGGGCTTACCTCCGCAGGCGCGGCCGCGCTGAATGAAGCCTTCGAACACAACGTGGATGCCCGGATGAGGCGCACCAGGAACCGTCCCATACCGGCGCACAGAATGCGTCTGGCGGAAGGTTTTGCCGCGGGCGCTCTGGCCACGATTGCAGGCCCGCTGTACCTTGCTTACACCACCAACGTGTTGACTGCGGTGCTGGCATTTGCCACAGCCGTGACTTACCTGGCGCTGTACACGCCCCTCAAGAAGATTTCTCCGATCGCTACGCTGGTGGGAGCATTTCCCGGCGCCATGCCTCCGCTGCTAGGCTGGACAGCGATTCGCGGCAAAGTTGAAATCGAGGCTCTGGTGCTCTTTACGATTGTCTTTATCTGGCAGTTCCCGCATTTTCAGGCCATCGCGTGGATGTATCGCGACGATTATGAAGCAGGCGGGATCAAGATGCTGCCGGTGGTGGACAAAGAGGGACGCAGCGTGGTGCGCCAGATGCTCTCGTATTCTTCAGCGCTGATCCCGGTCAGCCTGCTTCCAGCAGGATTGCAGATGTCCGGCAAGGTTTATCTGATCGGCGCATTGCTTCTGGGCATCGCCTTTTTGTATTTCAGCTATCGGTTGGCGCGCACCAAACTACCCACTACAGCGCCTGAATCGAGGAAGTTTGCGCGCCGGCTTCTGCAGGCTTCAATCCTTTATTTACCTCTACTCTTCGCGTTGATGATGATCAACGTGCTCAGGTCGTAGCCAATGGCAACCATGGTCGAAAACACGGCAGAATCCGGTGCCCAGCGTGACTCTGCTGCGGTGATTCAAATCCAGAACCTGCGCCACAGCTATGGCGAGCGCGCCGCGCTGAAGGGGATTTCCTTCGATGTCCGTCCCGCAGAAATCTTCGGCCTCTTGGGCCCCAACGGGAGCGGCAAGACCACGCTTTTCAGGGTTCTCTCCACACTCATGCTGCCCAGCGAAGGCCGCGCGCTGATTGCAGGCTTTGATGCCGGACGCCAGCCGGACGAGGTGCGCCGCCGCATCGGCGTGGTTTTCCAGTCGCAGAGTGTCGATATCAAGCTCACGGCAGCCGAGAATCTCTGGCACCAGGGACACCTCTATGGCCTGCGCGGCCCTCTGTTGCAGGAACGCATCAGCGAGATGCTGCAGCGCGTAGGGCTGGCAGAACGCGCCAAAGAAAAAGTTGAAACATTTTCCGGAGGCATGCAGCGCCGCGTCGAACTGGCGAAGGGGCTCATGCATCGTCCCAGCATTCTGCTGCTGGACGAGCCGACCACCGGACTCGATCCGGGCGCGCGCCGCGATCTCTGGCTCTACCTTCAGGAGCTGCGCAATCAGGAGCACGTTTCCATCATCGTGACCACACACCTGATGGAAGAAGCCGAGCGCTGCGACCGGCTGGCTATTCTCAGCGAAGGCAATGTGGTCGCATTGGGTACACCAGGTGAACTGCGCAGCGAGATTGGCGGCGATGTGATCCTGCTGGAAACCGATCAGCCGGAATCACTGGCTGCGCGCATCGAGCAGCGTTTTCAGGTCAGCGCGCAGGTGCTCGACCACAAAGTTCGCATGCAGCGCAAAGAAGGCCACCGCTTTGTCACCGATCTGGCTGAAGCTTTTCCCGGCGAGATTCAATCTATTTCAGTAAGCAAGCCGACTCTGGAAGACATCTTCATCAGCCGCACCGGCCACCGTTTCTGGACGGAGCAGGAGAAAGAGCAGGAGCAGAAGTAAATGGCGCAAGCAGCAGTCACCCCAAACCAGATGGTTCTTCCCCGCGTGAACCCGCTTCTTCCGGCTTTCACTCTCTGGTGGCGGGAGATCGTGCGCTTCTATCGCCAGCCCGCGCGCGTGGTCGGGGTGGTCATCTCACCGCTGCTCTTCTGGCTGGTCATCGGCGCGGGCTTCGGCACCTCACTACAATCGCAGGCCACCGGGCAGGGAAATTACCTGAACTACTTCTTCCCCGGCGCGCTCATCATGATCGTCCTCTTTACCTCCATCTTCACCATGATGTCGGTGATCGAGGATCGCAACAAAGGGTTTCTGCTCTCGGTAATGGTGGCCCCGGTGCATCGCTCCGGCATCGTGCTGGGCAAAGTTCTGGGCGGCACCACGCTCTCTGCGATTCAAGGATTGCTCTTCCTGGTGTTCGCTCCTCTGATTGGCATACACATTGGGCTTGCGCAGTTTCTCGACGTGCTGCTGATCGTCTTTCTGGTCGCGTTCTCACTCACTGCCCTGGGATTTGCCATTGCCTGGAAGATGGAATCGACACAGGGTTTTCATGCCATCATCAACCTGTTTCTGATTCCCTTGTGGCTGCTCTCGGGAGCGCTCTTCCCTATCGCCGGAGCCTCAGGCTGGATCAAGTGGCTCATGCAGATCAATCCGCTCACTTACGGTCTGGATGCTCTGCAACTGGTGTTATTTCCTGAAACGCACCCTGCAACTATTCTGAGCCTGTGGCCTTCAGTGGCCGTGCTTGCCGCCTTCACTGCTGTGGTCTTTCTGGCCGGGTTCATGGTTGCGAACCGCCGCACGACTCTTCCAGCAGCCTGAATATGGCGCTTGATCTAAGCATCTTTCCCGCGCTCAATGCCGGCCTGAATGGCGCGAGCGCGGTGCTCATTACCAGCGGACGTCTGTTGATCCGCCGGCAGAAAGTCCGACTGCATCGCGCCTGCATGATCGCCGCTGTGGTGACTTCCAGTTTGTTTCTGGCCTGCTATCTCTACTACCACGCTCACGTTCTTTCCGTGCACTTTCCCGGGCAGGGCTGGGTGCGCCCTGTGTATTTCACCATCCTGATTTCCCATACGATGCTGGCGGCTACCGTGCTGCCGCTGGTGTTGTTGTCACTCACTTCAGGCTTACGGGCCAGATTTGACCGCCACCGCCGCATCTCGCGCTGGACATTTCCGGTATGGCTCTACGTGTCGGTGACAGGGGTGGTGGTGTACATGATGCTGTATCAGATCTACGGGGCTCATCCGTGAGAGCAATTAGCATTCAGCACTCAGCATTCAGCACTCAGCCCCTGAACAATATCGCGAGGGACAGATGCACGCGGAAACATCTCGGATGAACTGAGAAAAACATCATTCACCGCAATGGGCAATGGGTAAATGGGTAAGTAAATAATCCCGTTACCAAATTACTCAATTACCAATTTCCTTCGCGTCCTTTGCATTGCTAAACATCAAATTCATCTCAGGCTGCGAAGAATTTCTGGCTATTTTCTTCGCTCTACCCAATCTTCTGATTCGCGTAAATTCGCGCTATTCGCGTCATTCGCGGCTTATTTGCTTCCTCTGCGTCCTTTGCGTCCTCTGCGGTAAAAAGGTTTTTGGTTGTGGCTCGCCACGCTGCAGTAAATCATGGGAATGACGCTGTTCAAACGAAAATGTCACCACTGAACCGGCGCGGCCTGCGAAAAATATTTTTTGCACAAAAGTGCACAGGGCTGTGCAAAACCGGCCTGGATTTACGTTCCTTTCGGTGTGGTATAGTGACCCCAACTTCTTTCACAAGCAGGTTCAATGGCAAAAAGCGTAAACAAAGTGATTCTTGTAGGAAATCTGGGCAAAGACCCGGAAATCAAATACACCCCCAACGGCGTCCCTGTAGCGAAGTTCAGTCTGGCGACCAATGAGCGGTTTAAGGACAAAAGCGGCGAATGGCAGGATCGCACTGAATGGCACAACATTGTCGCATGGCAGCGGCTGGCTGAAATCGTAGGTGAGTATGTAAAGAAAGGCTCCAAGCTTTACATTGAAGGCAAGCTGCAGACCTCGAGCTGGGAAGATAAGCAGAGCGGCGAGAAGAAGTACCGTACCGAAATTGTGGCCCAGGATCTCGTTCTGCTCGGCGGACGCGGTGAAGGCGACGCAGAAGGACGCTCCCGCAGCGCCGCCGCCCACAACTCTTCTTTCGATCAGCGCAATTCGCATAACTCTGACGATTCGCAGCATCAAGAGAGCAGCGGCAGTGGCGGCAGCAGCAGTACCATCACCGACGAAGATATTCCCTTCTAGTGCTCTGACGTATGATTTTTGGGACATAGCCAGCAAAGCTGGCGGCATTCTTCTAGCCCACAGCGCAAGCTGTGGGTATAGAAATAGACAAGAACAGAGCTGGCGAAGCCAGCGCCATAGCTGTAATGCACCCTCATTCCATCGGAATGCCTCGATTCCTATTTCCATGCGGTCAGAGCACTAGGAAAACCTGGCCGCGCTTGACCCGGCGCAAGCGCGGCTGATATGTCCTACTCCCCTCTTACCGATAAATGTGCAGGGCCAATCACCTTCAGCTTCTTTTATAATCAGTCTCATGGACGAACTGGAATTTCGCCGGCGTGCAGATGCTGCCATTGAAGACCTGAAAAAAAGCCTGATTCGCGCTGAAGAGGACGTTGCCATGGAAGTGGAGGAAAATGCCGGCGCACTTCACATCAGTTTCGATGATCCGCCGGGAAAGTTCGTGATCACCCCGAATGCTCCCGTCCAGCAGATCTGGATTTCCGCCCGGGTCAGCAGTTTCAAGCTCGACTGGTCGGAGCAGGCGCAGGATTTCGTCCTGGCCAAAACAGGCGAACACCTGAAGAACCTGGTAGCCCGGCTGATCGGAGAGCAACTCGGCGAGACAATCCAGCTTGGATAGCCCATTTCATCGCAGATTCCGGCCACAGAGAAAACGCCAAACGCCTTATTCCCGCTGGGCCATCTCTCCATCAAACTTACGTAACGTGGTCCGCAGGCTTCACCTTGCAGAGGCGAGCCGCGAAAATGGTTAAGATAAGAAGCAGCGCAACCTTGATCGCGTGGATTGAATACCTCCGCGGTTCGAGACCCTTCATGATCTCATTCACTCCATCCACTGCTTTACAGTCGCAGGCGCGACCCGGGAGAATGGTTTCCGCCGGGACCATGGCGCGCCTCAGGTTTGCAGCCCAGGCAATATTCGGCGCTGTCCTTATCCTTGATTCTCTCTTCCTGATCCTCTGCTATATCACTTTTAATTTTTTCGGCGCGCTCAACAGTCCTTTCTACGGATGGCTGCGTGGTTTGATGCTGGTGGCCAGGCTGCTTTATTTCCCGTCATTTGCGGCAGCATTGGTTTTCATGGATCTGGGGCGGAAGAAGGAAACATTCCGCTGGGTAGTGGCAGCCCTGGTGATAACTCAGGTTGTGCTGGGAATAACGCTCCTATGGGGACCCGGCCTTACATTTTTCTATGGCTGGACCCTGCTGTATGGCCCCAACGTTCGAACCCCTCTTGGCGATGAGCATACTTATGTTGAAGCGATTGCCTGCCTGGCGCCCATTGCCTGGGTTTCATTCGTTCAGATTGCAGCCCGTCTGGACAACATCCAGAAAGATATCGGGAAAGGCCTGAAGCTGCGGGCATTTGTCATTGCTGGTGTGGCTGTCTCACTTCTTTATACACTCGCTGCCCTGCCTCGACTTAAAGTTGCAGGACAGCCTGTTCCCCCCGGAGCAATCGCCATCAGCATCGCGGCCCACCTGGCGATCTTTGTTACTGTCTTTGTGGTTCTTGAGTGGATCAGGATGATTGCCGCGCGCTTCACCCATCCAGCGCCCATTCAGTTCGTCGCCCGCTCGATTGCAGCATGGCTCGTGCTGGCACTCATTATCAGGAAGATCATCTTTGCGCTCCTGGGATTCAACGGCACACAGGCGACATTTTATGCGCTGTTGTTTCCACTGGTCATCGTCCTGTTTGCGGCCAACCTGGCGCTTGCCGCTCAGGATCAGCGTACGTCAATGAATGAATCTCCCAACCGCATCAGCAGCCGGCTTCGGCAATGGGCTTTGCGTCCGCTTGCCTTTTTGGCAATCCTTATCTTCTTCTATATCTTCGCCATCCGCTTCGTAAAAATTGACTGGGAACATGTGCTGAGCAGCATAAGCGCGATCATCCTCTGGGCGTTGCTGTTGCGTTTCTTCGTTTCATTTGGCCATAACAGCCATAATCATTCCCTGAAATCCCTGATAGCGTTGTCGCTGTTGTGCATCGTCTCTCTTGCTGGTATCCGGCAAAGCGCAGATTACGGAAAGCTGGGTAACCTGCTGGAACAGTATGCCATCTATGATGGTTCATTTTTTGCCATCCAGCAGACAGTCAAACCCGTACTGCAGGACGATCAATATGATCCCTGGTACAAATTCCTCAGCGCTCATGCCCCCATTCGCGGAGTCATAGCAGCGCCCGAGGTGCCACTCACCTCTGATTTGAAGCCGGCCAGGATAGCCAAGCCGAATATCTTCATTCTGGTGATCGATGCCCTGCGCCGCGATTATGTGTCAGCCTATAACCCGGCAGTCAACTTTACCCCGGCCATGCAGGCGTTTGCGCAGGACAGCGTTATCTTTCAGCATGCCTACTCTCCTTATGCAGGGACAGCCCTGGCTGATCCTGCAATCTGGTCGGGGTTCCAGCAGATCAACAATATTTTTCCCAGGCCGCTGCCACGGATGAATAACCTGCAGCGCATGCTGAACGTGGATAGCTACCATTCCTATATCAGCTATAACCCCATCGTAGCTGCGCTCATGAATGAATCGAATACCATCACCGGCCTGAATACCGATTTGTCTGACAAGCAGCAAAAGGAATTTGGCCTGGTCATCAGCGAACTCGAAGAGGATCTGGCCAGAAGAAAAGATCCGGAGCACCCGATCTTTGCTTTTGCTCAGCCTGCCAATGTGCATACGCTCTCACTGGCGTGGCACAAAGGCGACTTGCAGATCAGGTCGCATCCCGGCTTCGATGATGCCTATGCATCGGCGGTGGAGCGTGTGGACAGGATTTTCGGCGAATTCATGAGCTTTTTGAAGAAGCAGGGTTTGTATGACAACAGCATCATCATCGTGACTGCCGACCATGGCGAGAGCCTGGGAGAAATGGGCCGTGAAGGTCACGTTTCATTCGTGACGCCGGAAGTCATTGAAGTCCCATTCATCATTCATGTGCCCGAGCAGCAAAAAGCTGGAATGGTCTGGAATATGAATCGCGTGATGTCACTGCATGAGATTACACCCACGCTCTACTACCTGCTCGGGCACAGCCCCATTCGCCGGGATGAAATGATTGGCTGTCCTCTCTTCACGCGTACGCAGGAAGAGCAAGCCTGCAAGCAGCCGGACCACTACTTTTTTATGTCGAGCTATCTCCCGGTCTTCGGCATTCTTTCCAAGGATTTAAAAGAACTGTTTATTGTGGATGCCAGCTTGCGCCGCAACTACTACTATGATTTAGAAGAGGATCCGCGAGCGCTCAAGAACAAAGTGACGATCCCGCTGCGCGACCGGTACGAACCGGTCCTTCGCCAGGACCTCGAAAAAATCGATTCATTCTACGGCGTGAGTGAAGAACGTTTGCAAAGCAACCATTAAATACCTTTCCAGCAGTCTGACCTCTCATGTCTCTCGATACCATGAGCCGATGGAATCTTAAACGCTTTACGTCCTCGATCTAACACCGGCAGCCAGTCCCTGGCAGCACGGAGATGAATAGGGTTCCTTTTTCTATACGTGCCCGATACCAACAGGCTGTACTCCGATTGGCATTCTGCGTCACTCATTTCCTGACACTATTTGTCAATCGTGGTAAAGTAATTAGGTACCAACGCACCAATGAGCGAGCTTTTCTTCTGCATTAAAATTCGAATAAATCGTTTGCTTTCAACTACATAACAGTATTTTGCCTTTCCTTTGTAGACCCCGCCCGGAAGATGGTTGGTGGCGTGCACTATGGAACAGCGTTCAAACGAGTCCCCGTCGGCAGAGGGCAAAATTCAAAGACTTACCAAGATTTACCAAAGAAGAAATTAGAGGAGATCTCAATGCGCAAACAGAAAGGTTTTTCGTTGATTGAATTGCTCATCGTGGTGGCCATCATCCTGATTATCGCGGCGATTGCAATTCCCAACCTGATGAAGGCGCGGATTACCGCGAACGAGGCGGCGGCGGCTAGTACAGTTCGAACTCTGAACACCACCGAAGTCACCTATTCCACAACTTATCCGACCAGCGGTTTTGCAAAAGACTTGACAACGCTCGGTCCTAACTCAACCTGCGACGCTACTCATGCCTGCCTGATTGATGCCACTCTGGCTTCGGGTACCAAAGATGCCTATAAGTACCAGATTACAGGTATCGGCACGGCTGCACCCTTCACGGATTACGTGATCGGCGCTATCCCGGTGGGTGTGAGCTCAGGTAACAAGGATTTCTGCTCTACCGGCGATGCCGTGGTTCGTTTCAAAGCGCCTGCCACAACGGCGTTCCAGTCCACGGTTACCAATTGCCAGGCATTCGGAGCACTGTAATAAGTTAGGCAAGTACCTGGGGGAGGGTACAAGCCAAAAAAGGGGCACGGCATCAATCGCCGTGCCCGTTTTGTTTTAGCAGGGGGAACTACGATGGTATGACCTTTCCGGATTACGCGCGAATCAGTTGGGAATACAAGGAAATGTCATTCTATAATGACAAAAACAGTCAAAACTCTCGTTTTGGCAGGAGTTGGTTCTGCCCGGGATTTCAGGGGCGGGATTTAGGCCCTTGAAATCACGACATTTAGACAAACTATTTAGAATTGTTAACTTGCGAGTGAACGGCTACCGAAATGCATCTTGATACGACTGTTATCGGTCGGCATTTGACGGAATTAGCCTGGGGAACAACAGGCACAGAGTCACTCGGATACAGCAGAATCACTCTAAGAATATTTGGAGAAATTTGATGAAGAAACAAAAAGGCTTTTCACTGATCGAGCTTCTTATTGTCGTGGCTATCATTCTGATCATCGCCGCGATCGCAATCCCCAACTTGATGAAGGCGCGCATCACTGCGAATGAGGCTGCTGCTGCCAGCACCGTACGTACCCTGAACACCACTGAGGTTACGTATTCAACCACCTATCCAGCCAGTGGCTTTGCTAAAGACCTGACCACTCTGGGTCCTAATTCGACCTGTGACGCGACCCATGCCTGCCTGATTGATGCCACTCTGGCTTCGGGTACCAAAGATGCCTATAAGTACCAGATTACAGGTATCGGCACGGCTGCACCCTTCACGGATTACGTGATCGGCGCTATCCCGGTGGGTGTGAGCTCCGGTAACAAGGATTTCTGCTCTACTGGCGACGCCGTGGTTCGCTTCCAAGCGCCTGCGACGACTGCATTCCAGAGCACGGTTACCAATTGCCAGGCATTCGGCGCATTGTAATAAAATTTTACTTACCGACGGAGACAGGGCATGGGTAACCATGCCCTCTTTCTTTTGGGGTGACATGTTGGTTATGAGGCCGCCCACTGCCTGGATTTATTCCAAATTGCAATCTGGACTGGGAAAACGTACGCCGAGACCGGCCATCTGCTTCAAAAGCATGATCTATCAATTCGGATTAAGGATGTTTCCCGTCTTGGACATTGCCCATTGGCGACAAAAACTGGGACATAATGATGACAAAAATTGTCATCATCAGCACATACTAGTGTTCCTATTCCTCTTCACCCCCATGGGCTATTGACTAACTCATTGACCCCAAAGGAAATCTAGCGCAATGGCGAATGGCCATTCGCAGTGGCGAGCCAAGTGCATATACGTATGGACAGAGCACAGAAGGTGCTCGGCAAGTACCTGGGGGAGGGTACGAGCCAAGGGGAGCAGGGCCAACCTGCTCCCCATTTAAAAAGATTTAGATTTTTATCAGTAGCAATCGGCTTCATGAAGTTTGCAGTGCAGTCAATGTTGAAAGCAGATGAAGAATATGGCACACAAACAAAAAGGTTTCTCACTGATAGAACTCTTAATCGTTGTCGCCATCATTCTTATCATCGCCTCCATCGCCATTCCCAATCTGATGCGCTCCCGGCTGCGGGCCAATGAGGCAGCCGCTATAAGTACGCTGCGAACGCTTCATACTTCACAGGCTGCTTACAATACGTCATACGGTGAGCTCGCTGGTTTTGCTCCTACCCTGCAATCGCTGGGGCCGGGTACACCTTGCGACCTGAATCACGCCTGCCTGGTAGACGCCAACCTGGGATGCGCATCGGAACCCTGCGTCCGGGGCGGCTATGAATTCTTTCTCACCAGCGATTCAAGCTCCAGTCCCTATACGGATTATGCGTTTACCGCTACCCCGGTGATTTGGAAAAGCAGCGGCAACCAGAATTTCTGCACAGCGGAAGATGGGATGATTCGCTATGAAACGTCGCCCAGCGGCCCGCTTTCTGCGGCTGTTCCTCACAATAACTGCATGAATTTTGCGCTCTATAATGGAATCTAGCCGAGAGTAACTGGTTCGGCATTGAAACTGTCTAGTCTTCCAGCTTAATGTATTTCTGAAACGCATGTGGGCTCTGGAAATTAACGGCTTAGCCAAGAGCTATCCAGTAGGGTTTTTGCGCAAAACGCTCAAGCCCGCTTTGCAACCTTTACACCTTACTGTTGAAGAAGGCGAGACCTTCGGCTTCCTTGGGCCGAATGGCGCCGGCAAGACGACCACCTTGAAACTCCTCATGGGAATCATCTTTCCCACGGCAGGAACAGCGCAGATCCTGGGCCGCCACTTTCATGATCCTGAAGTCAAGAAGCAGATTGGGTTTCTTCCCGAACAGCCTTATTTTTACGATTATCTGAGCGCAACCGAGCTGCTCGATTATTACGCCCAGCTCTCAGGAGTGCCTGCCGATGAGCGCCGCAAGCGTATACCTGCCCTGCTGGAGCGGGTTGGACTTGCAGACGCCGGTAAAAAACAGTTGCGCAAATTTTCCAAAGGCATGCTTCAGCGCGTAGGCATTGCGCAGGCTATTGTTCACGATCCTAAGCTGGTGTTTCTCGATGAGCCCATGTCCGGGCTCGATCCGATCGGCCGCCGTGAGATTCGTGAGCTGATCCAAGGACTAAAAGATGAAGGCAAGACGGTCTTCTTCTCGACCCATATACTCTCTGACGCTGAAGCTTTATGCGACCGCGTGGCAGTCATCCACAAAGGCGAGTTGCGCGGCATTGGCGTGGTGGAAGCCCTGAAATCAGCCACTGCCGATCAGGTTGAGGTCATCTGGCACGGCGCCGGCGCCCTGCCCGCAGTATCAAGCCTGCTGAAAGAATCACGCGTCACCGGCGATATGGTGCGCGCCATCGTTTCCACCGGCAGCGCTGACCTGCTGCTGGAGAAGTTGCGCCAGCAGCATGCGCAACTGATCTCTTTCACGCCGCTGCACGGCGCGCTTGAGGATTACTTCCTGGCCCACACTTCGGACCGTGAGGAGGTCAAAGCATGATCTCCCGCCTGTCTGCGATCAGCTTCAACACCTTTCGCGAAGCCGTGCGTGACCGCGTGCTTTATAACCTGATTCTGTTTGCGCTGCTGCTGGTAGCCAGTGCGCCTTTGTTCGGCGAGATTTCCATCGGCCTGGAAAAGATCATCCTGGTCAATGTAGGGCTGAGCGCGATTTCGCTGTTTGGCATCATCATCGCCATCTTCATCGGCATCGGGCTAGTTGCGAAGGAAATTGAGAAGAAGACGCTTTACACCATCCTCTCGCGCCCGGTGAGAAGATGGGAATTCATCGCCGGGAAATACATCGGGCTGGTGATGACCCTGGTAGTCAACGCCGCGTTTATGGCGGTGGGGTTCTACCTGGCACTGCTGATGGTCTCGCGCGGCCTGGGCAAAGATGATGCTGCGCTGCTGGTGGGAATCTACTTCATCATTCTGGAATTCCTGGTTGTCACCTCCATCACGCTATTGTTCTCATCTTTCTCGACTCCTATTTTTTCTGCCATCTTCGCATTCGCCTTGTTTGTGATCGGTACATTTGCCGATGACTTGCGCAACTTTGCCTGGGCTGCTACCGGCCTTACCCGATGGTTTTCTACTGCGGTTGTCTACCTGGTGCCCAACTTCGCATCACTCAACGTGATTTCCCAGGTGGCCCATGGTCAGCCGGTAAGCGGACGCCTCATACTCTTCAATACCATTTACGCGCTCTTGTACTCGGCAGCAGCGATTGCGGGGGCGGTGCTCATTTTCGAGCGCCGTAACTTGAAGTGAGAAGTCTTCGCAGCACCATGATCGCGGCCATTGTTCTGGCTGCAACCTTCACCGGTTCGGTACTGGCGCTGCAGCAGGTGGAGAATTCCCGCGGAGAACAGGCCACCCTGGAAGAAGTGCTCTATATTCCTTCAGCCAGGGTCTTGAAGCGCTTGAGTCTCGGTTATTCCGGGCTGCTCGCTGACATCTACTGGACCCGTGCAGTTCAATACTATGGCGAGAAACACCATGAAGATGCCATGCGTTATGACGTACTGGCACCGCTGCTGGATATCACCACCGATCTTGATCCACACCTGCTCGTCGCCTATCAGCACGGCTCTATTTTCCTCTCGCAACCGCCTCCTGTGGGCGCCGGTCAGCCGGATAAGGCGGTAGCGCTGCTGGAAAAGGGAATTCGCGCGAACCCCGATTACTGGCGCCTGTACTTCACTCTTGGATTCGTTCACTACTTCGATCGCAAAGACTACACGGCCGCGGAGCAGGCATTTGAAAAAGGATCGGAAAACCCCAACGCCCTGCCCTGGATGAAGGTGATGGCAGCAGCCATGGCGCAGCACGCTGGAGAACCGGCCACCGCCATGGAGATC
Source organism: Candidatus Angelobacter sp. Gp1-AA117 (assembly GCA_003223515.1). Lineage (GTDB taxonomy): Bacteria > Acidobacteriota > Terriglobia > Terriglobales > Acidobacteriaceae > Angelobacter. Next base: position 13,207 of record QHVI01000014.1, read on the forward strand.
TGGCAACGTCTGTATGAGAACAGTGAAGACAAGATGATCCGCGAAAACGCCGCGCAGCATATAGCCGCGATTCGCGTTGACCAGTCCATTCCGGACCTCGAGCGCAGGGTTGAGATGTACCGCCAGGCAACCGGACATCTTCCCGCAAGTTGGGTTGAACTGGCCCGCGCCCGCATTTTGCCGGGCATTCCGGTGGATCCCACCGGCACGGCCTACAAGCTGATGCCCGATGGAACCGTGCAGGTAGAAGATCCTGACAAACTTCCCTACATCACTCACGGCCTGCCTCCAGGCTGGAAGCGATCACCCGGAAAACAGCGGTGACCACCAAGCGAGAGTCGAAGGAACTGGCACGCAACGCCCGGCTTGATCGCGCTCTATATTGCTAACAATCAAGTTCATCCCAAGCCGCGAAGAATTTCTGGGCTCTTTTCTGCGCTTTACCCAGTCTTCTGATTCGCGTAAATTCACGCGATTCGCGTCATTCGCGGCTTACTTGCCTTCCTCTGCGCCCTCTGCGTTCTCTGCGGTTAAAGCCGTTTGGTTGTGGCTCGCCACGCTGCGGTTAACGTGTCGGATCGAGGGCGATGCCTCTGAGGTTTCCAAAGCCGGAAACCACCTGTATCCCGGTATTGTCGCCCGAGATGAAACGAATGGGAGAAGCATTGCCAATGGCGGAACCATTGAAGACCAGGATGCCTCCCGTACCTTGATTGCCCACAAAAAGCTCTCCCGTAGGCGACAAGGCGATGTCCGTGCACGCTGAAAGCTGTGTGGCAGGGCCGGTAATAACTGCTGTGGGAGCAAGATTTCCGTTGGCTGAACCGGCGTTGGCATAAACAGTAATCCCATTGAAAGACACGCTGCAGTTCGAAACCAAGAGACGTCCAGCGGAGTCCAGCACCATACCGGAAGGAAAAAGCAGTTGAGTGGCAGGGCCGGAGATGGACCGGTTCGCCGCGACCCTCCATTGAGGGTGCTGGCGTTGTCATAAATCTGGATCCCATTGCTTGCGTCCACAACAAAGAGACGATTGTTTGCGGAATCAAGAGTGATGCGTCCTGGCAGGAATCCGGGACTCAGAACGCGTGTGGGGGCCACGTTGCCGTTCACGGTGGAGGCAGGGGCAAAGACCAGGATCATGCTGCCGAAACCTGCGGAGATGTATAGCTGGTCGCGCACGGTATCCAATGCCATCGCGCCGGGGCCCACAAGCTGGGTTGCAGCGCCGGCAATTGTACGATCGGGCGCCACATTTCCGTTTTTAGTCCTGGCGCGCTCAAAGATCAGCACGGAGGAGCCGGCGTCGGATACGAACAATCGGTCATTTGCGCCATGGGCCAGCGCAAAGTCCGGAGAGCTGAGCTGAGTGGCGGGGCCGTGAATGCTAGCTGCCGGTGCAATGTTTCCGGAACCCCCAGCGCTGAAATGAAGAACAGTTCCGGTAACGCCGTTCAGCGCGTACAACTGTCCATTAGTGACCGGAGGAGGTGTACTTCCACTGGACGAGTTGCCACTGCAGCCGAAAAGGCCGGCAACCAGGAACAGAAAGAGCGCCAGGAGAAGTCGAGCCGGTTTCATACGCGGGAGCTCCTGAATTTGGCTGGCGGAAGCGTGTCGGAGTCGAAGCGACCCGAGCCGGGTTTAACAACTCTCGCTGGTTTTGAAGACCAGAAGGGTCACCGGACCCCAAATGCGCTTCCCGCGTAATTTCAGCTTACATGAGAGCATTCACTGCCAACAAGCAGCAGTCAGTCCCACGGCTTTCTGAACCGGAACAGGAACAGCGGCGCGAGCAGCCTCAAGCGGCGAGCTGCGGCAGCCGGAGATTTGCCGCTGAATGTCTTCTCTGTGGTTGAAAGGTGAGGAACGGAGCGATAGAATCACGGCTTTGATGCCCAGTAACACTCCTGCACCCGCAAATTCCGCCGACCGGCTGGACTCATGGAAAGAGATTGCCTCCTACCTGCGCCGCGATGTCCGCACCGTCCAGCGCTGGGAGAAGAAGGAAGGACTGCCGGTTCACCGCCACCAGCATGACAAGCTGGGATCGGTCTATGCTTCCAGAATGGAACTTGATTCCTGGCTGAGTACCCGGCAAATCGCAGAGGTGCGTCCGGGCGCCAATGGCTACAAGATCAGGCTGGCCGTCTTGCCTCTGGGAAACCTTGCCGGTGATCCTGAGCAGGACTACTTCAGTGACGGCCTGACCGAGGAGATGATTACCCAGATTACCCGCCTGCAACCTGAACGGCTGGCGGTGATTGCGCTCTCCACGGCCATGAATTACAAGGCCAGCAACAAGCCCCTGGAGCAGATCAAGTCTGAGCTGGGCGTTGATTACATCCTGCAGGGAAAGGTGCGCCGCGCCGCCGATCGCATACGCATCACCACGCAACTGGTTGAGGTGGAAGATCAGACGCAACTGTGGGCGGAGACCTACGAGCGCGACCTGCGCGACATTCTTTCTGTGCAGGCCGAAATTGCCCAGGCGATTGCCCGCGAGATTCAGGTGCTGGTGAGCCGCTCAGAGCAGACGCGGCTTTCGGCCATGGAACAGGGCAAGAAGAAAGTTAATCCGTCTGCCTATGAAAGCTATCTGAAGGGCCGCTTCCATCTGCACGGGCTTACGGCTGCTCCTATCCAGAAGAGCATTCAATTCTTTGAAAGCGCCATACAGCAGGAACCCACATACGCTCCGGCACACGCCGGACTGGCTACCGCCTATGCGCTGCTGGCTATTGCTCCCTTTGATCTGCTGCTTCCGCACCAGGCCATGCCCAAAGCGGAAGGAGCGGCCAGGCGTTCGCTGGAACTCGATGAATCGTTGGCTGAAGCACATATTGCGCTGGCGCTGGTTCGCCATCATTATCATTGGGATTGGGAGAGCGCGGAATCGAACTACCGCCGCGCCATCGAACTCAATCCGGACGATGCCTCGGCCCACCTGTGGTACTCGTGGATGCTGCTGGCGCTCAGCAGACACCAGGAAGCGCTGGAAGAGATTGAGCGCACCATGGAGATTGTGCAGGCCACCGATCCTCACCGCATGGTGGGTGTCCGCTCTACCCGCGCCGCTGCCTATTATTTCAGCCGCGACTATGATCGTGCCGCGGCGGAATGCCAGAAAGGGCTGGAACTCGATCCCAGCTATTTCATGCTGCATTACATTCTGGCCCGTTCATTTGCGCGTATGGGAAGAAACACTGAAGCTTTGGCTCATCTGCAACCCAAGGGCAAATCTATAGGAGAAGTTCCCCTGATGGATGCCGCCCTGGGACTCGCCTACGCCGTAGGCGGACAAAAGACGCATACGAAAAAGATTGTCGAAGCTTTCAATATTCACGCTGCTAAACGCTATATTCCCGCAACCTATTTCGGGATGCTCTTCGCCGGCCTGGGTGAGAAAGAACAGGCGTTAACGTGGCTGGAGAAAGCCTATGAAGAACGCGCCGATGGGCTCACATGGCTCAACGTCGATCCCATGCTCGACAATCTAAGGCCGGAGCCACGATTTCAGGATCTGGTGAAGAAGATTGGATTGGTGAAGTAAAAGCTCGCGAGAAACGGGTGGCTAAAAAGAACCTTGTGGCACAGCCGCCCTCGGCTGTGCTGAAGAATGCCGGCAAATGCACTCATAGATTCTCAAATGCTCTTCCGCCATTCTCCCGCTGCTGAAACTCTTCTGTGCATGCTGCGCGCAGGCTTCAGGTTTGATTTTGCCGATCTGGCCAAGTGCTTCGACGGCCTCTTCCATTTCATCAACCACCAATCCAGTCACACCATCTTTCACTACTTCCGGCAAGGCACCACGACTAAAGGCCACCACCGGAGTGCCGCTCGCGGCTGCTTCCATGGCCACCAGTGAACTGGTTTCGTCCGCCAAGGCGGGAATCAGCAGGGCCTGGGCTTCGCGCAACAGCTTGCGTTTTTCTTCCATGCTCGGCGATGAGATGAAGCTCGCTTTTGGCATCTGCCGCAACCGAGAAGCAATTTCTTTTTCGAAATACTGCTGGTGATAGCTGAAGGGATAGACCTGACCGGCCAGCGTAATCGGCGAATCAAGCCGGGCAGCAATATCGAGGGCCAGGTGAGTTCCCTTTTCTTCACAGATGCGTCCCAGCCATAACAGCCCGGCCCGCGCGCCATAGTTCGGTTCAAACTGGCTCAGCAGAATGCCGTTGGAAACAACTTCCATCAAATTGTTTAAGTCAACGAAGCTCGCGGCCTGCGAGGCAGAAACACAGGTGAAGCTTACATTTGCCGGAATGTCTTCAAAATAGTGTTGTGGGTAAAAATGGCGTGGTAGATGCAATGTGGCCAGCACCGGAATGTCGATTTCAGCGGCCCGCGGCCAGAAACTGCCGGACTTGTCGTGGATCAGGTCAAAGCTTTGACGCCCGGAATGGAGCCATTGCAGAATCCTGTCCTGATGTTCACGGTTGCGGCGCTCATAGTCATCCGCCTGGCTGGAAGGCTCTCCGGTTATAAGAAGTTCGCCTGATACCTGTGAGCCTGAGGAAGCGGCAACGGTAGTGGAAATGCCGCGTACCGCCATCTCATGCTCCAGCGTCCACAGCATCTGCTCCGCGCCGCCGGCGCTCTGCTGAGAGACAGTAAGCAAGGGATACGCAATATAGAGAATTCGGAGCATCGAAGCTGTCGCCAATTGGGGTAAATGGGTGAGTTGCTAATTGGGTAAATTAAACCCCGCCACCGGGCACTTTCAGCCTTCAGCCCTGTGACTTTAGGTAAGATGCAAAAGCGGCAGAGACTTCTTCCCCGGTCATTGGCCATTGCCACAGCTCGTAATTCAGCTTCCAGGGAAAGGGCCGCCGGGTAAAGTCATAGTCCGCTATGGGGCGCAACTGCTCGCTTTCCGGACGGAAGTTATCCAGCGTCAGCTTCTGTGATTTGTAGGTATGGAACATCCGGAGTTTGCGTTCCAGCGGCTCGCCTTCCACCTTGATTTCAATTTCTTTGCCATCGGTCCGGGGAAAGCGCTGCACCCGCCCGGAGCCATCCGGATTGCGGTGATAGAGCGGACTTTCCCACACCGGGAGTCCCCGGCGTTTGCCTATGATGGAAGCGACAAAGCAGACCGCATCGTGATCCGGATGTCCGCCCTCATAAGCCAGGGTGGCCAGGCAGTTGGGCCTGACCTGTTCCACAATCTGGTCAAAGGCGCTTATCGCTTTGGGCAGGCGTCTGAACAGCTCCTGATCGGCAATGCCGCCTTCCACATGATCCGAAAGAAACACCGGCTCGGCTCCCACCACCGCCAGGGCTTCGCGGGCCTCCTGCTGCCGGATTTTGGCATATTCCTCACGGGAACCGTAGGCCTTCCAGAAGTAATCATCGCGGGGCGCGCCGTCCGTGGCGAATACCACAATGCCGCGCTTCATTTTCTGCAGAAGGGCGCCGAACCCGATCACCTCATCATCAGGATGGGCCACCAGAACGACCGTGGTCCCGAGTAGTTGCTCCAACGAATCCTCCATCACGATTAAAAATAATAGACGCGGGACAGCCTGCTGACAATCACCGCTTCCTCTATATATACTCCGCAACAATGCATCCACTGCAATCACTGGTTGAACAGCTCTACTCTGCCGGAACGCTGAGCGGCGAAGCTGCTGCACAGGCCCGGCAAATTTTTCAGCAATTCCTTCAAGCCTTAACCCGGGGCGAGGTCAGGTCGGCGGAGAAATCCAATGGGCGCTGGCAGGTGAATACCTGGGTAAAACAGGGCATCCTGCTGGGATTCAGGCTGGGCGATCTGGTCGAGATGGACTCCGGCGCTCTTTCGTTCGTGGATAAAAGCACCTACCCAGCACGACATTTCAGCGTTGCCGACAAGATCCGCGTAGTTCCCGGAGGATCGTCAGTGCGCACCGGCTCCTATCTTGCGCCCGGCGTGATCTGCATGCCTCCTATGTATGTGAACGTGGGCGCGTACGTGGATGAAGGCACCATGATCGACTCTCACGCCCTGGTGGGCTCCTGCGCCCAGGTGGGTAAACGCGTCCACCTGAGCGCTGCCTCGCAAATCGGTGGAGTACTGGAACCGGTGAACGCCTCTCCGGTGATCGTGGAAGATGACGTGCTCGTAGGCGGCAATTGCGGCATTTATGAAGGCACCCAGGTGCGGCAGGGCGCGGTGTTGGGTGCAGGGGTGATCCTGACGCGAGCCACGCCGGTGTATGACCTGGTGCGCGAGCAGGTCTACCGGGCCACGCCGAATGAGCCGCTGGTGATTCCGGAGAACGCCGTCGCAGTACCGGGATCAAGGGCCATTACCAAAGGAAAAGCAGCAGAGTGGGGGCTTTCCCTCTATACTCCTGTGATCGTGAAATACCGCGACGAAAAGACGCAAAGCTCGATTGAGTTGGAAGATTGGCTGCGATAATACCGAACATCAACCACGGAGACACCGAGGCCCAGAGAAACACGGAGAATATTACTTGAGGAGCACTTATTCTGTTCTTGATCTGTATTACTGACAACCAAATTCGTCTCAAGCCACAAAGAATTCCGAGGTATTTCTTCGCTTTGCCCAATCTTCTGATTCGCGTAAATTCGCGCTATTCGCGTCATTCGCGGCTTACTTGCTTTTCTCCGTGCCTCCGTGTCTCCGTGGTAGGTTTTTTGGTTGCGGCTCTGCTGCTCGGTGTCATCAGTCCAATCTGTGTTATCTGTGGTGGAGGTTTTTGGTTTTTCAGCGTTGATCAGCGGCTAAAACGAATTGTGGCTCATGAAACGAACTCAAACTAAGTTCCTGTTTGCCTTTCTCCTGATCGCAGGATTATGTGCGGTGCTGTGGGCGGTGGAGCACTATGGCGGGGTTCCCTTCTCACCGCAGTTGATGACGATTTGCCGGTGGGCCGCCGTACTGGCCTTTTGCGGATACACCTTTGTATGCCGGTCGCTTACCGCATGGATCATGGCGGGCATCCTCATTGGCGCCGAGATTGGTTACGACTGGCCCAACCAGGCCGCCAACCTGCAAGTGCTGAGCCGGGTTTTTCTGCGGCTGATCAAGACCATCATTGCACCGCTGATCTTTTCTACACTCGTGGTGGGCATTGCCGGGCATTCCAACCTGAAACAGGTTGGGCGCATGGGCGTGAAAGCCCTGATTTATTTCGAACTGGTCACCACCATAGCGCTGTTCATCGGCTTGGGCGCAATCAATTTTTCCAGGGCAGGGGTGGGAGTCACGCCACCGGCCAACACGCCGCAATTGCCGGCAACTCAAAAGCAGACGGCATCTGACCTTATCGAACACATCTTTCCGGAAAATATTGCCAAATCCATTGCTGAAGGCCAGGTGCTGCAGGTGGTGGTGTTCAGCATTATCTTCGGCATTGCGCTGGCCCTGGTCGTCGAAAAAAAGCGCAGGCCATTGCTGGAAGTCTTTGAGAGCCTCTCGGAAACAATGTTTAAGTTCACCAACATTGTCATGCTGTTTGCGCCCATTGGGGTGGCCGGGGCTATTGCTTACACCGTTGGAACCATGGGACTCGGCATTGTGGTGAACCTGCTGAAGCTGGTAGCTACGCTGTATGCCGCGCTGGTTATTTTTATTCTGTGTGTCTTCCTGCCTGTGGCATTGATCGCACGGCTTCCCATCAAGCGTTTTCTCAAGGCAGTTACGGAACCTGCCTCCATCGCCTTCGCAACCGCCAGCTCTGAGGCCGCGCTGCCCCGCGCCATGGAAGCCATGGAGGCTTTCGGCGTTCCCCGGCAGGTAGTCGCCTTTGTAATGCCCACCGGCTACAGCTTCAACCTGGATGGCAGCACGCTTTATCTCGCGCTGGCATCCATTTTCGTGGCACAGGCCGCCGGAATTCACTTCAGCTTCAGCCAGCAGCTCTTGATGGTCTTCACCCTGATGCTCACCAGCAAAGGCGTGGCGGGCGTACCGCGGGCAACGCTGGTGATCCTGATGGGCACGGCGGATTCGTTCCACCTGCCAGTCTGGCCCATTTTCATTATTCTAGGCGTAGATCAGCTTATGGACATGGCGCGGACCTCAATCAATGTTGTTGGCAACTGCCTGGCTACTGCGGTAATCGCCCGCTGGGAAGGAGAGCTTGGAAAAGAAGCTCCGTCACCGGCAGTTATGGATGCAATGGCGCAATGAACCTCACTGCAGGACACGACCTGATTCCGGGTGAAAAGCACTTCCGCTGGCGTGCCGGCGAGATCACACGGCTGGAAGCCTTTACCGACGCGGTCTTCGGCTTCGCCGTCACCTTGGCTTTGGATTGCATCAAGGCGAAGGAAAGTGCGGCGGCAAGCACTTAGATTTCTGCCCTTTTTTCGTTCTTTGGCCTCTCCCCAATGCTTCGCCCTATTCTTTGATAGCATCAGTAGTTCACTTATGCCTGCTGGAAAACTCCATTTAATACCCCTGGGCGGCCTGGGCGAGTTCGGAATGAACTGCATGGCCCTGCGCTGGGGGGATGACATCATCGTAATAGACGCCGGTCTGATGTTCCCGGAATCTGAGCTGTTGGGGGTGGATATCGTTGTCCCCGACATCACCTACTTATTGCAAAACCGTGATAAGGTGCGCGGCATTGTCCTTACTCACGGCCATGAAGACCATATCGGCGGGCTGCCCTGGGTACTTTCCGAACTGCGCGTTCCTGTGTTTGGGACGGAATTCACCTTGGCCCTGGTGGAAAACAAGCTGGAAGAGCACCAGTTGCTGGATGACACTGAACTGCGGGAGATTCGTCCCGGCACGCGCTTCACCCTGGGGCCGTTCACGATCAATCCTATTCAGGTAACTCACAGCCTGGTGGATTGCGTTGCCCTGGCCATCCACACGCCTCTCGGAGTGGTCATTCACACCGGGGATTTCAAGGTCGATCCTACGCCCACGGATAACCGGCTCTTCGACCTGCATACCTTTGCGGAATACGGCAAAGACCGCAGCGTGCTCGCCCTGTTGCAGGATTCCACCAACGTGGAGCGCCGGGGCTACACTCCCAGCGAACGCGCCGTGCGCGGCAAGTTTGACGAGATCTTTGCCCGCGCCGAAGGCCGGCTTTTTATCTCCTGCTTTTCGTCGTCCATCCATCGCATCAAGCTGGCTATAGACATGGCTTGGGAATACAAGCGCAAGGTCGCCCTGATTGGGCGCTCCATGACCGAATCTACCGAGATAGCCCTTGATCTCGGCTATGTGGATATTCCCGAAGGCACGCTCATTCATCCCGGACAGATCAAGGAATTTCCGCCCGAGCAGATATGCATTCTGATCAGTGGGACACAGGGCGAACCGATGTCCGCGCTTTCGCGGGCGGCCGTGGATAATCACAAACACGCCAGGATCGAGCGCGGCGACACGGTAGTGCTCTCATCGCGCATCATTCCCGGCAATGAGAAGGCCATCTACCGGATGATCGACCACCTCTTCCGGCGCGAAGCCAATGTCCTTTATGAGGACGGCTCTTCACCGCCAGTCCACGTGAGCGGACACGCCAGCCAGGAAGAGCTCAAGCTCATCATGAACCTGGTAAAGCCCCGGTACTTTATACCCATTCACGGTGAATACCGGCAGATGCGGCTGCATGCGGAGATGGCGCGCTCCATGCACGGAGCGGTGGGCCAGGTGTTGATGATGGAAAGCGGCGATGTGATGGAGTTCGACGAGCTTGGCGCCCGAAAAGTGGAGAAGATTCCAGTGGGGCGCATCTGCATCGACTCCGGCTCGCGCGGTGACGTGGTGGAAGACCTGATCATCAAGGATCGCCGCCATCTCAGCGAAGACGGCTTTGTTCTGCCGATTATCGCCATCAACAAGCTCACCGGATCGGTAGAGTCCATTCCAGAGATCGTGATGCGCGGCTTTGCCGGAGTCACAGAAGACGGTTTCATGCAGGAGGCCCGCCGTGTCATCTCCAAAACGCTGGATGAATCCACTCCCGAAGAGAAGGCCGACTACGGCGTGATCAAAGAAAAAATCCGTGCCGACCTCAAACGCTTTATCGGCAAGACCACATCACGGCGTCCGCTGATCATGCCGGTGATTCTGGAGATTTAAGGCGTGGCAGCAAACGCCTCATCGGCACCCGTGATCAATTCCCGCAAACGGCGGAGATGGCTGGTCTTCCTGATCGTGGTTGCTATGCTCGCGCTCTGCGGGGCTATCTTTCACGAGGCCATCAGCTCTCATCTCCGTGCCATGTCGGTGCTGCTGCGCTTTTCTGACGCAAAGGCCACCGGATTTGGCGTTCATTTTGCCCAGCACCCATTCAGCGAGCAAACGGCCTCTGCCCAGACACCTTTTGGCCTTCTCAAGTACCGCATCTACAGGCCTCTGGATGTGAGCAATCCCGGCGGCATGGTGCTGCTGCATGGTGTCCATCACCTGGGACTGGAAGAGCCTCGTCTCGTGAGCTTTGCCCGCGCATTGGCCGGGGCGGGCGTGGAAGTCATGACGCCCGAGCTTCATGACCTGGCCGATTATCATGTCGTGCCTGAATCGGTGGAGCAGATCGGGATTTCTGCGGTCATTCTCAGCACCCAATTGCACCAGTTCAAAGTGGGCATTATGGGGCTGAGCTTTGCCGGAGGCATGGCGCTGCTGGCGGCTGCCAAACCTGAATATGCCGACCAGATCGGCTTTGTGGTAGCCATTGGCGCACATGACGATCTGTCGCGGGTATCGCGATTCTTTGCCACCAACAAGATTGAAAAGCCGGATGGCAGCACTGCTCCGTTTGCTGCGCACGAGTATGGCGTGCTGGTGCTGGCCTATTCGCACCTGGAAGATTTTTTCTCTCCCGCCGATATGCCTGCAGCCCGAGAGGCGCTGCGCCTGTGGCTCTGGGAGCAGCCGGATGCCGCAGTGAAAGAGGCCAAGGCCATGAATCCCGCAGGACAGACAGAATTTGACCTGCTTGTGCATCATCGCGACCAGCTTCAGCGGCAGTTGCTTCACGAAATCGATGCCCACCGCGCCGAGATGGATGCGGTCTCTCCGCACGGCCATCTATCCGCTTTAAATGTGCCGGTCTTCCTGCTGCATGGAACCGGTGACAGCGTGATTCCGGCCTCCGAGACTCTATGGCTGGAACAGGACGTTCCCCATGCCGAGCTAAAAGGTGCGCTGATCAGCCCCGCGCTGGTGCACGTGAGCATGGAGCAGACAGTGAGCTTTCACGACAAATGGGCCCTGGTCGATTTCCTGGCGCACGTCCTGAACATGACAGACAGTGCCAGGCACCGCCAATTTTCAAGAGGACTCCCCATAGGACAGGCAGGCCAGGACGTAACAATTCACCCCTGAATTTCGGAATCCTCTTGACGTTGTAATATTTCTATTATATTACTGTCTATGTTGCATCGCGCGGCTGAAATCATGACGCAAGCTCCGGCTATAACCGGAATCTGTCTCAACTCCGGGCATTCGTCCGCCCGGATGTGCTTTCCCGGCTCGCTGCTGCCGGAACGCAAAATTAGCCCTGACAGCCCTGACGCCCTGACGCCCTGACAACTCGCATGTTTATTGGGCTGTTCGCAAACAATCATGTCAGGGCAGATGGTCTTTGCCCTGACAAAAAGACTCCGGAGTGCCAGCCGTGGGCCACAGTCGGCCGAGCCCGCTCGGCGCTCACACCATGTAAACGGAGTGGACATGGTGGGCGGTTTGGACGGTCGGTCAGACACCATGGTTTATTTTTGCTTACAGGCGTCTTTCGTTAGAATCTATCTTTCACAATGGTCACGCTCAAAGACATCCAACAGGCCCAGGCTCTCTTACGCAAAGTTGCCGTGCGAACGCCGCTGGTAATATGCAAGCTACCCGACGGACGGCAGATCTTCCTCAAGCCGGAAAACCTGCAACCCATCGGCTCTTTCAAGCTGCGCGGCGCTTACAACAAGATTGCTTCTCTCACTCCGGAGCAGCGCAGCCGGGGCGTGGTTTCTCACTCCAGCGGCAATCATGCCCAGGGAGTAGCTTTTGCCGCGAGGGCGCTTCAGGTAAAGGCCACAATCGTAATGCCCAACACCGCGCCAAAGGTGAAGATGGAGGCAACACGCGCGCTGGGAGCTGAAATTGTCCTGGTGGGCCCGGCCAGCGATGACCGCATCCAGAAGGCGGAAGAGCTGGAACGGGAAAAGAAGCTCATTCCCGTCCCCCCCTACAACGATGAAAAAATCATTGCCGGTCAGGGCACTATGGGGCTGGAGATTCTGGAAGACCTGTTGAACCCTGAAGTGGTGCTGGTTCCCATCGGTGGCGGAGGGCTGATCAGCGGAGTTGCCACCGCCATCAAAGAATCCAGGATCAAGGCGAAAATTATCGGCGTAGAGCCGGAGTTTGCCGCCGATGCGCAGGCCAGCTTCCGCAGCGGGAAAATTCAATCAGTGTCTGCCGAAAGCACGGCCAAAACGCTTGCCGACGGCCTGCGTTCCCAGAGCGTTGGTCCCATCAACTTTGAGCACATCCGCAAATACGTGGACGACATTATCACGGTAAAGGAACACGAAATACGGCAGGCGATGCGGCACCTGCTGTACTCCGGACGCATCCTGGCGGAACCCAGCGGAGCAGTTACAACCGCCGCCGTGCTGTTCCATGCCTCCGAACTTCCGCCATCTGATAAAACTGTGGCAGTGGTGAGTGGTGGTAATGTTGAACCGCAACTCTTCTCCGAGATCGTGATGGGAATTGTGTGAGGCAACCATGCGGAAATTGAAACTTGTTGTTTTTATTCTTATAATGGCCAGCTTTGCGGCGGCGGAAACCAAGGGGCACGGCACCAATGTCCGCGACGCCACGCTGCGCGTTTCTCCCGGCATGAATGCCGAGAAACTGATCAGGCTGGAGCGTGGCCGCGACCTCGTCATCCTGGAGCAATCGAATCTGGACAACCAGCCGTGGGTGAAGGTTTATGCCACCATTCCCCAGGAAGAGAGAGCGCCCCGCGAAATCACCGGATGGACCACTGCCAATGGCATTGTGACCGCTTCCGTACCCAATGGTGACCAGATCATCTTTGGGGAAGCCGTGGATTCGGAGAATCAGGCAGAGCAGCGTGGCGGCCGCAAAGGCGCGGCCCAGGATGCCATGCGCCTCTATTATCGCCTCACCGAAATCTTTCCCAACTCATCCCTTGCGGGAGAGTCACTGTGGCGCTCTGCCGATATCCGCTGGCAGCTGGAAAAGCAGGATGTGCTTTCGCGACCCTCGGCGCGTGAGATGGATCCCGATCTCCGCAACCCCATGGACGATCGCCTGATGAAGGAAATTTCGAAGAAGTATCCACACACCAGGTGGTCTGACCTTGCCAGCTACGACCTGATTGATAACAAGCTGTGCGGTGAATGGAAAGGGCTGTCAAAGTGTCCGGAAAAAGAAAGTGATATCTACGAGCATTACGCCCATGAGCATCCGCAATCCCCCAAGGCTGCCGAGGCTCTTTACAATGCAGCATGGCGGCAGGCGGCTCTGGTCGATATCTACCGGATCAACAATGAAAATGACAAAGTCGGCAATGCCCGCAAAAAGGCCTCTGCGCTGGCTCAGGAAATTGCCAGCCAGTACGGTTCCCAGGGAGACTGGAAACCGCGCGCGCTCGACCTGATTTATAAGCTGGAACAGAACGTGCCGGTGTACGGGCCACAGCCGGAGTGATGAAATCGGATGATCGGTAGATCTGGTGATCGGGTGATCGGAAGCGCAAAAACAAAAAGTATCTTCATGGACCGTAGCCGCCCTTGGCTGCGCGGATTACTCTCAAGTGGGAAAACTTTGCTCGCAACCAAGCCTTGAGCAACTCAACCCGGAGGAAGATTGCACGATTATCTATTATCTATTCTGCTTGGGATTGTCGAAGGGCTCACCGAATTCCTGCCTGTCAGTTCCACCGCACACCTGCGCATAACACAAGAATTAATGCATATCCCCCTGAATAATGGCTTCTGGAAAATGTATTCCATTGTTATTCAGCTTGGCGCAATTCTGTCGCTCTTGATCTATTTCTGGCCGCGCCTTGTGAGATTCCTTCGCACTTTCCCTCACGGAGAACGCGGCAACCGCACTGTCTTCAATCACCCCCTCAGCTTAGTTCTAATTGCCTTTGTGGTGACCGGAGTGCCCTCTTTTTTATTGACCAAAAAAATAGGTGAACACCTAGAAAATTTCCGTATCTTTGGTTATTCATTACTCATCGGCGGCATCATCATGTGGGTTGTAGACGCTTTGTTCGGAACTCCACGCAGTGGAAGCCGCTTCAAGACTGAGCACATGGAAGAGATGACTTTGTTCCAATCCATCTGGATTGGGTTTTGCCAGATCTTTTCAGCAGTTTTCCCCGGTACCTCGCGTTCCATGTCCACAATCGCCGCAGGTCAGCTTGCAGGGATGTCGCGGGCCTCAGCATTGGAATTTTCCTTCTTCCTTTCGATCCCAACCATGGGCGCGGCCACTCTTTATACCTTTTACCGCACAGTTCATCCCAAAGGTGGCGGAGAACCTATGGGGGCCATGCCTTCCAGTTCTCATGAATGGGTGGTGCTGGTCATAGGTTTTGTGGTTTCCTTCATTGTGGCGCTGGGCGTGGTGGCCTGGTTTATGAATTGGGTGCGGCGCAGGGGGTTCATGCCCTTTGCCATCTACCGCATTATTGTGGGAATTGCGGTGCTGGTCTGGGTCATGCGGGGGAACCTGGTTTGATACCCTTTGGGGCCTGCATCCGGCTTTTACCTCACTCTCATCCATCTTTTTTGGCATAATCGTTCTGCTCTGGTTACTCTGCCACCTCTGTGGAGGCATTGGTCTCTGCACAGGTGAAGCATGCCTTCATGAAGTATTTTTCACGGGTGTTTACGCCCACTAAGAACCGCCGGCTCAATGAGTTGGTTGGCTTCCTTCTGTTCGTCTGCGCGATCCTCCTTTTCCTCGCCCTGGTCAGCTATTCACCCCAGGATCCCTCCATCAACACCGCCGCCTCGCCGCTGCCATCACGGCCAGCCGGAAACTGGATTGGATTGTTCGGCGCACTGGTGAGTGACCTCCTGCTTCAGTACACGGGCATCGCCATCTTCTTTGTTCCGCTCGCTATTGGTCTGCTGGCGGCACGCTGGTTCAAGTCGCGCGAAGTAGCCTCGCCCGGAGCAAAAACTGTCGGCGCATTTACCCTGCTGGTCTTCTTCCCTGCTCTGCTGGCGCTGCTGCCATGGAGCCTGCGCTGGAGACATGCCGTTCCCATTGAAGGACTCATGGGGCGCATTGTGGGCGACGTGCTTCTGCATTATTTCAATTTGATTGGCGCTTACATCGTGTGTGCCACCATCATCGCCGTGGCCCTGTACCTTTGCACCGCGTTCTCCTTTGGCGCTCTGCGCCTCTGGACGGAGACCCGCTTCGCCTTTGCTTTTGCCGCGTGGCAGCGCGTGGAAGACTGGCGGGCAGCACGGGCCAAAAAGAAATCACAAAAAGATCTGGAGAAACGCCGCGCAGCCAAGCCCGAGATTACGACTCAGCTTGTGCCTGCAAGACGTACTCCTCCGCCCGCTCCTGCCCCGGTCAAGAGCGGAATCGAGAAGATTGCAGAAGAAGAAGTTGTTGCTCCGGTCGCAGCCCAGCCCGCTGCGGCCCTGAAGATCGCCAACGAACCGGTCGAAGAGGTTCCTGGGGTGGAACCTTCCATCGCAATGCGCGCCGATACCGGAACCAAGGCCAAGACGCTAATGCCGAAGATCGCCGGGGGCTTCAAGCTGCCGCCTAGTTCTCTGCTGCACCGTCCTGAAGGCCAGCAGGACGTGAATACCGAAGAACTCAGGATACAGGCACAGGTGCTTACGGAAAAATGCGCAGAGTTCGATGTGACCGGGACCATTACCCAGATCAATCCCGGCCCGGTGGTCACGACGTTCGAATTCAAGCCTGAAGCCGGCGTGAAATACAGCCGTGTTACCAGCCTTGCCGATGATCTCTGCCTGGCGATGCGCGCCGAGAGCATCCTGATTGAGCGCATGGCCGGCAAATCCACCGTAGGCCTCCAGGTGCCGAACCATGAGCGCGAGACCATCTGGCTGCGGGAAATGGTGGAGTCGAGCGAGTTCCTGGGACATAAATCGAAGCTCACGCTGGCCATGGGCAAAGATATCAATGGACGCATCGTGACCGCCGACCTGGCCTCTATGCCTCACCTGCTGATTGCCGGATCGACCGGCGCAGGCAAGAGCGTGGCCATCAATGCCATGATCATGTCCATTCTCTACAAGGCCACGCCGGAGCAGGTGCGCCTCATTCTGGTCGATCCCAAGCGGCTGGAGTTGGGCGTGTATGAAGGCGTGCCGCATCTTTACGTACCTATCATTACCGAACCAAAGCTGGCCTCGAACGCGTTGCGCAACGCGGTGCGCGAGATGGAGCGGCGACTCAAGGTGCTGGCCGAGAAAGGCGTGCGCAACATCGAGCAGTACAACAAGCTCTTCGATGAAAACGGCACGCCCAGCCTGTTTGAAAGCCGGGATGAACACGAGCACCGTCCACTGCCCTCCATCGTAATCATTATTGATGAATTGGCTGACCTGATGATGCTCGATCAGTCGAACGTGGAAGAGTCGATTACGCGGCTGGCGCAGATGGCGCGTGCCGTAGGCATCCACCTGATTCTGGCAACACAGCGGCCGTCGGTGGACGTGATCACCGGATTGATTAAGGCCAACTTCCCGTCGCGCATCTCGTTCCGCGTGGCCACCAAGATCGACTCGCGCACCATCCTTGATTGCAACGGCGCAGAGTCACTGCTGGGCAAGGGCGACATGCTCTATCTGCCCTCAGGCTCGGCGCGCGTGCATCGCCTGCATGCGCCCTTTGTCACTGAGAAAGAAACCCATGCGGTGGTCGAGTTCTGGCGGCAGCAGGCCCAGGCCGAATACGAGCAGAAGTTCCTTGAGGCGCCCAAAGAAGAAAAGCACATTGCGGGCGATGGTGAAGCCGGGGCGGAAGGTGGCGATAATGAAAATGACGAACTGTACCAGGATGCCGTACGCCTGGTCATCGAGTTCGGCAAAGCGTCTACATCTTTGCTCCAGAGACGGCTGCGTATCGGCTATGGGCGTGCCGCGCACCTGATCGACCTGATGGAGCAGGACGGCATCGTCGGCGCGGCGGACGGGCCTAAACCGCGTGAAGTACTCAAGCGTCCCGACTGGCTGAACGAAGTGGAAGAGGCGCTGCGGTAATTTCATTATTAACCGCAAAGGACGCTAAGGTGGCAAGAAATAGAAAAAGCCCGGCACATGGCCGGGCTTTCTTATACTTCAGACGATTTATTGGGTGAGATGTTTGTTGAGCGCTTTTTCAATCACCTCACGGCCTACGTTGCCGACGATCTGCTCCTGCACCTGGCCGTTCTTGAAGATCAGCAGTGTGGGAATACCGCGAATGCCGTAACGCTGCGGTGTAACAGGGCTGCTGTCCACGTCCATCTTGCCGACCTTTACTTTGCCGTTGTAGGCGGCCGCCACTTCATCCACAACGGGAGCAAGGGCCTTGCACGGGCCGCACCATGCTGCCCAGAAATCGATCATGACCGGCTGCTCGCTCTTGAGCACAGCCTGGTCGAAATTAGCGTCGGTTACTTCCATAATCGCGTCGCTTGCCATGAGTTTGCCCGTCCCTCCGGAATGCCTGAATATTATAAGCCTCAATCATCCTAACAAAAGATTAGATGTGCCTGCGCGGTTTTGGATTCTTGCTCTGGGACAGTACCGCAAAGTATTGGCCTTCATAAAGTTATCGCCATTCGCCCTTCGAGACTTAACGATCACTCTAACGCTTGAGGGTGGCTTCCATCAGGCCGCTGGGCTCTTCGGCGGGCATGAAAATCTCGTTCGGATTTTCCATGTGGAATGCGCGGTGCTTTAGGAGTTCTTATTTCCATCCGTCCCAAACAACGGCTCCTGGTTTCGATCAGCATGATGATGCGGACGGTCATTGCTGAAGTTGATCCGGAATGGGTTTCCGCAGCCAGTCCAGCACCGCCGCGAAAATCGCCTGGGTCTGTAAATCAGCCCTATGTCGTTGGTTATACCGCGTAACCGGCAAGAGTCCAGGAATCACATCTGCGCCATCACTGGAAGTGCTTACAATTGGCTCTTATCCGTTTCTTCCAGGAACTTTTCGAGTTCTTCGAGTTCCTGCTCATTCAAGCCAGACAGAGGGAATTCCGGGGAAGATGAAACGGATATGACCTCGGCAGGCGGCTGCGAAACTCGCTGGACGCCGGTTGCAACCTGGGCGAGTTCGGATACGGTCTGGTGCTGGAAAAGCTGTTGCGGAGTCAGATGGAAGCCCTGCTGATTCATCTGGGCAATAATCTGAATAGCCTGCACGGAGTCGCCGCCAAGATCAAAATAGTTATCGTGAACGCCAACTTCAGCGACGCCTAATACTCTTCCCCAGGCTTCAGCAATCTTGCCTTCAAACTCACTCCGTGGGGCAGTGAACGCAGTTTCCATATTAGGGCGAGGATGTAAAATGTGTGTGGGCAGCGGGCCCGCAGCTTGTTCCACCAGCGCCTTCAAGTCTGAATTGTTGCGAGCTTCGACAATGGATGTCTGCAGGTCTTTGGTGAAGACAATGATCTGCGGCAGTTCCGTTGCGCCAAGAATGTACTGGAAAGCTTCCTGGCCTTCGCTGGTGGTAATACCGTGCTCAAGGCGCGCAGCATATACGCTGGCAACCACTCCATTGGAGTGCCGCCCGTTTTCTGTCACAAAGCTATCTTTATTCGATTGCTGATGTGGGTGGTCACCAAACACCCGGCTGGGCAGTGCGCTGCTGATCTTCTTCTCTGAGAATTCTTCAGCGGCCACAAGTTCCCGGCCCTGCTCATTCATCAACACAATATCAAAGGTGATCGTCTCCTGCTGGTTTTCCGGCTGTGGCCGAAGCCGGATATGGACAAGAATTCTTTTTTCCAGTGGGCCATGGATACGAAGCCGGCTATAGATCATCGGGACATATGCGCCTCCGCGGACAAGCAGGCGCTTACCCAGGGCCGCAGCGCGATCCAGAAGAGTGGGATACAGTTTCAGTTGTTGAAGCTCAGGAACAAATTCTTCAGGCAACTCCAGCCAGGCCAGCAATTCAGTGGCGCCAACCATGACAGTTCGATAGACATGCCATCTTGGGCCCATGGTTTCATCCACCCAGTCGTCTTCAGGCGTGACCGGCTGATTGCATCTTTGAGCGATCTTATCGGGCTGGTGTGTGATCGGCGTGGATTTCAGGGAGGCAACTGTTGCAATGGCATGTTCGCGCCATGCTGAATTTTCGCCCCGCCTCCTGCTGGCGATTTTGACCAGATAACTTTCCGGACCACCCTCCAGGGTGATCCTCACTTCGCGCTGCTCCTCCTGCTGGAAGTGAAGAGGCTCGATGAAGAATGCATCGGTTATTTCCACCTGGTTGATTCCCTGTGTCTCTGCCGCAGCTCGCGCCATCTCCAGGTAAGCGACACCGGGCATGACCGCCTGGCCCAGAATCCGGTGTTCATTCAGCACCCAATGTGAATCGGCGCTCATAACCGAGGTAAAAACAGCACGGCCAGAAGACTCCACTTCGTGCCTGCCCAATAACGAATGAGCTGTTTCCCGGGCTGCAGCATATTCAGCGGCCTTATCCACCAGCATGCCCACTTCCTGCCATGCGTCCCAGTTGATGGAGGTCATTGGAACCGTTGCTGCTGTACGGCAATACTGGGCGAAAACATCAATGAACGCAGAGGCTGCACAGTAGTCCACCTGGCCGAAGCCGCCCAGGATGGAAGCGCCTGACGAACAGACCATAAAGAAATCAAGCGGGGTGCCCTGAAAGGTAGAGGCCAGCAGCATGGTGCCCTTCACCTTGGGAGCCAGCACAGCAAGCGCCGCTTCCCTGCTTTTCAACTGGATCACGCCGCCGCCCGCCACTCCTGCACAATGCAGCACTCCATGGATTGAATCAAAGTGCTTCCGGGCATTGTTGATTGCGGCGTTCAGTTCCGACTGGTTGCTCACGTCAGCGGACAGCACCAGAACCTCCGCTCCCATTTGTTCGAACGAGAGCAGCTTGCGAATCTTTATGCTGACTGAGTCATCTTGCTTGTGGGTCTCTAGCCAGCGTTCCCACAAATCACGCGACGGAAAGCTGGACCTGGCTATCAGAACGAGCCTTGCATGCACAGATCGGGCCAGTTGCTCCGCAAGCACTAATCCAATGCCGCCCAGACCGCCGGTGATCAGGTATGTGCCCTGGTCTCTCAGTGCTGACGTCCCTTTGGCAGAACGCAGAGACAGTGGCTCGAAGGTCTGCACCCAGCGGTGCCCGCGACGGTAGGCGATGATTTTCTCTTCAGCCTCGAAAACACAATCAGCCACAAAATGAGACCAGAAAACAGGATCGTCTTTTTGGCCGGGGAGAACATCCAGATCGATATGCCGGCATGAAATTCCCGGATACTCCTGAGGCACAACCCGGCACGGCCCCAACAGTATTGATCTCTCAGGACGAACTACCTTGTCTCCCGTCACGTCGTAAAGGTGATTGGAAACGAAAAGTAATTCTGTGTTCTTCCCCTCCGCTGGCGAAGATTCTCCCGTCACAGCCGAGGACGGCTGCGCTCTATCTTGATTTTCTTTTGCATCGGGATGGGGTTGCGTTGCAGGGGATGGGTTGTCCCAGGCGCCGATAGCCCGCGCCAGCAACAATGGATTCCAGAAGCTCAAATCAACATCGTCGTGCGCGCCAGAAATGTCACCTGCAGGATCAACAAGGTTCCACAAATGGACCACCTTTTCTGGAACCCGGCCGCTCTCATGCAAGCTCTTGAACATGCGCTGGTAATCTTCTTCAACTTCAGGGCGAACAGTAAAAGCCTTATCGTTGAACGAAAATTCCTGTCCCTGCTGGACGGTAAAAACCTTCGCGCCATGATGTTGGAGCTGTTCCACCAATTGCAGCCCGCAGCCATACGAATCAAGAAGAATCAGCCAGGTCTGTCGGGTGAGTGCAGAATCATTTTTTATTACCGGAACTCTCTTCCATGATGGAACATAAAACCATTCAGCAATTTCCTGCTTCTTCTCCAGAGATCCGGCAGGTTGCTTTGGTTCCTTTTTCGGTTCAATCCAGTAGCGCTGTGGCTCAAAGGGATACAGTGGCAGCGGAACACGCTTGCGTCGCTCATGCTGGTAAAAGCCTGTCCAGTCAACTCGCGCGCCCGCAATCCAGAGTTTCCCCAGTGTGGCCAGCAGAAACGCATCATCTGCCGTGGAGTCTTCGTGATGGCGCAGAGAGTTGAGCACCGGCTGCTGCGGAGCACGATGTGGATGGCGACGCGCAAGTGTGCCAAGGGTCTGCCCCGGCCCAACTTCGAGGAGGATGGTGTTCTGGTTCTGAAGCAGCTCCTGTAATCCATCTCCAAAGCGAACGGTCTCACGCAGATGCCGCACCCAATACTCAGGATTGGTAGCTTGTTCGCTGGTAATCCAGGCGCCGGAGAGATTGGAAATGAAAGGAATGCGCAGCGCATGAAATGAAATCTGGCTGCATACGTCACGAAACTCGCCAAGGATCGGTTCCATCATGGCAGAATGGAAGGCATGAGAAGTGCTGAGCCGGCGGCTTGAGATACCGGCTTTTGCAAGTTGCTGCTCAAACTCTTCCACTGCCTGGAAGTCACCAGCCACCACACAGGACTCCGGCCCGTTGATCGCTGCCAAATCCAGGCCGGGCAACAGCCGGCGGCTGAGTTCCTTTTCTGGTGTTTGAACGGACAGCATCGCCCCAGCGGGTTGTGATTGCATGAGGCGGCCACGCACTGCCACCAGACGCAGGGCATCTTCCAGAGTCAAGACTCCGGCCAGACAAGCGGCCACGTATTCGCCAATGCTGTGGCCGATCATTGCTTCAGGCTGAATGCCCCATTGCATCCACAGGCGCGCCAGTGAATACTCGATAGCAAACAAAGCAGGCTGGGCCACCGCAGTCTGCATCAGCGCTGCAGCGGCATCGGCATCATGATTTGCTTTTTCAGGATACAACCGCTGCAACAGGTCAAAACCTAAATGTGGACCAAGGATCCTTGCACAATTCTCCAACTCCTGGCGAAACAGCGGCTCGTTTTCATAGAGACCTTTGCCCATCTCCGGATACTGGGCACCCTGACCGGGAAACATGAAGATGATCGATCGGTCTTTGGAGTCATACAGACCGCTGATGGTTTGCGAGGAATGCGACGACTTCAATGCAAGGACGGCATCATCATGATCGCGGCAAACCACCGCACGGCGATGGTTGAACCCGCGACGGCCGACCTGCAATGTATAGGCGACATCCGCAAGACTCAGGTCTGATTTGTCCGTCTCCAGAAAATCAGCCAGATTTGCGGCAGCAGTCTCAAGTGCACTGGTGGTCTTCGCAGATAAAAGCAGAAGTTGATGCCGCCGCGTCTCTTTACCCGAAGTTGCAGCAGGCGGCTCTTCAAGGATGATATGAGCATTAGTGCCGCCAATCCCAAAGGAACTGACTCCAGCGCGCCTGGGACCGGGCACATTCCACGGCCGGAGCTTTGTATTTACAAAGAAGGGACTCTCGGGGAAATTGATTTCCGGATTCGACCGTTCAAAGTGGAGGCTGGGCGGGAGCATCTTGTGCTTGAGGCTGAGCGCCGCTTTGATCAACCCCGCCACTCCAGCGGCTGCATCAAGATGACCGATGTTGGTCTTGAGCGAACCGATGGCACAGTAACCTCGCTGATTGGTATGTTGCTGAAAGACCTGGTTGAGCGCGGCAATCTCTATAGGGTCTCCCAATGTCGTGCCGGTGCCGTGGGCTTCAATGCAGGTGATGGTCTCAGGCTCTACACCTGCAACCATCTGCGCTTCAGCAATGACCCGGGCCTGCCCCTCAACACTGGGAGCGGCATAACCTGCTTTGACCGATCCATCGTTTCCAATCGCAGAACCAAGGATGACGGCTTCAATAGGGTCGTGGTCGCGCACGGCATCTTCCAGCCTCTTGAGGACAATGACGGCTGCACCATTACCCGGCACAGTTCCTTGGGCAGCAGCATCAAAGGCGCGGCAATGGCCGTCTGGAGAAAGAATTCCGCCCTCACGGTAAAGATATCCGGCCTTCTGCGGCAATATGGACACTCCGCCCGCAAGCGCCATATCGCATTCAAAGCTGATCAGGCTCTGGCAGGCCAGATGCACTGCAACCAGAGAGGTGGAACATGCCGTCTGCACAGTTACGGCAGGACCTTTCAAATTCAACTTGTAGGCAACAGTGGTAGCGAGGTGGTCAGCACCGTTCCGGATCGCAGTCTGGAAGAACCCGATGGAATCCAGCAGTTCGCGATTGGAGAGAAGGTTGGCAATGAGATAGTAATTGAAGCCGCTTCCGCCGAAAACGCCGATTGATCCTTCGAAACGTTCAGGATCATAACCCGCGGATTCCAGCGCCTCATAGGCACACTGCAGAAAGAAACGCTGCTGCGGGTCTGACAGCTCGGCTTCACGCGCTGTGTATCCGAAAAATGCCGCATCAAAGAGTTCAACTCCGTCCAGAATCGCCTGACGTTTCACATAACGCGGATCATCCAGCAATGCACGTCCGTCCTCAGGAAGCTCCAGCTCCGAATCGGCAAAGGTCGAGATAGACTCGATGCCGTTACAAAGATTTCGCCAGAACTCGCCGGTATTGTTGGCGCCGGGAAACCGGCCAGCCATGCCGATGATGGCAATCGGCGGCAGCGAGTTGCTGTTGTTTGCATTACTCATTCGGAGAACTCCTTACCGGTTCAGCACCGCGCCTTGCGGCAGCAATGCGCCTGCCGGCGCGGGTCTGGGCAATCTGCAGGGAGGGTGTCCGGGCCTCGCCTTGTGCCAGATATTGAGCCAGCAAAGCGATGGTTGGATTGCGAAACAGTTCGACCATTGGAACCTCTTTTTGCAGAGCTTCACGCAGGCGGGAACGCACTTGCACCATAGAGAGCGAATGTCCACCCAGGTCAAAAAAATTATCGTGTATACCGAACTGCTGAAAACCCAAAACTTCCTGCCAGATCCCACTCACAGTTTCTTCCATGCGGTTACGGGCCGGAGCGTGAGCCGATGAGGCAACACGCTGTCCTTCAGACGCGCGAAGCAAAGCCTGGCGATCAGTCTTGCCGTTTACTGTAAGAGGCAAAGCCTCCATGAAAATAAAACTCGAAGGGACCATGTACTCAGGCACGTATTGGCGCAAATGGTCGCGCAGCCGCTCAGTATCCAGAGTCGCGCCGGGGCCAGGCGCAACAAAAGCCAGCAATCGCGTATCACTGGCGATTACCACGGCATCCTGAACGCCTTCAATCCTGCGCAGGACGGAAATTATCTCTTCCAGCTCCACGCGGTAGCCGCGGATTTTCACCTGATCATCGCTGCGCCCGCAAAATTCAAACTGTCCCGATGGGAGAACACGGGCCAGATCGCCGGTGCGATAGAGGCGCGAGTCTGCAATTCCGCTGAAGTCATCAGGAATAAAGTGTTCGGCGGTGAGATCAGGGCGGTGGTAGTAGCCACGCGCCAGACCAGCGCCGGCCACATACAGCTCACCCATCTCTCCCTGGGGCACAAGATGCAAATTGCGGTTCAGAATATATGCATCCACATTGTTGAGTGGCAGGCCGATAGAAGGCTGAGTAGAGTCAGAGACGTTGCAGGCCGTAACGTCCACTGTACATTCCGTGGGGCCATAGACATTCACGAACCAAGTCTGGCGACGCTCTCTCAATTGTCCCCACGTTGGCGCATCAATCGCTTCGCCGCCAACCAGCATTGCTTTGCAGTACATGTCTACACTTTCAGCCAAAAGCAGCCGCAGCAGCGATGGCGTGCAATCCAGCACGTCTATCTTGTTCTCGTTCATGTACGAGATCAGAGCTTCCGGATCGAACCGCTTTTCTTCAGGAAGAATGCAAACTGTGTCTCCTTTGAGAAGACGTATCCATTGCTGCACCGAGGCGTCAAAGACCACAGGAGCATTCATGCTCACACACACAGGACTCGGAAGCCTGCAAAAGAGAACCTGCTCCAGTCCTTCCAGCAGGTTGAGCACCGAACCATGCTGCACCATCACACCCTTGGGCTCACCGGTAGAGCCGGATGTATAGATCACGTAGGCGAGATTGGCGGGATGAATGACAACCGCTGGATTCAGGCTGCTGGATTCTGTAACCCCACCGTCTTCGAGGCAAATCACATTGCAGGGCGCCGACGCGAACAGCGAAACCAGTGAATTCTGGGTCAGTATGGCAGCGGCTGCCGTCTCTTTGAGGATGTACCTGACACGCTGTGGCGGGTAAGTGCGGTCCAATGGAACGTAAGCTGCGCCTGCTTTCAGAATTCCCAGAATGGCAACCAGCAGTTCAACCGATCTCTCCATGCACAGCGCAACGGAGTCTTCGTTTTTGATGCCGAGGCTCAACAAGTAATTGGCAACCCTGTTGGCCCCTTCATTCAGCTCAGCAAAGGTCAGGCTGGTTTGCTCATAGCTGACGGCCATCTGTTCAGGAGAGGCGGCAACCTGCTGCTCAAAAAGCTGAGGAACACTATCGGCGACAGGAACGAATCCAGCCCATGAGCGCTGACCAGCTAAGGCAATCGCAGGTTCGGAACGCAATGATTTACGAAGCTGGCTGAGATGCGCCTCGGGCGTTGCCACCATACGATTCAAGAGAACAGTCACGTCCTGAAGCAGACGCTCCATTCTTTCAGCTTTGAAACGTGTGGAGTGACGCAGCGCTACATGAATCTCATCTTTGCTGCCGATCGTAAACTCGAGGCTTGCATCGAAGACCGTGCTCTCAATATCCAATTCAATTGGATCAAGGTCGAGACTGCCGAATTTCATCTGCGGCAGTGGATCCTGGTGAAGCAGCACAGTCGTCTGGAAGAAGGGGTTGCGGCTGAAATCCCGATCCGGACGCAGCGCCTCGACCAGCTTTCCGAACGGGATGTCCTGATGGGCATAGGCCGAAAGCGTTGTTTCACGCACGCGGGCCAGCAATTCACGAAAACTCGGATCGCCATGCAGGCGCGTCCGCAACACTACTTCATTGGTGAATAGGCCGATGAGATGTTCCGTCCCGGAGACGTTACGGTTCGCAATCGAGATGCCAACCACAACGTCTTCTTCGCCTGTATATTGCGACAAGAGCACCTGATACGTAGCCAGCAGAAGCATGAACAAGGTCACATTTTCGCTGCGCGCCAGATGATGCATCTTGCGGCCTAACTCCGCGTCAAGCGTGGCTCTTAAAGTTCGTCCCTGATACGTGGGTGTTGCTTCGCGCGGAAAATCAGCAGGCAGTTCCAGAATCGGCGCATCTGCCAGTTGCTTCTTCCAGTATTCGAGACCCGCGCTGAATTCTCCTTTTGTCCACCGCTCCTCTTCCCAAGCCGCATAATCGGCATATTGGAAGGGCAACTCCGGCAGGCTATATTTCTCGCTCGCAGTGTAGAAGTTATAAAGCTGCACCAGTTCTCGGATAAGAAGATCAATCGACCATGCATCGGCGATGATGTGATGCATCGATACCAGCAGAACGTGCTCCTGATCGTTGAGGCGAAAGAGGACGGCACGCAACAGTGACGGCTGACTCAATACGAAGGGGCGTGTGGACTCGCGCTGGAGTTCCTGCATAAACTTCGGCCCCAGCACATCTCTATCCAGGTATCCGGTCAGATCTGTTGTTTCAATGTTGAACTGCACTTCCTGCAGGACTTGCTGGGGCCGTCCTTGGTATTCGACAAAACTGGTGCGCAGGATTTCGTGACGCAGGATCATTGCCTGGAAGCTCTGCTTCAGTGCCTCAACGTTCAATTCTCCTGTAAGTCTGGCTGCTCCGGCTATGTTGTAGGCGCTGCTGCTGCCTGTGAATTGATCGAGGAACCACAGCCGCTGCTGCCCGGAACTAAGAGAGAGTCTGCCAGTCCCGGTTCTGCTGTGAATCGATGTTATCCCCGCAGCAGAAGGAGTGCCGGTAAGCGTCCTGATGTGGTGGGCTAAATCTTTGAGTACAGGGAACTCAAAAATGAAACGCAGCGGTACCTCACATCCAAATACGTTGCGCAGTTGCAAAACCATCTGGGTAGCAAGCAGTGAATGGCCACCCAGATCGAAGAAGTTTGATTCCGGGGAAAATTCCGGCACTCCCAGCAGACTTGACCAGATGCCCGCAATCAGTTCTTCGGTGGGGCTAAGAGCAACGCTGCTTGTACTCTCCGCGGTTTCATTGCTTTCCAATTGCAGCAGCCGTTTACGGTCAATTTTGCCATTGGGAGTGAGAGGCAGATGTTCTAGTGCGATGAATTGCGCCGGAACCATGTAGTCCGGTAACTCTGATCTCATGTACGCGCGCAAATTCGCGTAGTTCACCGCGCCTGCTTCAGCCGGAACAATGCAGGCAAACATCCGCTGATCTTTCACCAGCACCGCGCAATCGAGGACTGCCGAATGGCGCTTCAATGTTGACTCAATTTCGCCCAGCTCAATTCTGTATCCACGAATCTTTACCTGGTGATCAAGCCTGCCGAGGTACTCGATGGTTCCGTCAGCGAGGTACCGTGCACGGTCTCCAGTACGGTAGAGCCGCGCTCCTCGTTCATGCGCAAATAGGTTAGGCACAAACCTTTCTGCTGTAAGGTCAGGGCGATTGAGGTATCCGCGTGCCACGCCGATGCCACCCACATAGAGTTCTCCCGGTATTCCCGGGGGAACCAGCATCTGGCGCTCGTCCAGCAGATAAACCCGATAGCCCTTCAAAGGCGAACCGATCACGCTGCGGCCTGCTTCTATGTCGGCTGCTTCCAACTGTTTGTAAGTTACATGGATGGTAGTTTCGGTAATTCCATACATGTTGACCAGCAGTGGAGCGTGCTCCTGCTTGCGTTGAGTCCATGAATCCAGCCTTTTCACATCAAGGGCTTCGCCGCCGAAGACGATGGCGCGCAGGTTAAGCAGCTTGCTGTCTTCCGCACAGCCGGGGGCGGCTGTGCCACACGTTTCCTCCAGCAACTGATAAAACGATGACGGCACCTGGCTCAAAATTGAAATCTGCTCTTCCCGCAGCAACTTGTAGAATTCGCGCGGCGACCGACGGGCTTCTGCGGAAACAATGACCAGCGTGCCTCCGTAGGCCAGAGCGCCCCATATCTCCCATACAGAAAAATCAAAGGAATAAAGATGGAACATGGTCCAGCGGTCATCCGGCCGGAAAGAGAAATATGTATCGGCAGTGCTGAGCAGGCCGCTCAGGTTGCCGTGCTGCACCATTACCCCTTTGGGCTGCCCGGTTGAGCCGGAAGTATAGATGATGTAGGCGAGGTTGGATTCGTAGACCCGAATTGCCGGATCTTTGGTGCTCTGCACCTCCCATTCCCTGCGTTCACGGTCAACGAACATCATGGGAACAGCCTGGTTCAACAATTTTTCTGCCGTCGCTTCTTCGGTCAAAATGAAAGCGGCCCCGGCATCTGCCAGCATGTACGCCAGCCGTTCTGATGGATACTCATGATTGAGCGGCAGGTAGGCGGCTCCGGCTTTGAGTGTTGCCAGAATCGCCATAATCATCCATTTATTCCGCTCCACGCAAATGCCTACCACCATCTCTTGGCCAATGCCGCGCGCGAGCAGTGCATGAGCCACCTGATTGGCCATGGCATTCAGCGTGCCGTAGTTCAGGCTTCTGCCTTCCACCCGGAGGGCAGTTGCTTCCGGAGACTGCCGGACATGCTGCTCGAACCATGCATGTACACAGCCGGTTGCTGGCTGCAGAGGCATCCCGTTCCATTGCTGAAGAACCTGCTTTTTCTCTTCCGGGCTGAACAGCGATATGTCACCGATGCGCTGCGCAGGATTGCTCATAATCTGTTCGAGGAACCTGACATAACGATTGGCTATCTGCCGGATAGTTCCTGCGGCAAAGATTTCGGTGCTGTATTCGATCCAGCCGAAAAGGCCGGTATCTTTGTCTTCTTCGATGGTGAGCGTCAGGTCAAACTTCGAAGTGCCTGTATGCACCGTTTGCGGCTGGGCTACGATCTCTCCCAGGCGCACCATGCCCATGAGGCCCACCTGCCAGGCAAACACGACCTGCACCAGAGGCATGCGTGAGAATTCACGATGCGCTTCCACTTGTTCCACGATTTTCTCGAAAGGAATGTGCTGCCAGGTCTGAGCCTCCGCGACCGTCATTTTGCTTTGATTCAAAAGTGACAGAAAACTTCCTTCAGGATCAATCTGAGTTCGCAAAGGAAGCAAGTTAGCAAACAGACCAACCAATTCCTGGCTTTCAACTTGCAGCCGGTCCGCGACTGGGCTGCCGACGACGATATCTGTCTCTCCGGAATAACGCGACAGCAGAACCTGAAATGCAGTGAGCAGCAGCACGTAAGGCGTGAGTGCCTCGCGATGTGATAGATCTGTGACATTCCTCTGCAATTGTTTGTTCAAAGCAAACCTGATTAGGCTGCCGCCATACTCCGGCTGCAATGGACGCGGAGTGTCTACAGGTAAATCCAGCACAGGCGGCGCTCCGGATAATTGGCTTTTCCAGTACGCCAATCCTTCATCCAGCTTGCCGCTTTCCAGCAAATCTCTCTGCCACACCGCATAATCGGTAAATTGGAATTCAAGAGGCGGAAGCGATGCGGGCTTGCCATCCCGATATGCCGGATACAAGTTTTCTATTTCGCTGAGCAGTACTCCAATCGACCATCCATCGGCGATGATGTGGTGCAGCACCAGCATCAACGTACAATCGCAGTCAGCAGTCCTGAATAAACGTGCCCTGATAAGTCCAGGATGTTCCAGAGAAAAAATGCCGGTTGCTTCCTGGCGCAGCTCCCGGTTGCGTTGTTGTTCCATCTGAACGGCAGGAGTGCCACGCAAATCTGTTTCTTCGAGTGCAAAATCTGTGGTCTCATGTACCTGTTGCAGTGGCTTTCCTTCGTTGAGGGTGAATGCTGTTCTCAGGATGGCGTGCCGCTGAATTACATGGCGCAAGCTCTGATCCAGAGCCCGCATGTCCAGTTCTCCCGGCAAACGGACGGCACCCGCGATGTTATAAACCGGCAGGCCCGAATGCATCTGCTCCAGAAACCATATCCGCTCCTGGGCAAATGAGAGTTCAATGGGGCCATTGCCGGCGTGCTTTACAGGTGGAAAAGGATGCGTTGCACTGACCGGCTCAAGGGTGCTCGCCATTCCGGCAACCGTGGCAGACTGCAAAAGCCGGGCTAGAGGAACTGTCCGATGAAGCCGGACTTCCAGCTTCGCCCGGAGTTGCATCATGAGCAGCGAGTGTCCGCCTAAAAGAAAGAAATCGTCTTCAGCACCAACCTTCTCCATGCCCAGAACTTCCTGCCAGATTTCGGCAACTTCTCGCTCCATAGTGCTGGCCGGCATTCTGCTCTGGGTGTGCGGCCGCTGCGGATGCGGCAGAGCCTTGCGGTCAACCTTTCCACTGGATGTTTTTGGCAACTCCGGCAGCAGAATAATATGGTTGGGCACCATGTATTCCGGCAGGCGATGCTGCAGGTATTCCCTTATTCTTTCAGGCGTGAGATCAAGATTTGCGCGAGGCGATACATAGGCGGCCAGATACTTACTGCCGCGGTCATCAACCACAATGACCGCGCTTTCGCGTACCGCATCCCATTTGCCCAGTACCGCGGAGATTTCTCCCAATTCAATTCTGAATCCGCGTACTTTTACCTGCTGGTCGGCCCGGCCCAGATAAAGAAGCTGCCCATCCGGCCGCCAGCGGACCAGATCACCGGTGCGAAACATTCGTGCTCCGGGAGTTCTGCTGAAAGAATCGGGCAGAAAGCGTTCCGCGGTCCAGTCAGGGTGCTGCCAATATCCCCGCGCCAGCCCTGCTCCGGCAATGCAGAGTTCTCCGGTCACACCCATCGGGACCGTTTGTAATTGCCGATCGATCACATAAAGCTGCGTGTTGGCAACAGGGCCTCCGATGGTTACCAGGCCTTGAGCATCAACGGTTGTCCACGATGAGTAAGTTGTCGTTTCAGTAGGGCCATACAGATTATTCACGCGTTTTACATGACCCGCTTCATAAATCTTCTGGACGAGCGCTTGCTGAAGGGCTTCCCCGGCGAGATTCACCGCAGAGACGCTTGCCGGCAAGCGGCGTTGCAGCAGTTGCTCCATGGCCGAAGGAACGGTGTTGATCAGTTTGACCTGTGGTTGCTCCTTTCGGCTGTCATAGCTATCGCACCATTGGAGAATGTTCTCGGCCAGTATCACCGTTCCGCCGCAACTCAAGGTCGCCCACAGCTCAAAGATGGAGAGGTCGAAACAAATTGATGTTGTGGCCAGCACTCCGCTGAATTCTTCTTCGCTAAATGTGTTTCTCGCCCACTCGATAAATGAGGCAATGCTGCGATGGGTGAGCATCACTCCTTTGGGAGTTCCGGTAGAGCCCGAGGTATAAATCAGATATGCGAGCTGCTCACTGAATGATGGCTTGGGAATTATCGATGAATACTCTTTTCCAGTGCTGGCTAGTTCCTCCACATCAATCACCAGAGCGCTGGTCCCTTCCACGCGCTCCCTTAGTGTCTTTTCAGTGATCACGATCTTGGCGCGTGAGTCTTCCAGCATGAAGCGCACGCGTTGGTGCGGATACTGCGGATCAAGCGGCACATACGCGGCTCCGGCCTTCCATATGCCCAACATGGCAATCACCATCTCGGGCGAGCGATGGATACAGACTCCTGCAAAATCTTCGCTGCCTATTCCATGATGGTGAAGGTGGCGGGCCATCTGATCGGCGCGGCGATCCAAGTCTCCATAGTTGAGGTGTACATCGCCCCACGCTACTGCTGTACGCTCCGGGTGCCGCTTTGCCCGGTGCTCAATCTGCTGGTGCAATAATCGCTGCCGGTCATACGGTAACTCGGTTTGGTTGAAATCCAACAGCAGTCTTGCCTGCTCTTTCTCAGGAATAATTGGAAGGTCCGTTACCCGGCATTGCAGATGTTCCACGATTCCCTGCAACAACCACTGGAAGCTCTGGTTCCACCGCTCGATCGTGGTAGCGTCGAAAAGGTCGGTGCTGTATTGCCATGTTCCAATGAATCCGTCCTGGCTCTCGCCCATGTTCAGCACCAGGTCGAATTCGGCGGTTTGCTCCTGCATGGCAAAAGCCTCAATCTTCAATCCGCCAATTTCCAGCCGGGCGCCGGATTGGTTCATGGCTAACGCAACAGAGTCGGAAGATTGTCCTGCCCAGGCTTTCTGGAAGACAAACATCGTTTGAAAGATGGGAGAAGAATTGAAGCTGCGCGGAATGCCCAGCTTTTCTACCATCAGCGGAAATGGATATTGGTCATGCGCAAAGGATGCGATGGATCTCTGTTTCAGACCGCTCAAAAATTCCGGGAAAGTTTTCGCCCCACTGAAGTCCGCAACCAACGGGAGCACATTCACAAAGTAACCAACCAGCCCGGAGAACTCGGCGCGTGATCTCCCCGAAGTCGGCACGCCTATGGCAAACCGCTCCTGTGCAGTAAGCCGGTGGAGCAGTGCCTGAAAAGCAGCCAGCAACACCGTGAATAATGTTGTCAGCTGCCCTGCCGCCATCTGCCTGAGTGGCACAGCGAATTTCGGCTTAATGACAAAGTCGAGGGAAGAGCCAGGAAAGCTGGAAACAGCAGGCCGGGAATGATCAGCAGGCAGATTCAAAGCTGCCAGTTCGCCGGAGAGTTCCTGCTGCCAGAAGCTCCAGAGGCGCTCGCCCTCTGGGCCGGAGATCAGTCGCTCCTGCCATGAGACAAAGTCTGCATAGCTATAGGTCAACAATGGAAGAGCGGCTGATGTTTTTCCCAGAGGAGAGCGGTAAAGCTGGCCCAGTTCACCCAGCAGCACCATCAGTGACCAGAAATCTGCGACAAGGTGATGCACCACGAATTGCAGGACATGATCGGTTTCGGAACGGCTGTACAGGTGAACACGAAACAGCGGTCCATTCACCAGATCAAATGCCTTACGGCTTTCTTCTGCCAGGACTTCAGCAAAGCGGGCATCGCCCCATCCTGTTGCTTCTACCCGTTCAAAGCAAACTCCGGTTCCCTGCTGCACCTGCTGAAATGGTTCGCCCTCGACAGCAGCAAAGGTTGTGCGCAACGCTGGATGACGATCAAGAAGATGCTGAAATGCACCGCGGAGCAGATCAACTTCAACCCTGGATGTAATTCGTACCGCCCTGGCAATGTTATAGACGGTGCTTTCAGGAGCCATCTGCTGCAAAAACCAGAGTGCACGCTGGCCGTGTGACAGCGGGTATGTTTGCGGCGGCGCACTCTTCTCATAAAGATCTCTCTCCACAGCCGGGGGCGGCTGTGCCACACGTGTCTGCTCTGCCTGATGCAGAAGTCCCGCGAGAGTCATCCCCTCGAAGAGATCGGATATTTTGAGATCGAGACCGAAGTCGGTCTGAAGCCGGTGCACGAGTTCAATGGCGACAAGCGAATCAAGCCCATAAGCTGTGAGCGGCTGATGAAGATCGATTTTGTCCGGAGCAATCCCCAATTTGGCGGCGATCTCAGAAAGCAACTGCGAGGGGAGAGCGCTTGGCGCAGTCGCTCGATTCAACGAAACATCACCAGGTTCTGAGGTTTCGTTTTCATGCCATTCCCCCAGCACATGCAGTTCGCCTTTGATGAATGCTTCCTTTGAGGCCCGCCGCTGAATCTTGCCGCTGGAGGTTTTGGGGATTGTGCCTGTTCGTACCAGGACAATGGCATAAGGCGAGAGTTCGTGGTGTTCTGCGATTGCCTGCCGGATCGAGGCGAAGATTTTCTCCCAATCAGTGCCTGCGCGATTGGCCGCCTCATGCACTACAACCAGCCGTTCCTCGCTACCGGCCTCAACGGAGAACGCGGCGCCAGAACCCGGTTGCAGGGCCGCATGGCTGCGTTCGACGGTAAGCTCGATATCCTGCGGGTAATGGTTCTGCCCGCGAATGATCAGCAGATCTTTAATGCGTCCGGTTACAAATAACTGCCCATCGCGCAAAAATCCTAGATCGCTAGTGCGCAGGAATGGGAGCCCGGTTCCGCCAATACGCGCATGAAATGTCTCCTGAGACTGCTGCGGATTATTCCAATAACCGGCGGCAATGCTCGGGCCGTTGACCCAGATTTCCCCAACCCGGTCAGGAGAGCAGCGTTGCAGTGAATCAGGATCAACAATTGCAATCTCCTGCCCGGCAAGGCTGCGCCCGCACCCCACAAGGATTTGCGTTCGTTCGCTGACGTGTGGCTGGCTTACACAATGGTTCTCGAGTTCCCGTTTATCGAATTCACTTACGATTGCCGGAAGCCCTTTACTGCCGCCTGAAACCATTAACGTGGCTTCCGCAAGGCCGTAGCACGGATAAAAAGCTGTGGGGCGAAATCCGCACCGGGAGAAGGCAGCCGCAAAACGCTCCATAACATCGGCGCGCACCGGCTCTGCGCCGTTGAACGCGATGCTCCAACTGCTGAGATCCATTCCCTGCCGGTCAGCTTCCGGAATCCTGCGCGCGCACAAGTCATAAGCAAAGCTGGGGCCACCGCTGGCTGTGGCCCGATAGCGGGAAATTGCGCGAAGCCAGCGCCCCGGCTGTTCGAGGAAAGCTGCAGGCGCCATCAGTACCGCAGGCAAGCCACGATAGAGCGGCTGCAGAATGCCGGCCATGAATCCCATGTCATGAAACACGGGCAGCCACGAAACGTATGAATCATCGGGTGCAGCGCCTACGGCCTGATTCACCAGCTCAGCATTGTGCAGCAGGTTGCCATGCGTGAGCATCACGCCCTTAGGATTTGCGGTTGAACCGGAGGTGTACTGGAGAAAGGCAACTGTATCCTGCGAAATCTGCGGACGGATGTACTTGAGATCTGCGGCAGGCGGCAACTCATCGGTAGCAATGATGCTGATATGTGCACCAGCACCCAATGCCGAAATGGCATTCCTGATCCTGGGCAGCAGGGCCGAAGTTGTGAGCACCAGCTTCGGTTGAGCATCGTGGAAAACAGTTTGCAGGCGAAGCAGGTTGCGATTGCGATGCGGCGGGTAGGCCGGGACCGCGATCACCGATGCGTATAAGCAGCCAAAAAACGCAGGGAAAAACGCAAGTCCCGGAGGATAGAGCAACAATGCCCGGTCGCCGGGTTTCGCCTCTTCCATGATCCGCGCAGCCACGTGCCGAGCCTGCTCATCGAGTTCTCTATAGGACGTTTCCTTTTCGACCGTTCCTTCATCCGCAAGGAAAGTGTAGGCAGACGTGCCCCGGTCATGCCGGGCTCTCAACTCCAGAAGATCGACAAGCGAATGAATGGCGGCCTCTGCCTGCGGAATATTGAACATGGAGAAAATCTATGTGCGGGCCGTAGCGGACAACAGACCAGGCGTTCCGGCACTCACTTGTCCCGCTTCCAGGTGTACGATCCGGTCGGCTACCGCGTAATAACGATCATCATGACTGATAACAATCACGGTTTTGCCCTGAGCTTTTAACTCGGGAAGTATGCTGAAATAGAAAATCTCTTTGAACACCGGGTCCTGGTCGGCAGCCCATTCATCAAAAAACAGGATAGGACGGTTCTCCAGACAGCAAATCAGCAATGCAAGGCGCTTGCGTTGTCCCTGCGAAAGCTCCACGGTGGAGAATGCGCCGTTCTGAACACGCACCTTGTGCTCCAGGCGCAGCCGTGTGAGGTGCTTACGCGCCTCGTCCTCCAGATTTGCGCCTTCCTCAAATCCCAAAAGAGATTCGAACAGAAAGAAATCGGAAAATATGGCGGAAAAGAGCTGGCGATAACTGTCGCAGTTCTTCTCTGTGATCAGTTCTCCGTTGCAGCGTATTTCGCCACTCTCAGAGGTATACAGGCCCACAAGCACCTTGGCCAGGGTGGTCTTGCCACTGCCATTGCCGCCGGTAATGAACAACAACTCGCCATTTTCAACAGTGAGATCCAGAGGACCGAGTGTGAATGAATCTGCGGAATCTTCATGGCGATAGGTATAGGTCACACCTTTGAGTTCCACGCGCACCGGGGCAATGCCGGATTCTCCAACTGCTGCGCTGCCGGTCTCTTCCACCACAGCAGATTGCGTCAGCTTCAGGCCGAGGTCTTCAATATTTTTGAGTGCGGTCCGGGCACGCGCCAGGGCGGGCGCGGCGTTCATGATCACCTGCAGTGGAGTCATGAGAAACAGCAGGGCCAGGATAAAGCCGGTAAGAACGCCCTCTCCGGCCGCCAGCGTACCGCGCAACCCGAAGACTGAGACGCCGATGACCACAAATACCAGGAGTTGTCCCCAGCTTGCCGCGATGGAGTAAATCCTGAATCCGGAGATGACTTCAGTACGGAAGAGACTGGCGGCGGCACTCAGAACTTTTGCCAGAAAATCCTCACGGCGGCGCTGGTGGAGCTTGAGTTCTTTCACCCCGTGAATGAGTCCCTGAAAATGCTTCTGCAGGTCGTTTTCACTGGCGCGGGCGCGCTTGAAATACGGTGTGGCCCGCAATACCGCAAGCTGGTATGTAGCAATCCCCAGAACAATGACGCCCAGCAAGGCCAGCAGAAGCTTCCATTTCAGCCAGCCCATGTAGACGAGACAACTGGTCACAACCCCGATGTTGATGAACAGCACCGGCACGCTGGAGATCATTCCCGTGAGGATTGGAATATCATCGGTAAGCACCGAGAGAATGCGGTGGGTTCCAGCTTCCTCAATTTTCTGGAGTGGAACTCTTAAGACCTGGCGCGCCAGCTCTGTACGCAGCGCAAAGATCGCGTTCTGGCCGAGACGGGTCAACAGCAACTCGGAGATTACGCGGGTCAGCGGAGCCAGCACACACAAAGCAATAAACACAAACAGCAGAGCGCGCGGATCAGCGTGCCGGCGGAAAAGCGCGGCATTCACGATTGCCAGCATTCCGGCATTGGTAATTCCGCTCAGGCAGCCGAATATCACTGTGAAGATGAATACACGGCGAGAGCGGGCAAAAAGAAAACGGATCAATTCCATCTGATCACCATTGAACAGCCGGGGCGCCGGGCTGCTGGGCCGCTACAAGCTGAGGTATTGAGATGGCAGCGCGGCTTCCGTGCTCATCCTCGAGCACAAGGCTGAAGATGCGGTCATCTTCCTGGAACAGAAGGCCGCTCTCCTGCAGTTTCGCAATCTTCTCCGGAACGGTATTGTCAGGAAAGACCCGCAGCAACTCCTCCATACCGGTGGGCTTAACCAGATATTTCAGGATTGCTTCACCCAATTCTCCAACATGGTGTTCAACCACTGATCCCGAGCGGGAGTCGTAGATGATTTGCGGGTCTTCTTTGACACGCAGGCGTGGCGGCGCCTGTCCCGGATCGTTCCAGCGCTTCTGCCACTGCGTGACTTTGGCGCGAACTTTGCCAATCCATTTCGCCATGGTCAGAAAATAGTCAGCGCGCAAGTTCTGGTCCGCAAAATAGTAGGCGAACCGCTTCAGGTCTGCCAAATCAAAGGGATAAATCAGCGAGTAGAAGTCCAGCGGCAACAGGTCGAGCCCGTATTTTTCAGCCTGGTCATGATAAGGGCTGAAACGGTCAAAGCGCACCGGATACGCTCCGGAAGGCGGATACAGATGGAACAGCCGCGAAATTGAATCTACATAGATACGATATGACTCATCACCTTCTCCGGGAAAACCCACCAGCAGGTTCCAGTGAGGCTGTACGTCATAGAGAGCGCACAGCTTCAGCAGCTTGAGATTCTGGAATACGGTGGTCCCTTTCTTCATGAGCTTCAGCGTGGGAGTAGCGAGGGCTTCAATGCCCGGCTGAATCTGCTTTACTCCTGCCCTGGAGAGGACGGCCATGTCCTGCTCGCTCAAATCGGCCTTGACTTCATAGAAGATCTCCATGTCTGCGGGAGTATTCAGGAACGGCAGCACCTGCTGGATATAACTTTTGGGCAGAATATTATCTACAGCCATGATGCGTGAAACTTTGCCGGAATATTGGAAGAGTGAATTAAATAATGAGATCGCCAGTTCCGGCTTGGCGGCGCGATATCCCATGGATACGCCATTCAAGCCGCAAAACGTGCAGTGCGCTCGCTCGCCCCACCAGCAGCCGCGCGATGTTTCTAACGTCAGCACAGGTTTGACTTCATGGTTGGGAAAATACTCTTCGAGCCTGCGCATGAAAGGCGCATAGTTCAATTCCACGGGAGTATCAATGTCCAGATCTTCGCCTATGGTTGCCGGGCCGGACTGCGGGCGCGGCGCTTGCTTGCCAAACACACCGCGAATCTCAACAGATTTCGGCGATTCTCCTGCCAGGCAGCGGCTCACAAACTCAGGAAAGCTCTTGAGTGCCGGGCCGGAAAACACATAATCGATCTCCCTGCATCTCTCGGCAATCACCGCGCCCATTGGAAATTCGCAATTGGCGCCCCCCATCACTGTAATCAGAGAAGGATTGCGCTGCTTGAGTTTGCGGGCGAGCGCAAAATTGGCGGTGTTCTGCATGAACATGGAGGTAAAGCCCGCGAGGTTGGTTTTCTCCAGATCGTATGTTGCGATCAACTCATCGAGCAGAGCATCGAGGCCCGGCCTTTTTTGCCGGATCAGTTTTTTGAGCAGTTCCATCTCCGGCGTCTGCGCCGGAAAATAGCGCTGGAGATATTTCTCCGTGTTATCGGGCAGCTCCGGAAAAGCTGACTGCCGGAAAAGCCAGTCTCCCAGGCCGGTGTTGAGGGAATCCATGGAGGTGGCCAGAAAACCATAGAAGTCAGTACCCAGATATTTGGCAATATCATGGCTCAGGTACAGCACCTCGACGGAAACCTGGTCTTCAAATCTCGACTCAACCACTGACTTGATCTGGGTGAGCGCAATCGAAGGCAGAGCCAGATTGGAAAACGGCATATTGACGAGAGAAATCCTGAACATTGCTCCTGCCCTCCCGGAGTTTGTTTTTGCCTGATGGGAACTTTGAGTTTATGCGTTATCTGGACAAGAATAAGTCGCAAGCATCTGCGCTTTCGCAGATAAAAGCTGCTTTATTGGCGGCTTGGCCTGTCACGATTATATCCGAGTAAACCCTGCGCGTTTGACGGATCAAACCCGCAAGGGGTTAAGCAAAAAACCTCAAGCCATGCAGGCGTGCAACCCGCATGCATTAATCCTGCCTCAATGCCGACACCGGATCGATCCGGGTGGCACGCCTGGCGGGAATGTAGCAGGCCAAAGTCGAGACTGCCAGAATCACCGCCGCCATGCCCGTTAAAGTAACCGGGTCATAGCTGGAGACGTGGAACAAAAACGTCGATACATATCTGGTGAGCGCCAATGCGCCTAACATGCCGGCCACCAGGCCTATTAAAGTAAGCTTTAGCGCATATCCCAGAATCAGTTGGAATACCTGGCTGCGTGAGGCTCCAATTGCGACACGCACTCCTATCTCACGGGTGCGCTGGGCCACCGAGTAAGCCATCACGCTGAAAATTCCGATAGCAGCCAGAACCAGCGCAATAGCGGCAAAGATTGTGAGCAACAGAGTACGGAAGCGCGGCTGCGCAATCGAGTCCGCAATCGTG
The DNA here is from genome assembly GCA_003223515.1 of Candidatus Angelobacter sp. Gp1-AA117. GTDB lineage: Bacteria > Acidobacteriota > Terriglobia > Terriglobales > Acidobacteriaceae > Angelobacter. The sequence continues at coordinate 52,874 of QHVI01000014.1, forward strand.
TCTTCCATGCTGCGGATTTTGACTACAGGCTGGTTAGGGTCGATATTGTGGATTACGGTGCGCAGCGAATGCGTCAGGATGTTCGGGTCACCGGCTGTGCGTATTGCCAATGACATGGAGAGAACCGGACGGATTTTATCGGACTGCCTGTATGGAATGTAAAGTTCGGTTGGCGCTTCGCTGGCTAATGCCTGTTTCACGTCACCCACCACACCCACAACTTCCATCCAGGGATTCACGTCATTCGGCAACCCGCCGATCTGAAGGTAATGTCCAAGTGGCGACTCATTGGGGAAAAAGGTGTGGGCCAGCGTGGAGTTGATAATGACCACTGTAGGTGCGGTTTCACGATCAGACGGCTGAAAGAGACGCCCCTGGACCAGAGGAATCTGGAGCGTTGAGAAATAACCCGTACTGATCGCGCGATAATTCGTAATCGAGTATTCATTCTTCTTGGGCGGCCGGTCCTTGATATTGAAGTAGAGGGCCATGCCCGCGCCGCTTACCGGAAGGAAAGAAGCGCCGGAAGCGCTGCGCACGCCGGGCAGGGCGGCAGCTTGTTGCAATACCTGCTCCCAGAAATCGAGTCTCTCTACGGGAGTACGGCGGGAGTTGGTCGAAAGCGGAATGTCGGCCACGAGAATGTGGTCGGGCGAGAAACCCGGCGAGACATTCGCCAGCCGGTCAAAGCTGCGGATCAGCAATCCTGCCCCAACCAGCAGAAGCACAGCTACTGCAACTTCAGCCACGACCAGAATTGCCCGCAAAGCAGAGATGCCACGGGTAACGCCCCCGCGCTCTGTTTCATTCAGCGCCTCACGCACATCCATTCGCCAGATGTGCCGCACCGGCGCAAGGCCAAACAGGATGCCGGAGAGCATAGCGATGGCGATGGTGAAGATGAGCACCCTGACATCGATGGAAACACGATTGCCGAATGGAAGAGTAGAACCAGCCAGCCGCAGCAACGTCGGTATTGCAACCCAGGCCATCACCAGTCCAAGCGTGGCACTCAGCACGGAGAGCAGAACATTCTCTGTCAGAAGCTGCCGGACAATGCGCGAGCGGCTCGCTCCTATGGCGCTGCGCACCGCGATCTCACGCTGCCGTCCGGTAGAGCGGGCGAGCAACAGGTTGGCAACATTGGTGCAGGCAATGAGAAGCACAAAGCCCACTGCGCGCATCAAGACCAGCAATGCCGGGCGAACATTTTCGACCATCTGATCCTGAATGGGATTTACGAATGCCCCGGTTCCGGTGTTATAAATCGGATATTCTTTTTCGAGCCTTTGCGCGATCCCGGTCATCTCGGTGCGCGCCTGCTCCAGGGTCACACCGGGTTTCAAACGTGCGACTGGAACGATACCGGGATGCCAGGCACGATCATTGGGCAGAGTCTTGGCCCAGGGTTCGAGCGGCAGGACAACATCCGGGACCTGAAGCAGCACCTGATAATTCGCCGGCAACACTCCAATGATGGTGTAACGTTTGTCATCCAGTGTGAGCGATTGACTGATAACGTCCGGCGAACCGTTGAAACGCCGTTTCCATAAGCCCTGGCTGATCAGCGCTACACCAGCGCCCGCCGCGCTATCTTCCTGCTGGGTGAAGGCTCGGCCCATCGGAATATCGATTCCCAGCGTGCTGAATAAATTGGCGGTAGCCATCTGCGTGGGAAGCCGCTCTGGTTCGCCCGAACCGCTCAGGGTCACAACCGTGTTGCGCACCGCACCTACTGATTCAAAGGAATGGCTTTGATCGCGCCAGTCAATGTAGTTCAGATAAGAGACGGTATAGCGGGGAAATTGTCTGGTTTGCTCCATGAGCAAGACCACCCGGCCGGAATCTTTATAGGGAAGAGGCCGGAGCAAGACCCCATCCACGATGCTGAAGATGGCGCTGGTCGCCCCGATACCCAGGGCCAGGGTAAGCACCATGATGGCCATGAAGGCAGGATCACTCTTGAACCTGCGGATTCCATATCGAATGTCTTGCAAAAGGGTCTGCATTCATTTGCTCCTGATTCATCGGATATCGCTGGCCCGGTCTTCAGTACGATGAAGAGCCATGACCGTATCGCGCTGCTGGCGATTTACATTAACTTGCCGGCCTGGAAGCTCTCTCCTGTGCGGCTTTTTCCATGGCATCCTTCAGGCTTTTCGGGCGCATGTCGGTCCAGTTTCTCTCAATCCAATCGAGGCATTCACGATGTTTTCCCCGGGGGCCGGTAGCTCGCCAGCCTGCGGGTATGTCACGGAATGCCGGCCACAATGAATATTGCTCTTCATCATTGACCAGCACCAGGTATTCAGCATTTTCATCTTCAAATGGGTTCGTCATAATCTTCTCTCAGAGGATGGTTCATTATAGAAGGCCTGCACAGCGGCTGCGGGCTTTGAAGGTCTTTCCGCCAGGTAGTTCCGCAACACCTTGCCAACCATCGCGATTTGGTCTGGATCGGTAATGCGGGGATGGCGGCAATGGAGTTCGTGTATCTTGATCTCTCCGGTTACGTGATCGCGCCACTGCGCCGGTGAGAAGAAATCAGGCCGGTCTTGGGTGGCGGCAAAGAACAGGATGTTGCCCCGGAACTTGCCTGGCCGGAAGGCCAGGCGCAGCGTAGTTGCATGTTTGAGGAAGTGCAGCATCCTCTCGATCTGCTCAACCTCCAGCAGGCCGATCACATGGCCCACCTGCCGGGCCACTTCAACTACCGTCGGGATGCTGACGCGCCTGCCTTTCAGGTGCTCCGTATCGAACTGCACCAACTCAAAGAGTTCGGTGATGTCAGGTTCCAGAGCGATTTCACCCGGCACGGCAAGATAGGAATCCATGATGGCAAGGCACCCAAGTTCCTCGCCCTCGCGTTGCAGTTGGCAGGCAATTGCATGGGCTACCAGGCCTCCCATGGACATACCAACCATATAATAAGGACCGTGCGGCTGAATCTTACGAATGGTTCTGGCGTAGTTCCCGGCCATTTCTTCAATGTTCGCTGGAAACGCGCATTTCGTATCGATTCCCACCGCCTGGATACCATAGATTGGCCGGTTGGGTCCGAGTTCGCGAACCAGTCCAGCATATCCCCAACTCAAACCGGACCCGCCATGCAGACAGAAGAGCGGTGGTAGATTTCCTTGAGCATTCAGAGTAAGGACCTGATCCAGAGCGCTCTTGCCGGAAACACCTGAGTGGATGCGCAGACTCAGCTCAGCTACCGTGGGGGCTTCGAATAAAGCTCTCAGGCTCAGGGAAACGCCCAGGGTGTCACGAATGCGGCTGACAAGCCGGGGAGCGACCAGCGAGTGTCCTCCCAGAGCGAAGAAATTGTCGTCAACACCAACCTGCTCGACCCCCAGTACCTCCGCAAATAATTCACAGAGTTTCTGTTCCTGCGGATTTCCGGGAGCGCGATACTGTCCCCGCTGGCGTTCGGGCGCGGGCAAAGCTCGCCGGTCCAACTTTCCATTGATGGTAATGGGTATTTTTTCAAGCAGGACCAAAGCCGCAGGCACCATGTAGTCGGGGAGTACACGGCCCATCTCTTGGCGCGCATCCTCAAGATCCATCGTCAAATCTTGCGCTGGTTCAATGTAAGCGACAAGCTGCGGGCCCACGCCGCCATCTTCACGCACCACCACGGCGCATTGTTTCACGCCAGCATGCCGGCCCAGTACTGCTTCAATCTCGCCCAGTTCGATCCGGTGTCCCCTGATCTTGACCTGGTGATCGATGCGGCCGAGATATTCAAGTTGTCCGTTTTTACGATAACGAACCAGGTCACCGGAACGGTACAGGCGCTCTCCCGGTTCTTTACTGAATGGATGCGGCACGAACTGCTGCGCCGATAACTCCGGCCGGTTGAGATAGCCGCGCGCCAGACCTGCCCCGCCCACATACAGCTCCCCTGCAATTCCAATGCCCGTGGGCTGCATGAATTCATCAAGGATGTACGTCTGCAAATCAGGAATACGTTCTCCGATCAGGCTGGCGCTTTCATTCGCGGTTCCGGCAGTCAACCGTTGATAGGTCACATGCACCGTGGTCTCGGTGATGCCGTACATGTTGACCATCTGCGGGCGCGCATCTCCATGACCGGCAAACCATGAACGCAGGCTGCTCATCTCCAGCGCTTCCCCGCCAAAGATCACCAGCCGCAGGCTTAAATCGCCGCCACTCAAAGCGGATGACTGCTCAAATTCGCTCAATTGCCGGAAGGCCGAGGGCGTCTGGTTGAGCACAGTGACTTTTTCCGTCTTCAGCAGCCCATAAAAAGATTCAGGAGAGCGTGTTACCCAGTAGGGCACAATCACCAACCGGCCGCCATAGAGCAGAGCGCCCCAGATTTCCCACACAGAGAAATCAAAGGCATAAGAGTGGAACAGAGTCCAGACATCTGCCGCGCTGAAGTTGAACCAGTGCCGCGTGGCGGAAAGCAGGCGCGCAACGTTCTCGTGTGTGACCATTACACCTTTGGGCTTGCCCGTGGAACCCGAGGTGTAAATCACATAGGCTGTATTCGCAGGACTTGCATGGGACTGCGGGTTCGTTCCATCTTCGGTTCCGATCCGTTCCCAGTCACGGTCGAGAAACACCAGCTTCGCCTGCTCCCGCGGTAATCTCCCTTCCATTTCTGCAGAGGTGAGAATCACCTCTGCCCCGGCATCCTGAATGATGTAAGCCAGGCGCTCAGCCGGAGCCTGCGGATCGAGCGGCAGGTAAGCGCCACCGGCTTTCAGCACTCCCAGCACCGCTAAGACAGTTTCCATGGAGCGTTCCAGGCAGATGCCTACACGCCGCTCCGGCCCGGCTTGCTGCTTCAGCAGATAATGTGCCAACTGGTTGGCCCTGCGATTCAGTTCGGCATACGTCCATGATTGATGCTCATAGCTCAGCGCGATGGCCTGCGCGGTACGTTCCGCCTGTTGCGCGAACATGAGATGCAGCAGATCGTCTGCTGCGAACCCTCTGCGTTCATTCCATTCCGTGATGACCTGATCGCGTTCCGCCGGATCGAGAAGATCGATGGTTCCAACCGCCTGATCCGGCGCGTTGGCGATCTGCTCCAGAAGGCGAGCATACTGGTTGGCCATGCGCGCCATACGCCATTGATCAAACAGGTCACGGTTGTACATCCAATAGAACTCTGTCTGTTGCTCGCTCTCAAAAGCATGTAGCTCCACATCAAACCGCACCCACTGATCAGGAATCGCCACCGGCTCAACTTCAATTCCCTTCAGCCGCTGCACGCGCAGAGGCGCATGATGTAACCCGAACAACACCTGGAAGATTGGCGTGGTGCTCAGGCTTCGCTGCGCTGCCACCTCTTCCACCAGCCGTTCGAATGGAAGGTCCTGGTGCTGGAAGGCCTCAAGTGCGGTGTCCCGGGTACTGCGCAGCAATTTCTGAAAGCTTTGCAGTGGATTCACCCGTACACGCATCACCAGCGTATTCACCAGGAAGCCAATCATCTGCTCCAGTTGTGGGCCGCTGCGGTTGGCAACCGGAGAGCCAATGACGATGTCTGTCTCTCCGCTGTGGCGTTGCAGCAGCAGAGCGAAAGCCGCAAGCAACGTCATGTAGAGCGTGGCGTCATTGCTTTTACTTACATGCTTCACCAGCTTCATCCTGGCAGAAGGCACAATCAAACTGTAAACATCGGCCACAAAGGTCTGAAAGGCCGGACGGGGCCGGTCACGCGGCAGGTCCAGTTGTTCAGGAATACCTGCCAGTTGCTTCCGCCAGTAATCGAGTTCCTGCGCCACAGCGCGGTCGTCGAGCCAGGAGCGCTGCCACAGCGCAAAATCCGCGTATTGCAGTTGTAAGGCCTGAAGAGGATTCTCTTCCCCGGCACGGAAGGCATCGTAAAGCACCATGAATTCCTGTTTGAAGACGTTTTGCGACCACGCGTCAGAGATAATGTGGTGCAAAGTACGCAGGAGGATATGGTCCTGCTCGCCCAGCTTCAACAGCTTCAATCGCAACAATGGGCCATGCGCCAGATCAAAGGCCTCAGTTGCTTCCTGCCGCACTGCTGAAGTCACCCGCTCCCATTTTTCTGCTTCTGCCAGACTGCTGAAATGTTTGTAAGGAACTTCAATAGGAAGATGCGGAACAATGATCTGTCCCGGCTCGCCCTCGATCTCCGCAAAGTGAGTTCGCAGGACTTCATGGCGCTCGACAATGGCATTGATGGCGCGCTCCAGAGCTCGGCGATCCAGTTCTCCGCGCAGCCGCAGCGCTTCTGTCAGATTGTATTCAGAAGTGGTCTCCTGCAGTTGATGGATGAACCACAATCTGCGCTGCGCGTGCGAGAGAGGCAGACGCTCAGGACGCGGCTGGCGTACCAAGGCAGGCCGCGTTTCAGTGCTCCGCACATGACTGAGGAACTGCGCCAGACGCGCCACCGTGGAATGCTCGAAGATCGCGCGAACCGGTATTTCAGCCCCCATTCTCTCCTGAATGCGGCTGACCAGCAGCATGGCCAAAAGCGAATGGCCGCCTAAGGTAAAGAAATTGTCGTCAACTCCTGCCTGTTCGATCTCCAATACTTCTGCAAAGAGCTCACACAGAATCGTTTCCTGGGCAGTTCGAGGAGACCTGCGGCTCTCATTCTGCACTCCAGGCTGAGGCAAGGCATGCCGATTGAGCTTGCCGCTGGCGGTCAGCGGCAACTGGTCGAGCACCACAAAAAGCGATGGCAGCATGTGCTCCGGCAGCCGATTTTGCAGCCTCTGGCGAAGGGCGGCTGGATCCAAAACGGATTCCGCAACGGGTGAGAGATAGGCGACGATCTGCCGTCCTAGTTTCCCATCTTCGCGCAGCGCCACTGCACATTGCTTTATTTCCGGCAGACTGCGCAGTGCCGCTTCAATTTCGCCCAACTCTATACGATAACCGCGCACTTTTACCTGCTGGTCAGAACGCCCCAGGTATTCGAGATCGCCATTGTTGCGCCGGCGCACCAGGTCCCCGGTGCGATACATGCGGGCTCCGGGTTCGGTCGAATAAGGATCAGCAACAAAGCGCTCTGCCGTAAGGCTGGGCCGGTTCAGATATCCACGCGCCAGGCCCGCCCCAGTCACATACAATTCACCGGCCACGCCGGTTGGAACCGGCTGCAGACGGCTGTCGAGGACATAGGCGCGTGTATTCCAGATGGGCTGCCCGATCGATGCCTCGGCGCCCGTCTCACTGTCAGAATGCCAGGCCGTGGCGTACACAGTAGTCTCTGTTGGGCCGTAGAAATCGGCAATTCGGGCCTGCGGCAAAACTGCGCGGGTGTCCTCCACCAACTTTGCCGGCAAAGCCTCACCGGCAAACACTACCGTGGTCACCTCCTGCAACATCACACCACGCTCCAGCAGCATGGAGAAGACCGAAGGCACCGCGCTGATGAGGCTGGCCTTCCAGGTTTTGCGCGGAGACTCCACCAGGGCCAGCAGGTCGCGCACCATCTCAATAGAGCCGCCTGCCAATAGAGGCGCAAATAGTTCAAATACCGAAACATCGAAATTCAGCGAGGTTGTGAACAGCACGCGGGAAAGGCGCTGCGGGCCGAGAGCAGAGATGGCCCAATGCAGCAGCGCTGATATATTGCTGTGGCAAACGGCCACGCCTTTAGGATTCCCGGTCGAACCAGAGGTATAGATGATGTAGGCCGTGTTGGATGGCAACAGGGCTGCCCGGCGGTCTGTATTGGCAGGATTGTGATCAGAAGCAGCCTGCAGGTCCGGCGCATCGCAGGTAAGCACATGAATGGTATCCGGAAGACGCGCAGCCAGGCCCTCTGTGCTGAGCACCAGCAGAGGCTTGGAATCGGCCAGCATCTGGGAAAGCCGCGCTTCCGGATATTCCGGATCGAGCGGCAGATAGCATCCACCGGCCTTGAATACGCCCAGCAGCGCTACCGGCATCTCAAGAGAACGCTCCATGAATATGCCAACCGGAACTTCAGGCCCCACACCCAGGCTGATAAGATGATGGGCCATCCTGTTGGCTCGTGCGTTCAGTTCGCCATAGGTCAATGAACCGGTTCCGGAAATCGCGGCGACTGCGTTAGGTGTGCGTTTCGCCTGTTCTTCAAAGAGTTCATGCACACATTTATGGCGTGGCCATTCATGGCGGGACTGATTCTGTTCATGGAGCAACCGGTTTCTCTCCCGCTCCGGCGTTATTTCCAGTTGCCATATTGGAATTGAAGGCCTGGCTGTGACATCTTCCAGCAGGTGCGCGAAATGGGCGGCCATCTGCTCCATGCGCCAGCGGTCAAACAGATCGCGGTTGTAGATCCAGTAAAAGGTGATCTGCCCCTGGTGCTCCCACGCATGGACCTCAAGATCAAAGCGGACGCGAAGCTCGCCGCCGGTGATGGGTTCAACCTGCACGCCGTCAAATTGCGGCAGATCTGACGGCGCATTCTGAACGGCAAACAACACCTGGTATATGGGCGTGATGTTCAGGCTGCGTGGCAGTGCAAGCTCCTCCACCAGGCGTTCAAAAGGAAGATTCTGGTGCTGGTAAGCTTCGAGGGTGATTGCGCGTACCGCCGCCAGCAGATCCAGAAAGTTCTGGTGAGGGTATAAACGCAGACGCATCACCAGCGTGTTCACAAAGAACCCGATCAACTGTTCCAGTTGTGCTTCCTGGCGGTTGGCGATCGGTGATCCTATGACGATGTCCTGTTGCCCGCTGTAACGCTCCAGCAGCACAGCGAAGGCCGCCAGCAAAGTCATATAGAGGGTTGCGTGCCCGGAGCGTCCCAGTTCTTTTACCGCATTCACCTGCGTGGCCGGCAGCGTGACACTGCACATCTCGGCAACAAAAGTTTGCATGGATGGGCGTGGGCGGTCCAGCGGCAACTGCAGTTGCATGGGAATATCAGCCAACTGTTTCTTCCAGTAATCCAGTTCGCGCTGGAGTGCCTCTTCATTCAGGGCAGCGCGCTGCCACAAGGCAAAATCGGCATACTGCACCGGAAGCGGAGACAGCGGATCAGAGCGCCTGCCGTGGAATGCTTCATACAGTGCCATCAATTCACTGTGAAATATCCCTTGTGACCAGCCATCAAAAATAATGTGGTGAAAGCTGTAGAGGAAAACATGATCATCCTCGCCAACCTTGAAGAGCTTCATCCGCAGCAAAGGGCCGCTGGTAAGATCAAACGGAGTTTCCAGTTCATCGCGCAGGGCCACACCGATATGCTGCCGCTTGGCAGCATCATTCAGCCCTGTCAAGTCTTCCAGCAGCAGCGGTACCGCCATATCTGGCAGAATGACCTGCACCGGCTCACCCTCAACTTTGATGAAACGGGTCCGCAGAGTTTCATGCCGCTCGACCATCGCAGCCACTGCGCGTTCCAGCATCTTCGCATCAAGTTTGCCCCGCAGGCGGAAGGCCATGGGCAGGTTGTATTCCGTGCTGGATTTCTGCAACTGATCAATAAACCAAAGGCGCTGCTGCGCAAATGACAACGGCAGGCGCTCAGGCCGCTGCTGGCGCTCCAGAGGATGAACGGTCTTCTTTGCCTGATGCAGATGCGGGGCCAGATCAGCAACCGCAGGATTCTCGAACAGGGTGCGCAGTGGAATTTCAACCCCGGCAACCGCTCGTATGCGACTGACCAGGCGCGTGGCAGCCAGCGAATGTCCGCCCAGCGCGAAGAAGTTGCTCTCGATGCCGACGCGCTCCATGCCCAGCACTCCGGCAAAGAGTTCGCACAGCAGCTCTTCCATCGGTGTGCGTGGCGCGCGGTAGCTCGTCTCATTACCGGTACGCGCAGGCCGGGGCAGCGCCGCGCGATCTAATTTGCCATTGGCCGTCAGCGGCAGGTGCTCAAGCAGCATGAAATCGGAGGGCACCATGTAATCCGGCAGGCGCTGGCTCATGATCTCCTGCAGTTGTGTCACACTCAGGGCCGTACCTGGCTCAGGAACTACATAAGCTACAAGATACTTCTCGCCGTGCTGCTGGTATGCGAGCACGGCGCATTGCCCGATTCCTTCAATATCACGCAGCGCGCCTTCAATTTCGCCGGGCTCGACCCGAAAGCCGCGGATTTTTACCTGCTGGTCGGTGCGTCCCTGGAATTCGAGTGCGCCCTGTGCATTGCGACGCACCAGGTCGCCGGTACGGTACATGCGCGCACCCGGACGCCCGTGAGGATCGGCAACGAAACGTTCTGCGGTGAAAGCTGCGCGATTCAGATACCCACGCGCCAGCCCCGCTCCTGCTACATAAAGTTCTCCGGTCACTCCCTGCGGTACTGGCTCAAGCCATTCATCAAGCACATAGGCGCGGGAATTGGAGATGGGATAACCAATGGGCACACTCTGCTGCAACCCTGCTTTCGGCGGCACTCTGTAACAGCAACTGAACGTAGTATTCTCCGTCGGGCCATAGCCGTTGATCACTTCGCAGTGCGGATAAGCATGCAACATACGCTGCACATGATCCACAGAGAGCACGTCTCCACCGGCAATCAGGTACTTCAGGCCGGAAAGAGCAGCCAGCCCCGCGGGACTATCTACCAGGGCATGAAAAAGACCGGCCGTAAGCCATGCCGTGTTAATTTGAAAATGCGAGATGGTGCCGGCAATCTCCTCCACCGATGCCGGCCCGGCAGGCATTACCACCAGCGTACCGCCATTCAGCAACGCTCCCCAGATTTCGAAAGTTGCCGCGTCAAAGTTCAGGGGCGCAAATTGCAACAGGCGCGACGACCTGTCAAGATCAACATAATTGGGCTCGCGTACCAGCCGGATAACGCTGGCATGGGAAACCAGAATGGCCTTGGGCTCACCGGTAGAGCCCGAAGTGAAGTTCACATAAGCCGCTGCGGTCTGCGGAATGATAAGAGAAGGATTCTCATCTAAACCTGCTTCATCATCTGCCTGCACCAGGATGCAGTGCTCCACAACTCCAGCATAGATTGCGTGATTCTCGCGATGAGTGATCAGGTATCGCAATCCCGCTGCTTCAATTAAATTCTTACGCCGCGACTCGGGAATATCCTCAGCAATGGGCACATAGGCTGCGCCCGCCTTCAGAACCGCCAGCAGCGCGACGATCATCTCCGGCGCGCGCTCCAGGGATATGCCGACCAAAGTCTCCAGACCTGCCCCAAGTTTTCTTAAGTTGTGTGCTATGCGGTTGGCACGGCGATTCAGTTCGGCATAAGAGAGCGATTGCTCTCCGCAGATAATCGCAGTGGCTTCCGCGGTGCGCTTGCAGTGAGCCTCGAAGAGCGCTGCAATTGTTATATCTGGAATATCACGGACTGTTGCATTGCTCTCTTCGAGAACTATGTGCCGTTCTTCGGCGCTGAGCATCTTCACCCGGAACAACGGCAGATCAGCATCCTTGAGCAGAACTTCCAGCAATTTTCCATAGTGGCGGGCCATCTGCTCCATCCGCCATGGATCAAACAGGTCACGATCATAGAGCCAATCGAAAACAACTCTGCCCGGATGCTCAGTAGCATGCACCTCCAGATCAAAGCGAATGCGCAGTTCATCGCTGACCAGTGGCTCCACTTCCATTCCCGGCAGCCGCTCCAGCTTTGCTGCAGCGTTCTGGAGGGCAAACACCACCTGAAAGACCGGGGTGGTATTCAAGCTGCGCTCGGGCGACAACTCTTCCACCAGCCGCTCAAAAGGAAGATCCTGGTGCTGGTATGCCTCAAGCGCAGTAGCGCGCACCCGCGCCAGCAGCTCCCTGAAGCTTTCCTGCTGCCGCACGCGCACCCGCATCACCAGGGTATTGGCGAAAAAGCCGATTAACTGTTCCAGTTGAGTTTCACGGCGATTGGCGATAGGTGAGCCGGCCACAATGTCATCATGCCCGCTGTAGCGCTGCAACAACACTGCAAACCCAGCCAGCAGGGTCATATATAAAGTAGTCTGGCGGGCATGAGTAAGATCATTCAAGGCCGCGAGTTGCTCTGCCGGAAGAACAAAGGTGTGACAATTCGCCGCAAATCTTCTTTGCGACGGACGCGGGCGGTCCCTGGGCAGATCAAGTTCGGCCGGTGCCCCTGCCAACTGCGCTCTCCAGTATTCCAGCTCAGAAAGAATGGCAGCCTCATTGAGCCAGCTTCGCTGCCATAAAACGAAATCTGCATACTGCACTGGAAGCGGAGGGAGAGGACTTTCCTGTCCGGCACAAAAAGCCTGGTAGAGAGCCAGCAACTCCCGCAGAAACACACTTTGGGACCATGCGTCAAAGACGATGTGATGCACCGTCCACAGCAGCACATGCTCCTGCTGCGCCAGCTTCAATAGCCTGACTCGCAGCAGCGGCCCATGGATCAGATCAAAAGGCTTTGCGTGCTCTTCACGGATGGCAGCCAGCACCGCTTGTTTACACGCCTCATCATCGCGGCCGCTGAGATCGTTCACCGGAAAATCAATGAGCAATCGAGGCGCAATGACCTGCACCGGTTCTCCATCTATCTCGCTGAAAGTCGTGCGCAGTATTTCGTGCCGCTCGACGATGTGCGCTATGGCTCGCTGAAGAGCAGCCCCAACCAACTCTCCCCGCAACCGGAACGCTGCGGGCATGTTGTATTCAGGAGTGTTTTTTTGAAGCTGATTAATAAACCACAGCCGCTGCTGGGTATAAGACAAGAGAAGACGCTGGGGCCGCGGCTGCGGCGCCAGAGGGAGAGGTTCGCCAGAAACTTGTCGATCGCCATTCTGCTGCTCAGGATGGGTGTACGACCATCCGAGCCCGTCCCACCAGACGGAGCGCCCCGTATCTGTATCGAAAGCCTCTTCGCCAATGAAAGGCGTCTTCTCAGACATCAACTGCTCTTCACTTTCTTTGTATTGCCGATGGATTGGCGTATTTTGCAGCAGGCGCAGTCAGTGGTTTCTCAAATGCGCTGTGCGCCGCCAGTTGCACCACTGTAGGAGCTTCAAAGATCACGCGCACAGGAATCCTTATCTGCATGCGCGACCAGATCCTGCTCACAAGGCTGGTGGCCATGAGCGAATGTCCGCCCATGACAAAGAAATTGTCGTCAAGGCCGATCTGCTTCACGCCCAGCACCTCGGCAAACAGTTCGCACAATAATTTTTCCTGCTCCGTCTGGGGCTCGCGCCGGACCCGCGCTACCGGCTTGGGATCGGGCAGCCGTTTACGGTCGATCTTGCCGCTGGGCAATAATGGCAGCGACTCCAAAACCACGAATATGTTCGGGACCATGTGCTCCGGCAGCCGCATAGACAGCTCGCGACGCACAGAGGTGAGATCGGGTGTACTTCCATCAGCAGCGACCACGTAGCCGACCAGTTGCCCGCCGCTGTCGCCCTGCTGGCGAACTGCAACCACCGCTTGGCTGATATTCCGGCAATCGCGCAGGGCGGATTCAACTTCACCCAACTCCATGCGGTAGCCGCGCACCTTCACCTGCTGGTCGGCGCGACCCATGTATTCCAAAAGGCCATTCGCACTCCAGCGCGCCAGGTCTCCAGTGCGATACATGCGCACCCCCGCAGTTCCAAACGGGCTGGCTACAAATCTTTCCGCAGTAATTGCGGGCCGATTCAGGTAGCCGCGTCCCAATCCGGCGCCGGCAATGTAGAGTTCACCAGCCGCTCCGGTGGGAACCGGCTCAAGCATGCGGTTGAGAATGTAGACCTGCGTGTTGGCAATGGGCCGTCCGATTTGCACCGGCTCCCCCGGTAACTTTGCGCTGACGTCTGACCACGTGGAATCGGCCGCCAATTCTGAAGAGCCGTAGAAGTTCAGCAGTCGCGCCTGCGGCATTGCCTTCACCGACTGATCCGCCAAATCTGCGCTGAGCGCCTCGCCGCTGGTCACCACCATCTTCAGGTGGCTCAGTCGCGTGCTGAGTTCCAGATCTGAAGTGCCTATCTGGCGCAGCAGCGAGGGCACCAGAACCAGGCGGCTGATCTTATGCGCTTCCAGGGCGGCAACCAATCTGCTCATGTCCTTCACGTCATCGGAGCTGATGAGCACCAGGGGCAAGCCTTTCGAGAGCGGGCCAAAGATTTCTGCCGCCGAATCCAGGAAGCTCAGTGAGGTCTTCTGGCACAGGACTTCATGCTCCGCATAGGGGAAGGTCCTCCACATCCAGGCCAGCCGGTTCAGCATTGCCATGTGGGTGCCTATCACTCCTTTGGGTTTTCCCGTCGAGCCCGATGTATAGATCACATAAGCAGGATGCTGAGGAAGCAGCAGTGCCCTGCGCTCAATATTGCCCGGATTCTGCATGGAGCCGCGGTCCATAAGCGCTATCATCTCCGGACTATCCAGCGCCAACAATTCAACTCCCGAGAGCAGATTGCTTCCAGGGCCTGGCGTGCTGAGCACAACCTTGGCCCCTGAATCCTCAAGCATGTAAGCCAGGCGCTCCTGCGGGTATTCGGGATCCATGGGCAGGTACGCGGCTCCGGCCTTCAACACCGCCAATACGGAGATCACCATTTCCGCCGAGCGTCGCAGGCAGATGCCCACCACGCTTTCCAGCCCTACACCCAGGCTTATGAGATGGTGTGCCAGCGCGTTGGCCCTGGAGTTCAATTCTGCATACGAGATACGCCTCTCACCATCCACAAGCGCCCTATTCCCGGGAGTTTGCTGCGCCTGCGCTTCAAACAACTCATGCAGACATTTATCTTGCGGAAATTCACCATGAGTCTGGTTCCATTCTTCGAGCAGTTGCGCCCACTCCATGTCGCTCAGCATCGGCAGCTTTGCAATCTGCGTCTCAGGCGAGGCGGCAACCAGTTCCAGCAGCCGCGCGTAATGGCGTACCATCTGCTCGATGCGCCAGCGGTCAAAAAGATCACGGTTGTACACCCAGAAGAAGTCAATCTTGCCTTCATTCTCGGAAGCGTGTACCTCCAGGTCGAAGCGCACGCGCAGCCCTTCGCCTCCGAGCGGCTCGATTTTCACGTCTTTCAGTTGCTGCTGGCCACCGGGTGCATTCTGCAATGCAAACATCACCTGATAGATCGGCGGAACATTCAGGTTGCGGCGCGGGGACAGAGCATCCACCAGGTATTCAAACGGTAAATCCTGGTGCAGGTAGGCATCGAGAGCCGTGCTGCGCACCGCGCTCAGCAATTCGTTAAAAGTCTGATCATCCCGGAGCCGCACACGCATCACCAGCGAATTAATGAAGATGCCGATCAACTGCTCCAGTTGCGCTTCCTGGCGATTGGCGATGGGCGAACCGACGACTACATCCGGTTGGCCGGTGTAGCGCTCCAGCAACACCGTAAAGGCTGACCACAGCACCATATATAAGGTGGCCTGTCTCGAATGCGCCAACTCTTTCAAGGTTGCAAGCTGCGCCGCAGGCACGCTGAAGGCGCACATGTCACCCGAAAACGTTTGCGACGGGGGTCTCGGGCGGTCCTGCGGCAATTCAAGGAATTGCGGTGCGCCCTCCAGGTGCTGTTTCCAGTAATCGAGTTCCTGTTCCAGCGTCTCTTTGTTCAACCATTCGCGCTGCCATAAGGTGAAATCCGCGTACTGCACCGGTAATGGCGGCAACGGATTTTCCTGCCCCTGCCGGAACGCCTCATACAACGCGCTGAACTCGCGGTTGAATACGCCCTGCGACCAGCCATCGAAAACAATGTGATGGGCAGTGCGCAGCAGAATATGATCTTCTTCGCCCAGCTTCAGCAGCTTCATGCGCAGCATCGGTCCCTGCGAGAGATCGAAGGGATGCTCCCGCTCATGATTGGCTGCGGCCAACGCTGCTGAACGTTTCTCTGCATCGTTCAGGCCGCTCAGGTCTTCCAGTGGTAAAGATACAGGCAGGGTAGGCGCGATGATCTGCACCGGACCATCATCACCGGCAGCAAAGCATGTCCTCAGGCTTTCATGCCGCTGCACAATCGCATTGACAGCGCATTCCATCGCTTCGCGATTCAGCCGGCCACGCAATCTCCACACTTCAGAGATGTTGTATGCGCTGCTGCTCTCTTCCAGTTGATCGATAAACCACAGGCGCTGCTGCGCATAAGAGAGCGGCAGGCGCTCAGGACGCGGGTAACGAACCAGCGGAACGCGCGTTCTCTTCGAGGGACTCAGGCGCGGAGCAAGCCCAGCCACCGTCGGTGTCTCAAACAGCGTGCGCAAATGCACATCAACACCCAGAGTTGCCGAGATCCTGCTGATCAGCCTGGTGGCCATCAGTGAATGTCCACCGAGGGCAAAGAAGCTGTCGTCGACGCCCAGACGCTCTAGCCCCAATACCTGGGCAAAAATTTCGCACAGAATTTCTTCCTGCGGTGTGCGTGGCGCTCTGTAGCCCTCCGCCAATGGTTTCGGTGAAGGTAGCCGTTTACGGTCGAGTTTCCCGCTCGGCAATAAGGGCAGTTCGCTCAGGAACACAAAGGCCGCCGGGACCATATATAAAGGTAGGCGTTCCTGAAGCACCTGCCGCAGCGCACCCACATCAGGAGTGGCCCCATCGGGTAGCACATAGGCCACCAGTTGGCCGTTCCGGGCGATCACGACTGCATTGCGGACTCCCTTGCCATCCTTGAGTGCGGCTTCAATCTCGCCCAACTCAATGCGGAAACCCTTGATCTTTACCTGCTGATCCACACGCCCCAGAAATTCCAGAGACCCATCTGGATGCCGCCGCACCAGATCACCGGTGCGATAGACGCGCGCGCCCGCTGCATTGCCATGTGGATCAGCAACAAAGCGCTCCGCGGTGAGTTCCGGACGTTGCCAATACCCTCGCGCCAGAGCGGGGCCGCCAATGTAGAGTTCCCCGGCTACACCTGCTGGAACAGGTTCCAGGCTGGCATCGAGCACCAGCATGCGGTAATTCACAAGTGGCGTGCCGATACTCACAATCGTGCCGGCATCCTGGGCGATATCTGATTCCCTCACAGCATGAGAGCTGGCCCAGATGGTCGCTTCCGTGGGACCGTAGAGGTTGTAGATTTCCCTTGCTCCGGCTTTGAGAAGTCGCGCCGCCAGTTCACGGGACAGTGCTTCACCACCGCAGAAGACCCGCAAGGCAGTCACACACGAGGCGTCTGCCTGCAACAGCAGATCCCAGTGGGTCGGCGTGGCCTGCATGGAGCTCGCATTGCTGCTACGAATCAGGGCTGCTAATCTTCCGGCATCGCGCACATCAGCGTTCGCGGCGAGCACTACAGTTGCTCCATGACACAGAGGCAGGAACAACTCGAGAATGGAAATATCAAAGCCAATGGTGGTAATCGCAACGTGCCTGTTGCCGGGGACAAAGATCCCATGACCATTCATGGCATGCAGGAAAGCCTGGAGAGCGCCATGCTCCACCATCACTCCTTTAGGCTTGCCGGTTGAGCCTGAGGTATAGATGACGTAAGCCGGATGAGATGCGGCAAGCGACAGCTTCGGATTCTCTGTGGAGTATCGTTGCAGCTTTTGCTGGAACTCAGAACCATCGAGAGCCACGGTTGATATGCCAGCGACTTGCCCGGCCAGCGCTGCTGTGCTCAGCACAATCACCGGTTTGGCGTCAGACAGCATGTCAGCAATGCGGGCTGCCGGATGCTCGATGTCAATCGGCAGATATGCGCCACCTGCCTTAAGAACCGCAAGCAGCGCTGCCACCATCTCCGGGGAGCGCTCCATGTAAAGGCCCACTAAGCTCCCGGGAGCAACACCAGTCTGAATCAAATAATGCGCGAGACGGTTGGCGCACCGGTTCAACTCTGAGTAGGTCAACGACTCGCCATCAAAGATCACTGCCGCACGGCCTGCAGAAATCTCCGCCTGCCGTTCAAACAACTCTGGCAGCAGTTCCTTCGGAACAGGCTGCAAAGCAGGCTGCACTCCTTCCAGCAGCCACCGGCGCTCTGCTGCATCGAGAATTCCCAACTGATGCAGTGGCGCTTCTGGCATTGAGACTGCATGTTGCAGCAGGCGCACCAGCCGGGTTGCAATGGTCTCAGCCGTGGAACGTTCGAATATGTCGGCGTTGTATTCGAGTCCGCCAAGCAGGCCGCGAACTTCGCCCTGTGCATCAACCTGCTCCAGCAATGTAAGGGTAAGATCAAACTTGGCAACCGAACCCTCCAGCGGTTCAAGTTTTATATGCAATCCGGGCAGTGACAACTCCGGCGCGGGCGCATTCTGCAGGACCAGCATTACCTGGAACAGCGGCTGGCGTGCCAGAGATCGAACCGGTTGCAGATCCTCGACCAGCCGCTCAAACGGCAAATCCTGATTGCCATACGCTTCCAGATCGAAGCTCCTCGCGCGCTTTACCAGCTCTGCAAATGTTGGATCGCCGGCAACATTGGTCCGCAACACCAGCGTGTTCACAAACAGGCCCACCATCTCTTCTACAGACCGCTCGCCGCGTCCGGCCACCGCCGTTCCAATGGGAATGTCTTCTCCCGCTCCCATGCGCGCCAGCAGGGCAGCCAGCCCGGCTTGCAAAACCATGAACAAGCTGGCGCCGTGGGCCCGCGCCAGTTCCAGCAGATGGCGATGCAGCGCGGCTTCCATTGTCACCGGCACAACTCCACCGCGATAGCTGGGCATGGCCGGACGACTACGGTCCGCAGGCAGGCTGATCTCTTCCGGCAGTCCTGCCAACACCACGCGCCAGAATGACAATTGCTTTCCTTGCAGGCTCTCTGGCTCGCCCGGCTCGCCGAGCACCTCACGCTGCCACAAGGAGTAATCCGCATATTGAACTGGCAGTCCTGTGAATCGCGGAGCTGCGTCGCGGCTGCGTGCCAGGTAAGCCTGTGACAAATCTCTCGCCAATGGCCCCAGCGACCAGCCGTCACCGGCAATATGGTGCAAGACCATCAGCAACACATGGTCTTGTGCCGATAACCGGAAGAGCCACACGCGCAATGGAACCTCACGCGTAAGATCTATGGCAAGCGCGGCAGCACGCGCCACGCGCTGCTTCAGCTCGCTCTCAGCTACTTCTTCAACCGGCAATAATGAAGGTGCTTCTTCTGCTGTAAGTATTTTCTGGAATGGAGTTCCATCCTGCTCAGGAAAGATGGTGCGCAGGCTCTCATGGCGCTCTATTACATCAGCCCAGGCTGCTTCCATAGCCGCGACATTCAATTCTCCCTGGAAGCGAAGAGCCATCGAGATGTTGTAAGTGGCGCTGGGCCCTTCCAGCCGGTATAAAAACCACAGCCGTTCCTGGGCATAGGACAACGGCACCCGCTCCGGCCGAACCATGCGTGTGAGCGGCGCCCGCGCCTGGCCGCTTCGACGCAGGCGAGCGGCAAGTTGCGCTGGAGTGGGAGCCTCAAAGAGTGCGCGCACATCCAACTCTACTTTCAGCATCTCGCGCACCCGGCTGATCACGCTCATTACGATCAGCGAATGTCCCCCGAGGACAAAAAAATTGTCATTACGGCCTACGCGCCCGACCGACAGCACCTCAGCAAAAATATTGCAGAGGACTTCCTCTTCCGGCGTCTGTGCAGAAAGATACGCTTCGCCCTGATGATCGGGAGCGGGCAGAGCACGCCGGTTCACCTTACCGTTGGGAGTAAGCGGCAGCTCCTGCAAAGAAACAAAGATCGAAGGCACCATGTACTCAGGCACCCTCTCCGCCATCTTGCAACGCAGATCAGATGGAGAAGGAAGCGCCTCGTCTGCGGGAACAAGATAGGCAACCAGTTGCCGTCCTCCTGCTCCAAGTTCATGTGCGGCAACCACCGCCTGTTTGACTCCGGCTATCTCCTTGAGCGCAGCCTCGATCTCTCCCACTTCCACGCGCTGTCCGCGAATCTTCACCTGCTGGTCAGCGCGGCCCATGTACTCCAGCGTGCCGTCATTGCGCCAGCGCCCCAGATCGCCAATGCGATACATCCTTGAACCCGGAGCGCCGAATGGATTCGCGACAAAACGCTCGGCCGTCAGAGCCGGCCGCTTGAAATATCCTCGCGCCAGTCCTGCACCAGCCACATAAACCTCACCCACCGCTCCCATCGGAGTCAGGGCCAGATTTCTATCGAGAATGTAGACCTGGGCATAATCAACGGGTTTGCCCACCGGCATGGGTTCTGAAACTTTCTGGGTGTCGATCTCCGCCCAGCTTGCGTCTGAAGCCACTTCGGAAGAGCCGTAAAAATTCACCAACCTGGCATGAGGCATCGCCTTGGCGAATAACACTGCCAGGTCGGAAGGCAGTGCCTCGCCGCTGTTGATCACGGTATGAACGCCGGCCAGAAGTCTGCTGAGTTCCGGTTCGGTATGGATGATATGGCGCAGCAGAAACGGCACCAGGATGATGCGGCCAACTTTGTATCGTTCCAGCGCGTTCACCAGCCTGGTCGAATCTTTCGCCAGGTCTTCAGGAAAGATGACCAGCAAATGACCGCGCAGCAGCGGGCCAAAGATTTCAGGCACCGAATCAATAAAACATATAGAAGTTTTCTGGCAGCAGACCTCACCGGGTGCAAAAGGAAGCGCGCGCCAGCCCCAGTGCAACCGGTCAATAAGGGCCTGGTGAGTTCCCATTACACCTTTGGGCTTGCCGGTGGAACCGGAAGTGTAGATCACATACGCAGGATGCAGAGGCCGCAGAGATGCAACCCGCTCGGCATCTGTCAGGTTATGACTGGGTTGCTTCTCCAGGGTGGCTTGTGTTTCCGATTCATCCAGCGCAATGACTCTGATTTGCTGCGGCAGCCGCTCTCGCAGACGCCGCGAACTAAGCACTACACGCGGAGCGGCATCCTCCACCATGTATCCAATCCGCGCCTGCGGATACTCCGGATCAAGAGGAAGGTAAGCGCCCCCGGCTTTCACCACCGCAAGCATGGCCACCACCATGGGAATAGAACGGTCCATGCATATGCCCACCACACTTTCCGGTCCGACGCTCAAACCGATGAGCATACGCGCCAATGCATTGGCCCGCGCATTCAGGCCGGCATAAGTAACGGATTCTTCACCGCAAACCAGCGCAACCGCATTCGGTGTGCGCTCCACCGGCTGCTCGAACAACTGCGGCAGCATGCCTTCGTGAGTGGAATAGTCTTTTCTGTTGAAATCTTCCAGCAGTGTTTGGCGTTCACCGTGGTCAAGAATCTCAAACCTGTGCAGAGGGGTGCGTGCATCAGCGGCCGCCTGTTCCAAAAGCCGGATCAGTCGCTTGCCCAGGGTTTGCACAGTAGCGCCATCCAGCAAATCAATGCGGTACTCGAAGAAGATGTGAACGTTCTTAACGTGATGGATCTTCAGGGTGAGTGGATAGTGAGTAAAGTCGCAGCCCTCGGCGTGGCTGATGCGCATGCGGGCAATCGGCTGCGCAAACTCCCGCCGGTCCAGAGGATAATTTTCAAAGACCACCAGCGTATCGAAGAGTTCACCCAGCCCGGCTACCCGCTGTATTTCTGCCAGTGAGAGATACTCATGCGCTCTGAGTCTCGATTGCTGGTCCTGCAAGCGCGTGAGCACGTCCAGCAATACGTCGCCGGGGCGCAACTGTACGCGGATCGGCACAGTGTTGATGAACAATCCCACCATGGTCTCGATGCCGGGTATTTCAGGCGGACGTCCGGAAACTGTGCCGCCGAATACCACGTCTTCCTGGTTGGTGAGTCTGCCGAGCAGAATCGCCCATGTTCCCTGCACCAGGGTATTCAGAGTGAGATTGTGTTTGCGAACCAATGAGATCAGGGCGTGGCTCAAATCATCCGCAAGATCGAATCTCACTTCCTGCGGAATGTCCTTGGCATGTCCGGGAACTGCTGCAACCATGCGCGTGGGCTCCTGCAGACCCTCCAGCGCTTCACGCCATACGACGCGCGAGACTTCCCGGTCCGTCAAGCGGAGCCATGCAAGATAATCACGATAAGGTGTAACCCGCAGAAGCCCGCTGGTGTCTCCATTGCGCTCATATACAGTCAGCATTTCACGCATGAATACCGGTGAAGACCAGCCATCCATCAGGATGTGGTGATAGGTAAGCGCAAACCTGTGCTGCTGGTGCCCCGTACGCACCAGCGTGAACCGGAACAGGGGCGGAAATGCCAGATTGAATCGCGACTTTTCATCTTCATGCATCAACGCCGCGAGCTGTTGTTTCTGCTCCGCTTCACTGATGGCCGAAAGATCGATCCTGCGCCACGGAAGCGTAAATTCCGCTGGAATAAACTGCGCGGGATGACTCACGCCCTCATGTTCAAAACCCGCGCGCAGATTGGCATGTCGCCGCAGCACTGTGCGAATCGCCGATTGCAGCGCCTCTTCATCCACATCGCCCTCCAGAGTCAGCACCAACTGGACGTTGTAGATATCAAGCGCGTTGGCCTCATATGTCGCATAGACGGAGTGGAACAGCAGTCCTTCCTGCACGGTGGAGAGCGGCAAAATATCATCCAGTTTGCCGTGTTTGTTTTGCAGGCGATTGATCTCCATCTGGGAAAGCTGCACCAGCGGCACATCAGCAGGCGTAAGCCCGCGCGTTCCCCGCTGGTCTGCGCTGGCCACCAGCACTTCGAGCGCCTGGAACCACTCCCGTGCCAACTCCTGCACCGCATCTTGTTGCAGCAACGCTGGAGCCCATGACCACGTGGCTTTCAACTCCGGACCGCTGGAGCGGTCAAGAGTAAGGGCATTCAGTTCGAGTCCATGCGCCAGGCCAAGATCAGGATTGGCCCCTGCGCCCAGCACCACCGAAGCGCTCCAGTCGCTTTCCTCAGAAGTGGCAAAACGGCCAAGATAGTTGAAGAGAAGTTCCGGCTTTGGAAGAGCGGCCAGAGCGGGAGCAGTTTCCGGATTCAGATAGCGCAGCAGGCCATAACCCAATCCGTTGTCGGGCACAGCGCGCAGTTGCTCCCGGACAAGATTGATCATCTGCGCAGGCGCATCGCCGCCGCGCCCTACCTCTTCCAGATTGACCGCATTCAATTCGAGGCGCACTGGAAACAGGGTGGTGAACCATCCCACGGTGCGCGATAGATCAACATCAGGAAAGATTTCTTCGCGGCCATGTTTTTCGAGATCAAGCAGCAGAACCTTGCCATGCTGCTGTCCACGGCGCTGCCGCCATTTGAGAACGGCGAGCGCCAGTGCCGCCACCAGCACCTCGTTGATTCTTGCCCCAAAAGCCGCAGGCACAGAGTTCAGCAGAGGCATGGTGATCCTGGCCGGAAGAGTCAAGGTGAGATGGCGGACGATAGCAACGGTATCGCGTTGCGGATCGAATGGCTTTTCAAAGAAGCTAGTTTCAGTACGCGCCAGAGTTGCTTTCCAGAATTCCAGTTCCGGAAACCGGTCAGGATTCCGCGCTTCAATGGCGAGCCGTTCAGCCCATTGCCGGAATGAAGTGCCGCAGGGCGCCAGCACCGGCGTCCGCGCAGCGGTGATCGCCTGCCATGCCGCTGCCAAGTCAGGCAGCAGAATTTGCCATGAGACAGCATCCACCGCCAGGTGGTGAATCATGAGCAGCAATCGCCCTGCATGTTCTAGTCCATTGTCAAACCAGACTGCCTGCACTGCACTTCCGGTCTGGGGTGAGAGCCGCAGTTCTGCTGCGCGCGCCTCTTCCAGCATCAGCGCATTCCGTGCCTCTTCATTCAAGCCTTCCACGCTGCAACGCCGGAAACAACCTTCTGCTCGCACCGACCCTGCTGGACCAATTTCTAATTTGCGGCCTGCATCTTCCAGCCACAGTCTCAGGCGCAGCGCATCATGATGATCAAGAACAGCCTGCAATGCAGCCGTCAGAGTAGCTTCATTCAGACCACCAGGAACCCGCAACAGCATTGACTGGCTGAACCTCTGAATAGAACCGCCTCGTTCCATGAGCCAGTGCATGATCGGAGTCAGCGGCAGGGCTCCTATACCTGTATCGCGAGCCGTCAAAAGATGCTGGTTCAATGGCCGCGCCACCGCCGCCAGAGCCTCCATGGTCTGCTGCTGGAAAACATCGCGCGAGGTAATCACCAGCCC
The DNA here is from genome assembly GCA_003223515.1 of Candidatus Angelobacter sp. Gp1-AA117. Taxonomy (GTDB): domain Bacteria; phylum Acidobacteriota; class Terriglobia; order Terriglobales; family Acidobacteriaceae; genus Angelobacter. The sequence continues at coordinate 76,802 of QHVI01000014.1, forward strand.
GGCGCGTCGCATGCGGCTCACTAACTGGATGGAGAGGATGCTGTCTCCCCCCAGGTTGAAAAAGTTGTCGCCCAGACCTATCTCAGGAATGCCCAGAATCTCGATCAACAGCGCACCCAGAATCTTTTCTTCGTGTGTGCGTGGCGGCCTCCGCACCGGGGCGGCGCTGAAGTCGGGCGCGGGCAGCGCTTTGCGGTCCAGCTTTCCGCTGGAAGTTATAGGAAGAGCATCCAGCACCATCAATGCCGGGGGCACCATGTAATCAGGAAGGCTTTGCGCCAGCCGGTCGCGCAATGCTGCCGTATTGAGCTTTGTCTCGGGACTCGCCACCACGTATCCCGCCAGCCGCCTGTCTCCCGGACGGTCTTCGCGAACCACCACCACAGCAAGCGCCACGCCCTCACACCGTCTGAGCGCGGCTTCAATCTCTCCCAGTTCCACGCGATATCCGCGCAGCTTGATCTGCTGGTCCGTGCGTCCAAAGAATTCCAGCGTCCCATCGGGCAGATAGCGCACAGTATCGCCGGTGCGATACATCCGTTCTCCGGCCGCGCTGCTGAATGGATTTGGCAGAAACCGCTCGGCGGTGAGGTCACTACGATTCAGGTAACCACGCGCCAGCCCTTCACCCGCGAGATAAAGCTCACCTATGGCTCCCAGGGGCGCCGGCTTCATCCATTCATTCAGGATGTAGACCTGAGTGTTGGCGAGAGGACGCCCGATCGGCACGCTCCACCTCGTCGCATCGCGCTCCAGGAATGCCCACGTTGAATAGGTGGTGTCCTCAGTTGGCCCATAAAGGTTGAACACTCTGCGCACTTGAGTGCTTTCATAGAGGTCACGGACCAAATCTGCAGGTAAAGCCTCTCCTGCCAGGTTCACCACGTGCACCGAATCAGGCACGCTTCGGGTGCGCACCAACTCTCTCATGCTCGATGGAACGGTATTGATGAGCTTGACCTGGTCCCGGTTGGGCATTTCTCCTAAAGCTAAAGCGTTCTCGGCCACCAGCACCGCGCCGCCGCAACTTAGAGGCACGAAAATTTCAAAGATGGAGAGATCGAAACAGATCGAAGTTGAGGCGAGCACCCCGGCTAGTTCTTCCTGTGAGAATACGTCCTGCGCCCAATTCACCAATATTGCCGGGCTCCGATGGCGAATCATCGCGCCTTTGGGTTTGCCGGTAGAGCCTGAGGTGTAAATCACGTAAGCCAGATTGTCTGCCGTGACCTGTGAATATGGATTCTCCGTGCTCTCCCGGGCAATTTCATTCCACTGGCTGTCTATCTTTACAACTCTGCCGGTGAAAGACGGCAGTTGCTCCAGTAAATGCTCCTGCGCCAGCAGCACCTGTGCCTCGGAATCGTTCAGCATCAGCGCAACCCGCTCGGCAGGATAATTGGGATCCAGAGGAACATAAGCTCCTCCAGCTTTCAGCACTGCCATCACGGCAACCACCATATCCAGGCCACGCGTAATGCAGATCGCTACCCGCACTTCGGGACCGATGCCCAGCTTGGTCAAATGATGGGCCAACTGGTTCGAGCGCTGGTTGAGTTCCTGATAACTCAATGACTGCTGGCCATAAATGATGGCCAGCGCTTCAGGGCTGCGCTGCGCCTGCAACTCAAAAAACTCGTGCAGGCAGTTGCCGGGAATCGCCGCGCCGGTCTGGTTCCACTGCACCAGAAGCTGTCGGCGCTCCTCTGTAGTGAGCAGGTTTAAATCAGAAAGATGCCTGTTCGGGTCAGCCACCACTTCTCTGAGCACCAGATCAAAGCGGTCCATCATGCGCTCGATGCTGGAATGGAAGAACAGCTCCGGGATGTAATCGAAAAACACCGCCGCCAGAGTATCGATGTCATTGACGGCAAAATTCAGGTCCAGCCATGCCGAGCGGTAGTGGGCCTTCAACCGCTCCACTTTCAGGGGCACCCCTTGCAGATCAATCGCTCCAGAGTCATTTGCAAATGCGAATGAAGTTTCTACCAGCGGTGCGCGGCTGGGATCGCGGGCAATGTGCAGCTTGTTCAGTATGGTCTCAAACGGCACATCGGCATTGGCCATGGCCTCCAGCATGGTTGACCGGGTGCGCCGCAGCAGTTCGCTGAAAGACGGATTGCCGGAGAGATCGAGGCGTACCACAACCGTATTCAGGAAATAGCCGACCAGAAGCTGCGTTTCCTGGTGTTTTCTGTTGCTGATGGGGACGGCAATAGCAATATCGCTTTTTCCCGTCTGCTGCCAGAGAAGCACGGCATAAGCGGCGATAAATGCCGTGAACCGCGTCACATTGGCGGCGAAGCTAAGCTGCTTGAACGGTTCCCATACCGGATCAGGAATAAACCGGTAGACGCGCTCGCCCCTGAAGCTGCGAAACTGAGGACGTGGGAGGTCGGTCGGAAGATCCAGCAGCGCGACGTCGGCAAGCTGCTTCATCCAGTATTCCGTCTGCCGCTCAGAAGCGCCGGAGTTCATCCATTCATGCAGCCATAAGGCGAAGTCGCCATATTGGACCGGCGGCTCCGGCAAGGGCGAGGGCAATCCGCGCGAGAATGCCGCATAGATTGCGAAGATCTCTTTTTCCAGAAGACTGTAAGAGACAAAATCGGTGACCAGGTGATGAACAATAATGATGATTGCGTGCTCATCTTCGCTGGCGCGATACACCTTGCTCCGCAGCAGCGGCCCTTGAAGAAGATCAAACGGACGTGAAATCTCCGCATTCACCAGCGCCAGGATGTGTTCCTGTCGTTTCTCTTCCGGAACCTCCGAAATATCTTCCAGTTCCAGCGGAAGGCGCAGTTCAGGAAGGACTTCGGCTTGCGGTCGGCCTTCAACCTCCGGAAAATACGTGCGCAGGTTCTCATTGCGGCGGACCAGTTCATCCAGCGCCCTTTGCATGGCCGCGATATCTAAATGTCCGCGCAGCAGGAATGCATGAGAGTGATTGAAATAATAGGTTCCCGGATCAACCTGCTGCACCAGCCACATATGTTCCTGCTCGGGAGTGATCGGGTATTCAAGCCCGGGCCGTCTCCGCAAGCCAGGCTCCGCCTGTACCGCGGTTGCTCCGCTCTTCATCCGTTGCGCCAGCTTTTCCCGCTGGGCCGGAGTGAGCTTTGCGATTCGCGCCTTCAGCGCCTCGCTCAACAACTCCGTTTTGTTCTGGACATCGCTGCTCATGTAATCCAATACATATCAACTACTTTTGTTACTTTTGTTACTTTTGCGTCCTCTGCGTCCTCTGCGGTTAAAGGTTTTGGTTCTGGCTTCGCGACGCTGCGGTAAAGGGTTTTGGTTGTGGCGCTATCCTCTTCATGAAATCCCGGTCTCGTTCATGCCTTCAATCATGGTGACCAGTGCATCCTCGATGACCAGCGCCAACTCGGCTGGGGTGGATGCTGTCATCAGCGCCTGTATTGGAAATTCGATCTGGAACGCCGCGCGCAACTCCGCTGCTACGCGGATTGCCAGCAAAGAGTTACCACCCAGGCGCAGAAAATTATCGTGAATGCCAATGGGACTGGTGCCCAACAGGGTTTCCCAGATGCTTACAATCTTTTGTTCCATCTCATTGGTAGGCGCAGCATACGCTACACCCATATCAGGGCGAGAATACAGGCTGGTTTCATCCACTGCTCCAGCCGCCCCAACCTCTGCGGCTGCACTCACGGCCAGTGCACGAACAACTTCTTCCTCTTCCTCTTCCTGCGCCTGTTGCTGCATGACTGGCATGCGTGTCTCCAGCCAGTACCTTTTTCGTTCAAACGGATACGTGGGCAGTGGCACGCGGCCTCGCCGTTCCTGCGCATGAACGGCAACCCAATCCGGCTCCATGCCGCTCATCCATAACTGCCCCAGGCTCTGCAAGATGAATGGGCGATCAGGCTTGTGATCCGGCTCATGCGGCAATGACGGCACGATGAGGCGCTCACGGGCGTCCATGCCGCCCAGATACTGCTCCGCAAGTGAACTCAGCATCTGCCCCGGCCCCACTTCAAGCAATACCGGAAGAGATCTGGAGCAGAGTTCGCGCAGGCCTTCAGCAAAGCGTACCGGCTGGCACAGATGCTGTGCCCAATAAGCAGGATCCGTGGCCTGCTCTGGTATCATCCACGTGCCGGTCACATTGGAGATATAAGGTATCTGTGGAGGCTGAAGCTGCATCGAGCGTGCCTGCTCCGTAAGCGCCGCAGCTACAGGCTCCATCAACGGCGAGTGGAATGCGTGCGCTGTCTTCAGGCGACGGCAGGCGACTTCGCCTTTTTCGACGATGCTGCGCTCCAGTGCCGCAATCGCCTCTGCGGGACCGGCAACTACACAGAGTGATGGACCATTGCTTCCTGCTATCGTGATCTCTGCCGGCAACAAAACGCGTGCAGCCTCTTCACCGGCAGCGATGGCCAGCATGCCGCCCGCAGGCAGTGCTTCAATCCTTCGCGCACGACCAGCCAGCAGGCGCAAACTGTCTTCAATGGAAATCACACCTGCCAGCGTCGCCGCTACATATTCGCCGATGCTGTAGCCCATCATGGATTCCGGCACAATGCCCCAGCTCATCCACAACCTGGCCAGCGCATACTCCACCACAAATAATGCCGGTTGCGCCCAAACCGTGCGCTGCAGTGGGTTTTCCCCGGAACCGTTTTCACGGGCAGACAACACCATCTTGCGGAAATCCAGCCGCTGGTTCGCTGCTGCACCGTCCTGCTCTCTCACCGGCTTGATCGGATACATCACCCTGCGCAGATCGAAATCCAGAAGCGGGCGGAGGACTTCACAGCAGAAATCCACCTGTTTCCTGAACTCCGGCTCGTTCTCGTACAGCCCGCGCCCCATATCCACATAGTGATTGCCCAGTCCCGGCAGCAGGAATGAAACTGCGCGGGGGCTGAAAGAAGACGAGGCCGGTCTGCTGACCAATGGTTCACGCGACTGAAGCAGCTCTACTGCGTGGCGGGCATCGCGGCAGACAACCGCGCGGCGATGCTCGAAGGCCTTGCGCCCTGATTGCAGAGTAAAGGCAACGTCGGCAAAATTCTGTTCAGGATTGTCGCGCACATGCTGCGCCAATCGTTCAGTCGCTTTCTCCAATGCTGCTGGAGTGCGCGCAGAAAGCGCCAGCAACTGCCAGGGTTTGGCCGGATCATGAGCGACCGCCGCAGGCGCCTGCTCCACAATCAAGTGTACGTTGGTTCCACCCACGCCGAAGGAGCTCACCCCGGCGCGGCGCGGCCGGTTGCGCAACGGCCACGGAGAAAGCACATTGTTCACACGAAAAGGTCCGCGCTCGAAAGGAATTTGGGGATTGGGAACATCGAAGTGCAGAGATGGCGGTATCTGGCCATGTTGTATGGCCAGCACTGTCTTGAGCAATCCTGCGATCCCGGCTGCCGGCCCCAGGTGGCCGATGTTCGATTTCACTGATCCAATAGCAATACTGCTGCGCTCCAAGCCGCTTTGCGCATATACCTGGTTCAGAGCAGAAACCTCGATCGGATCTCCTACTTTGGTGCCGCTGCCATGCGCTTCGATGTAGGCAATGCTCTGCTTTTCCACCTCGGCAACAGCCAGCGCCATCGAGATTGCTTCAGCCTGTCCTTGGACCGCCGGGGCCGTGTACCCGACTTTGCGGCGGCCATCATTATTCACTGCCGATCCTCTGATCACAGCCTGGATCGTGTCTCCGCCTTTGAGCGCATCTTCCAGCCTCTTGAGCACAACCACACCCACACCTTCGCCTGCCATGGAGCCATTCGAACGGGCGTCAAAGCTGCGGCAGTGTCCATCAGAAGAAAAAATGCTGCCCTGCTCGTAAAAATATCCGGAGCGCTGCGGCACACTGATCGACACGCCGCCCGCCAGCGCCATATCGCATTCAAACGTAATCAAGGCGCGGGAGGCGAGATGCACGGCTGCCAGCGCCGTAGAGCAGGCGGTCTGGATATTGAAACTCGGTCCGTGCAGGTTCAGTTTGTACGAAACCCAGGTGGAGAGATAGTCCTTGTCGGAACCAAGAAGCGCGCGAAAAGAATCGAAATTTTTCGCGCCTGCGCTCGCAGCCAATACGCTCAGCATGTAAGAACTGAATGACATGCCTGCATAAACGCCGATAAGCCCGGAGAAGTTATCCGGATTGTAAGCGGCGTTTTCCAGCGCCTCCCATGCGCACTCCATGAACACTCGAATTTGCGGATCGGTGAGTTCGGCTTCTCGCGGTGAAAAGTCAAAGAAAGAAGCGTCAAACAGGTCGGCGCCTTCAAGAACGGCTTTGGCCTTCACGTAATTCGGGTTGCGCCGCACCGCCTCAGGAATTCCCGCAGCCTGCAACTCCGCATCTGAAAAGAACGACACTGCCTCCACGCCTTCCTGGAGGTTGCGCCAGAACTGATTCAGATCGGGCGCCTGCGGAAAACGTCCCGTCATTCCGACAATGGCAATTCCGTCTACGAGTTCTTTGCTCATATGCCGCGCGCCCTTCTTAACTTTTCAACGGCTTGCTTCTGTTGTGCTGCGCGTTGTGTTTCTCCGCGCGACTCTTCCGCGGAAAGGTGCTGGCCTTCCAGAAAACGTGCAAGCGAAGCTATGGTTGGAAACTGGAATAAATATACCAGTTCAATCTCCTCTCCCAATGCGGTATATAACTTGGCCTGCAAAAGCTTGGCCAGGATGGAATGCCCGCCGATATCAAAAAAGTTGTCGTGTACACTGACATTTTCTATCTCCAGCACTTCCTTCCATGCTTGAGCAATGGTCTGCTCCAGCTTGGTGTGTGGAGGTTCGTGCTTGCGCTTTTCTGTCTGCGCATCCGGGGCAGGTAAAGCTTTTCTGTCCAGCTTGCCATTTGCTGTCTGTGGGAATGCTGCCAGCAGTACCATAGCTGTGGGCACCATGAAGTCCGGCAATGTTTGCTGCAGGTAATGGCGCACAGTATTTACATCAACTGTCTGGCCGGATGCAGGAACAATGTAGGCCACCAGGCGCTTGTCTCCCGGCCGGTCCTCGCGCACCATCACCGCAGCTTCACTTACTCCCGGATACTGCGCCAGAGCATTCTCAATTTCACCCAGTTCTATGCGGAAGCCCCGCAGCTTCACCTGATGATCGGCGCGCCCCAGAAACTCCAACTTTCCATCACGCAAGTGGCGCACCAGGTCCCCCGTACGGTACATGCGTTCTCCCGCCGGTGTGCTGAATGGGTTGGGAAGGAACCGCTCCGCCGTAAGTTCAGGACGGTTCAAATACCCGCGGGCCAGGCCGCCGCCCGCAAGATGCAGCTCGCCAACCACGCCCACCGGGACTGGCTTCATCCATTCATCCAGCACGTAGGCCTGGGTATTGGCGACTAGACTGCCGATAGGGACCATGTGTCTCGTCGTGTCCTGTCGCAGCAACGCGAATGTTGAGTAGGTCGTGTCTTCCGAAGGCCCATAAAGGTTGAACACTTTTTGCGCTCGTGTTGTCTCATAAATCTGGTGCACCAGTTCTGCGGGCAGGACCTCCCCGGCCAGGTTAATGGTTCGTACTGATGGCGGTACCGAATGCGTTCGCACCAGTTCTCTCATGGCCGAAGGAACTGTATTAATCAACGTGATCTGGGCTGCTCCTGTCTTCTCTCCCAGGTGCAGGACGTTATCCACAAAACAGACAGAACCGCCACAGCTAAGCGGTACAAAAATCTCGAAAATGGAGAGATCAAAACAGATAGACGTAGATGCAAGCACACAGCCTAGATCTTCCGGCAAGAAAACTTGCGTTGCCCACTCCATCAGGATTGCGGCGCTGCTATGGCGAATTGCAACGCCCTTCGGCGTCCCCGTGGAACCCGAAGTATAGATCACGTACGCAGGATTCTCAGGCATCACTGATGTGCGCAGATTCTCAGGATGCTCGCGGCTGATCTCTTCTGCGCTGTCCAGGAGCACCATCCTGCCTTGATAGAAGGCCAGCTTGGGCTCCAACGTCTTTTGCGTTACCAGCAACGGCGCTGCTGAATCCTTCAGCATGAACTCCACGCGTTCTGCTGGATAACCAGGATCAAGCGCCACGTATGCCGCCCCGCTCTTCAGAATGCCGAGCAGGCCCACAAGCATGTCCAGATTGCGCGTTATGCAGATTCCTACCCGTAGTTCCGGACCGGCTCCCAGCTTTTGCAGATAATGAGCTAACTGGTTGGCCTGCTCATTCAAGGCTCGATAAGAGATTGTCTCCTTTCCGCAGATTGCAGCCATTGCATCCGGGGTCTTTTCCACCTGGCGTTCAAAAGACGCGTGCAGCGTTCCTTGCGTAATCTCAAGCTCCGTCTGGTTCCACTCCAACAGGAGTTGCCGCCGCTCTTCATCGTTGAGGAAATCGATTTGCCATAGAGGACATCCGCCCTGTTCGCTGACCAGTTGCAGCAACCGTTCATAATGGCCGGCCATCTGCTCAATTCGCCAGGGCTCAAACAGATCGGAGTTATAGACCCAGTGAAACTCCAACCCTTCGCCGGATTCCCGCGCATGCAACTCCACATCCAGGCGGACTCGCATCTCTTTTGACTCAATCGGTTCTATCTCAAGTCCTTTGATCCGTTGCGCCGTCATGGGTGCGTTTTGCAGTGCAAACATCACCTGAAAAATGGGCGGGGTATTCAAACTGCGCCGTGTCGCCAGCTCTTCTACCAGCCGTTCAAATGGGAGGTCCTGATGCTGGTAGGCCGCCAGCGCCACCTCTCTCACTCGCGCCAGCAGTTGCGGGAACGTTTGTTCTTCTTCGACAGGAACACGCATGACCAGCGAGTTCACGAAGAATCCGATCAGCTTCTCCAGTTGCGCCTCCTGCCGGTTGGCAATCGGCGAGCCTATGACAATATCTTTCTGCCCGCTATACCGTTCCAGCAGCACCGCCAGCGCTGAAAGCAGCGCCATATATAAGGTTGCATTGCCGGAGTGCGCCAGCCGCTTCAAAGCTGTTGCCTGCGTACTCGTTAACGCGTGGCTGTGAACCCCGGCCGCAAATGTCTGCCGTGCCTGCCTCGGACGATCCTGAGGCAGCACAAGCTGTTCAGGAATGCCGGCCAGTTGCCGCTTCCAGTACTCCAGTTCACGCGCCATCTCTGCCTGATCGAGCCATGCTCTCTGCCATAGGGCAAAGTCCGGATACTGCACCGGCAAAGGCTCAAGCAGCTTCTGCCCATTCTGCGCGCCCGGCTGAAATGCTTCATAGAACGCGATGAATTCCTGGTTGAAAATACCCAGCGACCAGCCATCGGCAATGATGTGATGGAATGTGAGCAGCAGGACGTGCTCTTCTTCGCCCAGCTTCAGCAGTTTCACCCGCAGCAGCGGCCCTTGGGCAAGATCAAACGCTTCTTCCCTCTCGCGCCGCAATGCCGCTTCAATCCTCTGCTGGCGAATGCGGCTGTCCAGCCCGCCCAGGTCGCTGAGCGGCATTTCGATTTGCAGTTCCGGAGCGATGACCTGCGCCGCCTGGCCTTCGACTTCAATGAATGTGGTCCGCAGGCTTTCATGCCGCTGCACCACCGCGTGGATCGCCCCACAAAGTGCCGCGTGATCCAGCTTGCCGCGCAACCGCAAGGCTGCGGGAATGTGGTACTGCACGCTGCTTTTTTCAAGCTGGTCAATGAACCACAATCTCTGTTGAGCATAAGAAAGAGGCAGGCGCTCAGGACGCGCTTGCGGGGCCAGTGGAATCCTCGCCGCGGACGCCTGCGGCAAATGTGCAGCCAGCGATTCCACTGTAGGAAATTCAAAGATCGTCCGCATCGGCAGATCGACTGCCAGCGTGGTCCGGATGCGGCTCACCAGTCGCGTGGCGAGCAGCGAGTGTCCACCCGCTTCAAAGAAATTGTCGCCGATGCTGATCCGTTCCGCCGCCAGAACTTCAGCGAACATTTCACACAGCATCTCTTCCACCGGGGTGCGGGGAGCGCGATAGGAATGCAACGAACTTTTACGCTCTGGCTTCGGCAGGGCTGCGCGATCCAGCTTGCCGTTGACCGTCAATGGTAAGGCCTCGAGGAACACAAGATCCGAGGGCGACATGTGCGCCGGAAGCCGTTCTTTCAGCCCACGGCTTACATTTTCTGGGTTCAGCGTAATTCCCGCTGCCGGCACCACGTAGGCCGCCAGCCGTTTGCCCTCCGTGTTATCCTGCCAGGCCAGCACCGCACACTGGCTTACTCCTTCCATCTGGCTGAGAACGGCCTCGATCTCCTGCGGCTCCACGCGAAAACCGCGCACTTTCACCTGCCGGTCGGCACGGCCCAGAAATTCCAGCGCTCCGTCACGGTTGCACCGTACCAGGTCTCCGGTCCGGTACATGCGCGTTCCGGAATTGCCGTATGGGTCAGCAATAAAACGTTCAGCGGTGAAGGCTGGCTCATTCAGGTATCCGCGTGCCAGGCCAACTCCGGCTACATACAGCTCTCCGGTCACTCCCAGAGGAACAGGCTGGAGCCTCGCATCCAGAACGTAGGCCCGCGTCTGCCGGATGGGAAACCCAATAGGGACTCCAAAGCTCAGGCTGTCTTCTTTTCTGACTGGATAGGAGCAGGAGAATGTCGTGTTCTCCGTAGGCCCGTATCCATTGATCACCTGGCAATCGGGATGAGCTTGCACGACTCGTCTCACGTGATCAGCCGAGAGAACGTCGCCGCCCGCGAGCAGTTGTCTTATTCCTGATAAGACATTCACGTCGCTTTCGACAACCTCATGGAACAATCCGGCGGTGAGCCACAATGTATTCACCCGTTCTTGAGCAAGAACATTCCCCAGCTCGTGCGCTGATACCGGTCCCGCGGGCATGACCACCACGCACCCGCCATTCAAGAGCGCGCCCCATATCTCAAAGGTCGCCGCGTCAAAGCTCAGTGGGGCCAGTTGCAGGATTCGTGAGTCGCCATCCAGCTTCACATAATTGGGCTCGCAGACGAGACGGACGATGCTGGCGTGCGTCACCAGCACTCCCTTCGGACGGCCTGTGGAGCCGGAAGTGTAGTTCACATAGGCGGCCATCTCTGGCGAAGAAACCGGCAGCAGATCGGGCTTATGAATTTCTGTTGCTGTCAGCTCCACCGCAATTACGTGCTCAACCATCTCTTGGTATTCACTTCGGCTGGCATTCAGCGTGATGACGTGCCGCAATCCGGCATCCGCAATCATTTCTTTCTTTCGCGCCGCCGGATATTCAGGAGCAATCGGAACATAAGCGCCACCGGCCTTGAGGATTGCAAGCAGCGCGACGATCATCTCTGCCGAGCGTTCCAGCGCCACACCCACCAGTGTTTCAGCCGTCACATTCAGTTGCCGTAACCAGTGAGCAACGGTGTCTGCCCGCGCATTCAGCTCGCCATACGTAAGCCTCTGCTCCCCGCAAATGACTGCCTCTGCATCTGGCCGGCGCGACACCTGTTGCTCGAACAGCATGACCACGCTTGCCTCCGGCAGACCTCCCTCGGTGGCATCTAGCTGCTCGAACAAGAGTTGCCGCTCTTCCCCATCAAGCATCTCCAGGCCGTGCAGCGGCACATCCGGAGCATCGAGAATCGCCTCCATCAAATGCGCGAAATGGCGGACCATCTGCTCCATGCGCCAGCCGTCGAACAAATCACGGTTGTAAAGCCAGAAGATCTCCAGTTGGCCTTCATGTTCCCGCGCATGAATCTCAAGATCATGACGCACGCGCAGTTCATCACTGTTCAGCGGCGTGACCTTGAGTCCCGGCAACTGCAATGCGTGCTCGGGAGCATTCTGCAGCGCAAACACAACTTGAAAGATCGGCGTTATGTTCAGGGTGCGGTGTGGCGCGAGTTCTTCGACCAGCCTTTCGAAGGGCACGTCCTGGTGCTTGTAGGCCTCGAGCACTGTCGCGCGCACCGCACTCAGCAACTTCACAAAGCTGCTTTCTTCATTCACGCGCACGCGCATGGCCAGCGAATTCACGAAAAAGCCGATGGCATCTTCAAGCTGCCGCTCCTGGCGGTTGGCGATGGGAGATCCGGTCACCACATCAGGCTGGCCGCTGTAACGTTCGAGCAGCACAGCCAGCGCAGAAAGCAAGCCTATATATAAAGTTGCGCTGCTGGCATGAATCAGTCGCTTGAACCGGCCCAGTTGCTCGCCCGGAATCGTGATCCGGCACAGGTCAGCCGCGAATGTCTGCTGTGGCCCGCGTGGCCTGTCCAGAGGCAGTCCCAGCTCTGCCGGAGCACCCGCAAGATGTTCCTTCCAGAAATCCAGTTGTTCCACCAGCGTTCCCGCCTCCAGCCATGAGCGCTGCCATAATGTGAAATCCGCATATTGAATTGCCGGCGGCTGCAGCGCGTCCTCCCGTTGCCCATTCTGAAACGCATCGTAAAGCGCCATGAACTCGCGGTTGAAGACGCCGCCAGACCAGCCATCGCAGATAATGTGATGGGTGCTGAGCAGCAGAACGTGCTCCTCCGCTCCCAGCCTTATCACCCTTGGACGCAGCAATGGCCCCTGCGCCAGGTCGAATTTCTCATTCCATTCCTGCCGCAGTCGTTCAGCCATCCTGTTCTTCTGGCTTTCATCATCCAGTGCGGACAGGTCTTCTACAGCAAGAGAAATCTGCAACTCCGGCAGGATGACCTGCTCTGGCTCTCCATCATGGCCATGGCGGAAGCAGGTGCGCAGAATTTCGTGCCGCTCCACAATGGTGTTGATCGCCCACTGGAGTGCTTCGTGATCGAACTTCCCGCTCAGGCGCAAAGCCTCAGTGAGGTTGTATTGAATGCTCGATCCTTCCAGTTGATCAATAAACCACAGCCGCTGCTGTGCATAGGAAAGCGGCAGGTGCGCCGGGCGCTCTTGCGGCTTGAGCACCGGACGCAGCTTGTCAGCCTCCACCATTCTCTGGGCGAGCTCGGCAACCGTGGAGGCATTGAACACTTCGGCCAGGCGCAACTCTTTCCCCAGCACCGACCGCACTCGTCCTGCCAGGCGCATTGCCGCCAGCGAGTGTCCGCCTAGGTCAAAGAAATTATCTTCCGGGCTCACCTGCTCCAGCCCCAAGACTTCCGCAAACACTTCACACAGGGCTTCCTCTTCGGGCGTGCGTGGTGCGTAGCGTGCGCCATTGTTGCGCTCCGGGACCGGCAATGCATGGCGATCCAGCTTCCCGCCGGAGGTCACCGGTAATGACGGCAGCACCACCAATGCGCTGGGCCACATGTATTTAGGCAGGCTCTGCTGCACGTAACTCCGCAGTTCTGGAACCACAATTTTCGTCTGTACCTTCGGCGCAACATATGCCGCCAGATACTTCCCGCCTGCTCCATCGTTGCGCGCTACCACTGCCGCCTGTTCCACCTGCGGATAGCTGCGTAATGCGGCCTCTATTTCCCCCAACTCGATGCGGTTGCCACGTATCTTGACCTGATGGTCGGTGCGTCCTACGAACTCCAGGTTCCCATCCGCGCGCCAACGCACGCGATCGCCGCTTCGGTATAGACGCGCCCCGGCAGTCTGTGAAAATGGGTCAGGCATGAATCTTTCCGCCGTCAACTCCGGATGATTCTGATACCCGCGTGCAACACCTGATCCGCCAATGAACAACTCCCCTGCAATTCCCGCCGGGAGCGGTTGCAGGTTTGCGTCCAGAACGTAAACGCGTGTATTCGCAATCGGCTTTCCTATGCACACATCTTCCGGAAAAACTCTCTCCGCTAAGACTGAGTTGGCCGTCGCCTCAGTCGGTCCGTAGATATTGGAAATCTTCAGTTCCGGCAGGATCTTGAGAGACTGTTCAACCAGCTCAGGGGTGCAACTTTCTCCTCCCAGCCACAGTTGCGCCAGGTTTCGCGGAACAATTTCCTTGCGTCTCGTGAATTCCTCGAGCATCTGTTGCCACAGCGAAGGCACACAGTTGAGCGCCATCCGGCCAAGCCCGGACATTCGCGCAAATATCTTTTCCGGATCGGCCACAAGATCGGCAAAAACACAGACAGTGCGGCCCGTCAGCAGAGGTCCCAGGATCTGCTTCAGCGATGCGTCGAAACCCAGGCTGCTGATTGCAGGCAGAGAATCGACGTCTTTCAATAAAAATTCTTTTACCCACAGCAGGTAGTTGAGCAGGCTGCCGTATTCAACCACCACTCCCTTGGGTGTACCCGTAGAGCCGGAGGTATAGATAACATAGGCGGCATTCCCCGGCTCTGCAATCACGGCGGGATTGCTTTCGTGATCCCCCCGAGTCAGCGCAGCATCATCGTCCAGATAAATGATCTTCCCGATAGTCTCCGGCAGTATGTGCCCCAGAGCTCGCTCGCTCAGCAGTGCTGCAAGCTGGCTGTCGTTCACGATATGGCGCAAGCGCCTTGACGGATCATCGGGACTCAATGGAACGTAAGCTCCGCCTGCTTTGAGAACCGCCAGAACAGCCGTAACCATCCTCGCGGAGCGCCGCACACAGATGCCAACGCGAACCTCGGGACCAATACCAAGTCGTCTCAGAGAATGCGCAAGCTGGTTCGCCTGCCGGTTCAGCTCCGCGTAGGTCAGGCGTTCAGCATCATCTGCCACAGCCATTGCGCCCGGTGTTCGCTCTGCCTGCTGCTCCAATAGAGTCTGTAAAGTTGCAGCCGGATAACTTCGCTCTGTCCTGTTCCACTCATAGAGGATCTGCTGCCGCTCTTCCCTGCCCAGCAATGATAATTCACAGACTTGCTGCAGAGGATTCTCAGCCATAGCGGCGAGCAGTTGCTGCACCTGCTTCAGGATGGTTCGGATGGCACGTGGGCTGAAGCGTCGCCGGTCATAGATGATGCGCAGCAGGAATTCTTCCTCGGGTTCAACCCGCAACACCAGCGGATACGTAGCGCCGCCGAAAGCGCGGTTCGAAATAAACCGGATGTTTCCATGCTGTTCCTGCGCTTCCGTTGCGACGGGATGGTTTTCATACACCAGGAAACTTTCAAACAGCGGCAGCGCGCCCGGCACCTCGCTCCAACTCTTGATCTCTACCAGCGAGCTGTATTCATAGCTGCCCATCTCCATCTGGTGGTTCTGGATCGTCCTGAGCCACTCCATCAACTGCTGCTCGCCGCCAACCGGCACTCTCAGGGGCAAGGTATTGGCCAGCATGCCTGCCATGGATTCCACGCCAGGCAATGAAACTGGCCGTCCCGAGACTGTCACGCCAAAAACTACATCGCTGCTGGCGCCGTAGAATCCTATAAGCCGTGCCCATGCGGCTTCAAAAAATGTGCTCAGGGTGATCCGGTGCCGCCGGGCAATGGTTTGCAGTTCAGTCGCTATCTCGCGCTCCAGCACCGCGGAGAGTTCAGGATATTCCAGCGCACTATCAGACGCACTGAGCTTCAGATCCTCAACTCCGAGAACCGTGGGAGAGGTGAACCCTTTTAAGGTCTTCCGCCAGAATGCTTCGGCGTCAGCTTTGTTCTGCTGCTGGATCCATGCGATAAACTCCCGGTAGGGCCGCGAATTCGGCAGATCTAATTCCCGCCCGTCGCAAAATGCTTTGTAATAGGCTGAGAGTTCTCCCAGGATAATATTGGCCGACCAGCCATCCAGCAAAAGGTGGGAATAATTCCAGATGAATTGAATGCGTCCGGCGCTCAGGCGCATCAATCCTATGCGCATCAGTGGCGCCTGCGCCGGATCGAAACCCCGCCGGTGTTCTTCCCGCAGATATTCCTGCAGCCGGGATTCCTGCTCTTGCTCGCTGAAGCCGCTCCAGCCTCGTTCATCCCATGTTAGAGTGACCTGCTGCCGGACCACTTGCAGAGGCTTGGGAACTTTTTGCCAGACAAATGAGGTGCGTAGAACTGTGTGCCGTTCCAGCAGCTTCTGCCACGCTCGCTTGAACGCGCTGGAATCAAAATGTCCCTCGATGATGAAATTGAGATGCACAACATACGCACCGCTCCCGGTCTCCAGCAGGATGTGAAACAGCATTCCTTCCTGCAAAGGTGAAAGCGGGTAAATGTCTTGAACGTTTCTCATTGTGCATTCTTACGGGTCACATGCGTGGGCCTGGACACAAGGCGAATGGCGGCGAGTCAGACCAGAGCAGGAACCAGGCTTAGAAGGATTAAAGTCCTATTATATTCAAACCTCTGCGGAATCCGGCGGGTAAACATGGTTGGGTTCGATGAAAAGTTTGGATAGCATCCGCACATGTACAACGAAAGTGCAGGTGTGTCACTTTTCTGGTGCAAAACTACTGTCAGTATGACTTAAGCATTCTTAGCACTGCTCGGACAAATGGATTTTTACGAGCGCCACTGGATAGCTTATGGATGCTTTCGACTATAATTCGCAAAGGTAATGCTCCTGCTCAAATGAGTTGTTTTTAATTTTTTAGAGTGCTTCCGGTTTGCCGGTCGCAACATATTCATCCTGATTAGTCTTTCTCCATAAGGTTCTTGTGAATGCTATCCAGCGGTAGTTGCTCTTTCCAGGATCACATACTCGGCCTGTTTTCGAATTCTGCGGAAGCTGAAGCGAATTACGCTGCTGCCCGCCAGCGCCTTCTCGCCGCTTTGGCGAACTGGCGAAACCAAACTGCCAATAGTTTGTCACCAGACCCCGATTCTTCATCTCCTACGAATTTGCTGGATTACTTCGAACAGCTTGAACGAACAGTCATTCGCAACTCCGCTGACCTGGCATCGCCATTATGTATGGGGCATATGAGCGGCATTTATCCGCGCTTCATGGCCCTGATAGGCGAATTGATTCTGTCTCTGAACCAAAACCTTGTGAAACGGGAAGCCTCGCCGGTGCTGACTCAGGTTGAACTTGAAACTCTGGCGGCGCTGCATCGGCTGATTTACAACCAGACCAGTGGCTTTTATCTCCGTCATGTTCAGGATCACGCCAGTACTCTGGGACTGGTCACCTCTGGCGGTACTCTCGGCAATCTCACTGCGCTTTGGATTGCTCGCAATCTCAGCTTCATGCCCCGCCATGATTTTCCCGGAATCGAAGCCGCCGGTATGACGCGTGCTCTTGAGCATTACGGTTATGAAAGCGCTGTGATTGTCGGCTCAAGATTGATGCATTACTCCATGGAGAAGGCCGCGGCCTTGCTTGGCCTGGGCACTCAGAATGTTTTGCTGCTGCCCGTGGATCGTGACAATCGGCTTGAAACATCTGCGCTCCAGGATTGCATCTCCGATTGCGCCACGCATCGCAAACGAATCATTGCGGTGCTTGGCATTGCCGGGACCACCGAGTGCGGCAGCATCGATCCATTGCAAACAATTGCCGAAATCGCCCGAGCCGGCAACATCTTCTTTCACGTGGATGCCGCCTGGGGTGGTCCGCTTTTGTTTTCTCAGCAACACCGCCGCTTATTGTCTGGGATTGAGCAGGCTGACTCCGTAGTTTTAGATGGTCACAAGCAGATGTACCTCCCTGTGGCCGCCAGCGCGCTTCTTCTACGTGATCCCACTGCGGCACGCGCCATTGAAAAGCACAGTCATTACATGCTTCAGGAAGGCTCCGGTGACCTGGGCCGCCGTTCATTGGAAGGCTCACGCAATGGAGCCGCTTTGTTTTTTCATGCTGCCTTGCGCCTGATCGGTGAACAGGGATATGGGTTTCTCATGGAAGAGAATCTGCGCAAATCCCGCATCATGGCTGAACTCGTTCGAATGCGGCCCGAATTTGAGCTGCTGTCCGAATCGCAGACCAATATTCTTCTCTATCGTGGACTGCCCCTGGCTCTTCGCGGCCGCCGTATGTCTCCCTTTTCCAGTGAAGAGCATGCCGTGATCAATGCCTTCAATGAACGCCTGCAGAAGCAGCAATCACAGGCAGGCCGTACCTTTGTGTCGCGCACTACCATCGCTCTCGGAAATGCCTCCCCGGCGGCTCCTCTGGTGGCCTTGCGTGCAGTCATCACCAATCCGCTGCTCCAGCAACACCACATGCAGAGCGTGCTCGAAGATCAGGTTTCCATCATGGCAGAACTTGAGAATCAGGCTGATCGTGAAACCTCAGGCTGCTTCGCCGTCCACCCTGTCCGTTGAGTCCACTTCATCCACATTCCGTGAATCGCCGGACCTTGCGGGAGATGGCCTGCCTGGAGCGCACATTCGCCTCCTGGTTGGTTTTTCAGTGCAACTTGCCAGAATTCAGCCCCAGATTCCCTCTTGACATAGTACTATTTCTAATATGTTTAATCTGTTATGGAACAGGTTGACCGCCGGAAGCCGGTGAATGTTTTGTCGCATTTATCCCCTCATCCTGGACATCACTCAAGTTTGGTCGCGGAGAACTGTTGCGCAGTGGAACCATCAAACCCTGTTCCAGTCGCTCATCACGCTGCCTTCGGGATGGCAACAAACGTTGGGGTATCGTGGGATAATCAATGCAGTTAACCATGGCGGATTCTCACCATACAGGAGTTGGAAGCCCCGATAAAGCGCGGCGCGTTTTGGCTCTGCTTGAGAAAAAGAGAGAAGCTGGCGCGGAGCAGAAGGAAACCATCTCAAAACGTCCGGTTTATTCTCCCTGCCCTGCATCGTTTGCCCAGCAGCGCCTGTGGTTTGTGGAGCAGATGTCACCCGGCAGCGCGAACAACCTGCAAACCATCTTGCCGGTGAGGGTGCACCTGGACCTGCATGCTCTTAACGCTGCGTGGCTGGAAATAGTCAGGAGACATGAGGCCCTGCGGACCACGTTCGGACTCATAGATGGCCAGGTGATGCAGTTTATTTCTCCGGAATCGAAATCTTCGTTGTCCATGGAAGACCTGAGGGAGAGCAGTCCCTCAGACCGCCATGCCCGGCTTCGCGATCTGCTTCAGAAGGAAGGAGAGCACGATTTTGATCTCTCCACAGGCCCGCTGGCACGCGCTGTTCTTATCAGACTTGGCGAGGAAGAATACAGGCTGTCCTTTACCATGCACCACATCATTACCGATGGATGGTCACTGGGCGTGCTGATCCGGGAACTCACGGCAGTATACGAGGCTTTCAGCGAAGGGCGTCCAAATCCTCTTGCTCCACTCCCAATCCAATATGCTGATTTTGCGTGGTGGCAACGGCAGCACCTGACCGGCGATGTTCTGGAAAAGCAAATGAGCTACTGGCGCAGCCAGCTCAACCATAGCCCCATCCTGGAATTGCCGCCGGACCATCCCCGCACCCAAAAAGCCAAACTTCGCGGGGCCTCCCGCCATTTTCAAATTCCCGCGGAGCTGGCTGAGCGTCTCCGCGAACTTGGACGTCAGAACCAGGCGAGCTTGTTCATGGTCCTGCTTGCAGTCTGGAAGGTGCTCCTTTACCGCTATAGTGGCCAGACTGACGTTGTGGTGGGCGCACCCATTGCAAACCGCACCCGGGTGGAAATTGAGCCTCTCATCGGGTTCTTTGTAAACACGCTGGTGCTGCGGACCGACCTGAGCGGAGACTCGAGTTTCTCAGAAGTGCTGGCGCGGGTGCGCACTACAACTCTGGACGCTTATGAGCACCAGGACGTGCCTTACGAGAAGCTGGTTGCAGAACTCCATCCGGAACGTACTGCCAGCCAATCGCCCTTTTTCGCAACCATGCTGAACTGGGTCAATACCCCCGGGCTGGAATTCGCGGGAACACATCTGGATCCGGCCCCGCTGGAGAATCTTACCGCCAGGTTTGACCTTGCACTGCACATCATGGAAGCCAATGGTGCTTTGCCTGCCAGCTTCGAATACAACGCAGATCTATATGAATCCGCCACCATCGCCCAACTGGCTGAGCATTTCCAGAACCTGCTGGCAGCGATTGCGACAGACGCAGACCAGCCAATTTCTAAACTGGACCTGTTAAGCCAGGAGGAGCATAACCACGTCATCTGCGAATGGAGCCAGGCAGCGCTTCTCTGTCCCACCGGTGAGACTCTATTGGAGTTGCTGCACTCTCAGGCACAGAAAACACCGGAACACCAGGCCATCATGTGTGGAGGAGAAGCGTGGAGCTATCGTGAACTGCATCGGCGCGCAAACCAGCTCGCGCATTTTCTGAGAAAGCTGGGAGCAGGCCCGGAGATTCCGGTTGGCGTCTGTATGGAGCGCAACCCGCAACTTGTCATAGCGCTGGTGGGCGCTCTCAAGGCCGGGGCAGCTTATGTGCCGCTGGATCCGAATTATCCGGCAGAACGGCTGAAATATATGCTGGAAGATTCCGGAGCCAGGGTGTTGCTGACTCAGGAAAAATTTTTGCCTTTATTGAATTTCTATCCCGGCAAGGTGGTCAACCTGGATACGTTATGGGGAGAGATCGGCAATGAAAGCCCGGAAAATCCCGAGGCCATTATCTTCCCGGAAAACCTAGCTTATGTAATTTACACCTCGGGCTCAACCGGCAGGCCCAAGGCCGTAGCCATTCGCCACAGCAGCGCAGCCGTGATGCTGCGCTGGGCCCACCATGTATTTTCGGCACAGGAACTCTCCTGTGTCCTGGCTTCTACTTCCATTTGTTTCGACATGTCGGTATTTGAAATCTTTGCCCCGCTGAGTTGCGGCGGCACAGTGTTGCTGACGGCCAATCTTTTGGAACTGCCAAAGATTTCTGACGCCGGGGTAACGCTGATCAACACGGTACCTTCCGTGATGAGAGAACTGATCAGGAACGGGGCCCTGCCCGGATCAGTGCAAACCGTCAATCTGGGTGGCGAAAGCCTGCCTGCGGACCTGGTGCGTGATGTTTATGCAAACAGCAAAGTCCAGAGGGTGTGTAATCTTTATGGCCCTTCAGAAGACACAACCTATTCGACGTATGCCTTTATCGAGCGTGAGGCGGACACCATACCCATTGGGCAGCCGATTGCCAACACTCAGGCTTACGTTTTAGACCAGTGGATGCACCTTGCGCCTGCACGAGTGGAAGGTGAACTTTACCTGGGAGGCGCGGGATTGGCGCGCGGCTATTTGAACCGTCCCCAAGTGACAGCAGAACGCTTCTTACCCGATCCCTTCAGTGGACAGCCAGGTGAACGCCTCTACAAGACCGGCGACCGGGTCCGCTGGCGGCGTGATGGAACGCTTGAATTTCTGGGCAGGACTGATCAGCAGGTAAAAATTCGTGGCTTCCGTATTGAGCCCGGCGAGATCGAGTCTGTATTAGAAGCACACCCGGGAATTCGCCAGGCCGCGGTCATTGTGCGGGACGACCATGCTGCGGGAAAGCAAATCGTGGCCTTTGTGGCGTCCAGTCAAGATCATTCGCCCACGATCCAGGAACTGCGCCGGCATGTAAAGAGTCTCTTACCTGCCTATATGGCGCCTGGATCTTATGTCTTTGTTGACCAATTGCCGCTGAATGCAAATGGCAAGATTGACCGGCGGTCACTGGCCTTGATGCCGCTGCCTGAGACAACTCCAAGGGACGTTCTGCCTGTTACTCCGGCTGAAAAGGCGCTTTGCCGAATCTGGGCTGAGGTCCTCAAATGCGAAACCGTGGGGGTCGAAGATGATTTTTTTGCATTGGGCGGCCATTCTTTTCTTGCTGTCAATTTGGTCTCACAGATCGCGCAGCAGTTTGGATGCCGCGTGACTTTCAACGATCTCTTTAAGCACCCCACGCCACGAGAGCTGGCATCTCTGATCGGCCAGACGCAAAAAGACACCGCAGCTTCGGAACTGGTTTGCATGAACAAAGGTTCCGCGGATGTAGCGCTGCTTTATTTAGTGCATCCGGTTGGAGGGAACGTCTTGTGCTATTCCGATCTGGCCCGCTCCATCGATCAAAAGCAGGCGTTCTATGCGATCCAGGCGCTGCCCCAGGACAAATTGAGAGATAGCACGATCGAAGAGATTGCCTCGTCCTATTTGCGTTTGATCGGCAAACGGGACCGCCACGGGCGCTATGCCTTAGGAGGCTGGTCTTTTGGCGCTCTGGTTGCGTTGGAAATGGCGCAGCAGGCAAGCGCTAAGGGGGATCAGCCTGCGATGCTTTACCTTTTTGATCCACCTGCCCCGCAGGAATTGCAGGGGAACACCTGGACCGACGATCAATTGGTCACAAATTTTGTGCTTACACTGGTAGCAGATTTGAATGGTGGCAAGCTGCCGGACTTGGAAAAACTGAAGATAGAACTTGGTCCGGAAGATCGTTCACTCAAGGCCCAGCTTAGGAAAGCCGCCGAGTTTGGACTGCTGCCGGAGAGCACGGCGATGGATGCGCATGCCCGCTACTTTGAGATTTTTAGACGCAATATGCATGCAGCCAGAATTTATCAGCCGCAGAAATATCCCGGCAGGAGTGTGCTGGTCCTGCCGGAAATGCGCCAATCAGAAATGTGGGAGGCCTGGCTTCCGGCGGACACTAAGATCGTGCACGTAGCGGGAAACCACTTCACCATGATCCGTGGTTCGAACGCAGCCGGGGTTGCGAAGTTGCTTGAGCGTAGTGGAGCCACAACCAAAAACCTTACCGCTGATGAAACCGATGAACGCTGATTTTTATCAGGGCTGCTCGGCACGACTGGAAGTTCCTTCGCTCAGCTCAGGACAGGCCCAGCCCTGATACACGTCTCGTGGTTTCCAATGTTTTTTTCGCTATGCCTGAAGTAACGAAACCCGCCACGCCGCGATGCCTTCATGGCTTGTTCCAGGAGCAGGCTGAACGCACTCCGGACGCCCGCGCTGTGGTGGCGCAGGATGGCGAGTTCAGTTATGCGGAGCTTGACCGCCGCACAAATCAGCTTGCCAATTACCTGCAATCCCTTGGTATTGGCCCGGAGAGACGGGCAGGAATTGCGCTTCCACGCTCGGCGGAAATGATTGTGGCCGCGCTTGCGATATTGAAGGCCGGCGGAACTTATGTCCCCATCGATCCTGCATATCCGCTTCAGCGATTCAAGTATCTGGCGGAAAATTCCGGAGTGTCTGTCCTTCTGACCCATCGGGCCGTACCGGAAGGAGTGAACACTCAGCAAATTAAGGTTGTTCCGCTGGAGAGCCACTGGAGCAAAGCGGCGACAATGCCTCAACACGCTCCCCCATCCCGTGTTGAGGATGCTAGCCTCGCATACATCATCTATACATCCGGTTCAACTGGGAAACCCAAGGGCGTAATGGTCAGCCACGAAAATGTGGTGCGCTCGACTGAGGCGCGCAGAAGCTATTACACCATCTGGCCCGAGCGGTTCCTGGTGCTCTCATCATTCTCCTTTGACAGCTCTGTAGCGAGTATTTTCTGGACGCTTGCAGCCGGAGGAGAATTATGGCTTCCGCCGGAAGGCACCCAGCAGAACATCGCCAGGATCAGGGAATTTGTTCGCCGTGGCCGGATTACTCACCTGCTCGCGCTGCCTTCCTTATATAGGGCAGTGCTGCTGCACGCAGGAAGCAACGGACTTGAATCACTCCGAACGGTGATTGTCGCCGGTGAAGCTTGTGCTGTTGACCTGCCCGCGGAGCACTTTCGCCATCTACCTGAAACTTTGCTGTTCAATGAGTACGGCCCGACTGAGGCAAGCGTGTGGTGTACGGTGTACCGGACCACTCCCGTAGCTCAATCCAGGTCTGTCCCGATTGGCAAGCCAATCTCAAGCACCGGGATACACATTCTCGACGGTCAGATGCAATCCGTGTCTCCCATGGAGGCAGGAGAGATTTACATCGGCGGCCCACAGGTGGCCCGCGGATATCTGGGCCGTCCGGATATCACGGCAGAGCGATTCGTGCCCAATGTGTTTTCCGAAATGCCCGGGGCACGGCTGTACCGGACAGGGGACATTGGCAGGCACACTGCGGATGGCAACATCGAATTTCTTGGACGCGCGGACCAGCAGGTAAAAATCCGCGGATATCGTATCGAACTGGCTGAGATTGAAGCCGCATTGCTTGAGCACCCCGGAATTCGAGAGGCGGCAGTGATCAGCAGGAAAGAGCGGCTCGTCGCCTATGTTGTAGCCAAACCCGGACCAGAGATTGATGCTGCCGATTTGCGCCGCTTCCTCCGCCAGCACCTGCCGGAATACATGACGCCCGCAACCTACATTACGCTTGACTCTCTGCCGTTGAATGCCAATGGCAAATTGGATCGCCAGGCGCTTCCCGATCCCAGGCCGGAAGAATCACAAAATACTTATGCTGCTCCCCGAAACGCTATTGAACACCGCCTTGCACAAATCTGGGCAGAGCTGCTGGGGGTCAAGCAAGTGGGAATCCATGATAATTTTTTCGATCTGGGGGGCGACTCAATCCTCGGCCTGCAGATGGTGGCCCGTACTAATCAGGCAGGCATCCGCCTCAATTTGACCCAGATGATTGACCAGCCAACCATCGCCGAAATTGCTGCCTCGTTTCACGCAGCCGGCTTTGGCAATGCGGAAATTGCATCTGATACGAGCTCTACGCCATAGAATGTACTCAGCATGTCTGACCAGCTAAACACCATTGACTTCTCTGTCTTTCAGCAACTCGATGTCCGTGTAGGCCGCATCACCGCGGTGGAAATTGCCGAAGGATGCCGTGTCGCGGCCTACAAACTGGAGTTGGATTTCGGTCCTGAAATCGGGACCCGCCGCAGCGTCGCGCAAGCCACCAACTATCCTCCGGAAGTCTTGGTTGGCCGCCAGGTGCTTGCGGTTGTCAACTTCAAGCCACGCCAGATTGGAAAGCATACTTCCGAAGTACTGGTACTGGGGGTGCCCACCAAAGAGCGCGGCACTGCGCTGGTTGTTCCGGAGATGGAGGCAGTCCTCGGCGGCAAGCTTTTTTAAGCCATTTCAATCACCGGCTGCGGCATCTCCTTCAGCGGGTTCCATCCAGGAAAGGCCGTTGGATGATGAAATAAGGCCACCATCGAATACGGGCGCTTCGCGCCTGTGTGTCCCGGTCTGGGCCTGGCGGATCAGGCCTACAATGCCTCTCCTGAAATCGCGAATAAAGTCTTTGGGGTTAAATTTCGCAATGTCAAATTTACTGATATCGAAGTTTCTGTCATCAATGGGATTTGCCGCTTCCTCGTAGGCAGTCCGGAACAAGTCTCCTACTCCCACATGGGCCTGGAAGAATTCGGCTGCATTTGAGAACAGAGGCTCGCCGGTGAAAGAGGTCCCGGAGACCAGGCGAATGAAAGCATCATTGGCTCGTTCTTCTGTATTCAGCACCTTGCGGGCGCTCCAGAAATACGAGTCCATGTCTTTGTCCATGTCATAGAAAGCAACCAGAAACTGATAGAAGTTGCTGAACTCGCGGCGGTAGCGCTCCTCGAATTCGTTGAATGAACGTTCTTCCCCAATTTCGCCTCGCAGGCAGCTATTCACTGAGCGTGCTGCAAGCAAAGCAGAATAGGTAGCCAGATGGACGCCGGAAGAAAACACGGGATCGACAAAGCACGCGGCATCGCCAATCAGCAGTGCCCCCGGCGCCCAAAAACGCGTGTTGCAATACGAATAGTCCTTGCGGATGCGGTACTGCCCGTAAGGCCCTTCAATAATCCGGGTTGCAGAGCTCAGGAAATCCTTCACCATAACGGTGGAGTTGAGGAAGTGCTGCATGGCGGCTTCAGGCCCGGCCTTCAGCCTGTCGGCGTGCTCGCGTGCAACCACCGCGCCCACGCTGGTAAGTTCGCTGCTGAGAGGAATGTACCAGCACCAGCCTTCGCTGAATGCTTCAGAGAGGATATTGCCGGAGTATGGGGGAGGCAGCCGCTTGCCATCTTTGAAATAGCAAAAAAGGGCCACGTTCTGAAAAAATTTGGAATAGATGCGTTCCCCGACTGTGCGGGACAGAGTAGTGGTGTTTCCGGAAGCATCAATCACGTAGCGAGCTTTTGCAGTCTTCTTTTGTCCCTGGTCATCATTGAAGCTGACGCCCACCACCCGGCCCCCTTCTTCCAGAACTTCCGTGACCGTATGCTGCTCGCGGACATCAACGCCCTTCCTGCGGGCGTTGTTCAGAAGAATGTGATCGAACTTCATCCGCTCTACCTGATAAGCGAACGCTTGGCTGCCGGGAATCATGGAAGAAGGTCCAAAGGTAAAGCTCCAGGGTTCAGGATGCCTTCCCCAACGGTAGGTGCCGCCCAGTTTGTAGGTGAAATTGGCTTTGGCAAGCTCTTCGCTCACTCCCAGCATGACGCAGATGCCATTAATAGTCGCTGGGAGAAGAGATTCGCCTATCTGGTGCCGAGGAAATTTTTCCCGCTCCAGCAGGAGCACCTTGTTTCCTTCCATGGCAATGAAGCTGGCCACGGTTGATCCGGCGGGACCGCCACCTGTAACGATTACATCGAAATTTTCCGTACTATTTTTGCCGTTGTTCATGGGACACCTGTATAGATGAATCGAACGATTTAGAGCAGTTTCATAGTTGGTGTAGACCAACCACAGCCAGATAAGTACCAGGCATGAATTTCAGTCGTGCCCGATAAGTCCTTAATAGAATCCTGGGCTTCAGCCCCTGCATTTTTTGTCGTGCTGCTGGAGTTGGTCTACACCATCTCTGGCAATCAGGCGATGGCGATTGAGTGTTCCGTCACCGCGGACATGGCGTGATAAAGTCCCTGCCAGAAGTTATGAATAAGCTGAAGGTGGCGATGATAGCCGTCGGTCATCCTCGCCAGACTTTCTTCGCTTGTGGCATAACGCTTTACGGCTTTCAGCGACTCTTCCTTGTGCTCTTTTTCGGTGGCCCCGATGTGAGCATAGAAATACTCGCAGGCCTCATGAAATTCGTCGGGATCGTTCCACAGGGGAAGATAATTGCGCGCGCCGTCATAAAGCTTGCGCAGCATGGTATAGGCCTGCCATTCGAGCGCAAGCTGGGCCCCGAAGGACATCTGCCGGTCACGATAAAGGTACTGCTCCCCTTCGATCAGTTCGCGGGTGGCGGGCAGCAGTTCAACCGTGTTTTGCAGGCGCTCCCAATTCAGCTCGCCTTCATGGCCCATTTTTCGCGCCAGCTCTTTGAAGAAATCATTGAGCAGCACAGAGTGGACTTTCACCGGATTGCCATATCCCATTTCCGAATAGAGCGTTTTTACGTACTCGGTTTTAGCATCGATATCATCGGTGGTGACCAGCAGAATAGAGAGCGCGTCCGGAAAGGACTTTACCCATTCGCCGTAATTTCTGGCAAAGATTGCCAGCTCATCGATGGTGAGCTCTCTTGTCATCCATTCGCGGTAAAACTCATTATTCAAAGCGGAATGGTTCGTTATGTCCGTCAGCAAAACTTCGAGATTTCTAGTCATAACTACAATGTCCTCCGTAAAGTTTCGTCAAAAGAATTTGGAACACGTTTCTGGTTCGGGTTCTTCCAATTCATTCCTGAATCAGTGAATCATCCTCGTCTGAAGCCAGGGCGAGTTCGAGCAGCAATTTGGCATTGCGCAGGAGCCGCCCGGGGTCGTTTTCGTTTTCCAGCATCGCGCGCGCCAGGCCGTCAATGGCAGGGCTTTCAAAGATCCTGCGCACCGGCAGCTCTACATGAAGCGCTTCACGGATACGGGAGGAAATCTGGGTGGCCAGCAGAGAATGGCCGCCCAGTTCAAAGAAGTCGTCGAAAATGCCAATACGCTCCACCCGCAGTACCTCGGAGAAGATAATGGCCAGCACCTCCTCCAGCTCTGTTCGCGGAGCGACATAGCCCCGGCTCGACTCCGGCTTGCCGGGTTCAGGTAAGCTGCGGCGGTCAATTTTTCCGGAGGGCGTGAGCGGGAACGCGTCCAGGGGCACAAACACGGCAGGCACCATGTGGTCCGGAAGCCTTTCATGGAGGGAGTCGCGCAGTTCTTTACTGCTGACCGTCTGGCCCGGATGGAATACAACATAGGCAATCAAACGGCCTTCCTGGCCATCCTTGTGCAGGACCACGGCCACGTCACGAACGCCGGGATGATGTTTGAGTTCTACTTCAATCTCGCCCAACTCAACGCGCATGCCGCGAATCTTCACTTGCAGGTCATTGCGGCCGAGGAATTCCAGGTTTCCGTCTGCCTGATAGCTAACCAGATCTCCGGTTTTGTACATTCGCGATCCCGGTTTATTGCTGAAGGGGTCAGGCAGGAACCTCTCCGCAGTAAGGTCAGTCCGCTTCAAATATCCGTGGGCAAGACAGAGGCCACTGATGTACAGCTCTCCGGGCACGCCGATAGGCACAGGCTGGAGGTAACTATCGAGCACATAAGTCTTAGTGTTGCTGATGGGACGTCCGAGCGGAGGAAGCGCAGGCCAATCTTCCACCTGCTCAGGCAGCGGGAATGAGGTCATGACATGCGTTTCTGATGGGCCATAGTGGTTGTATAGGCGACAGTCTTTGAGCTGGCGGAAAAGCCTGGTCATTGCCGGCGTGATCTGGAGTTGCTCGCCGCCAGCCATAAATTCGCGCATCGAAGCAAATATTTCAGGCTGATCACAGAATTCCTCCGCCAGTTTTTGCAGGACGACGGGCGGCAGATGAAATCTCTCCACACCATGTTGCTTCACAAAGTGTCCTAAAGCCGGAAGCTCGAGACGAAGCGCCTCAGATGGAAGCACCAGCACTCCGCCTGACATGAAGGTGGAAAAGATCTCCTGAAAACTGATGTCGAAATTCAAGGAAGCAAACTGGAGAGTACGCTGGGACTGGCGCAATGAATTCTGGTGCCATGTAACCAGATTCACCACCACGCGATGAGGCACTACCACACCTTTGGGCCGGCCGGTTGAGCCTGAAGTATAGATGACATACATCCAGTCCTCCGGGGTAACGGCGACTTGTGGAGCGTCTTCCGGTTCTTTGCTGATCGTCTGCCATTCCGAATCCAGGCAAACCAGCCGCATGCCGGAAGCCGGGAGCATAGCTGCCTGGGCCTCCTGAGAGACAACAACAGGTGCTCCGCTGTCTTCAAGCATGAAGGCGAGACGCTCCTTTGGATAGGCCGGATCAAGAGGAATGCAGGCTGCGCCACATTTCAAAATGCCCAGCACAGCGACGATCATTTCCGGGGACCGATCCATGAAGATGCCGACGAACTCACCTGGCCGCGCGCCCAATGATGAGAGATAATGCGCCAGTTGATTGGCGCGGGCGTTCAACTGGGCATACGTGAGTTCCTGGTTCTCAAAGACGAGCGCAGTTGCATTCGGAGCATGCCGTACCTGGGCCTCAAAGAGCTGGTGCGCAGGAAGCTGCGGAGAGTCTGCTTCGGTTGCGTTCCACTCTTCCAGCATCTGGTAACGTTCGTGGCGGGTGAGCAATGGCAAGCCGGAGATGAGCTGGTCGGGATTGGCCACAATGGCAGAGAGCAGAGTGAGCAAATGCCCAGACATGCGCTCGACGGTTTCGCGGGTAAAAAGGTCAACGTTATATTCCAGGGTGCCTAATATCTCGGGGCCGTGGTCCCTGGCAAACAGAGTCAAGTCGAACTTTGCCGACTTGTTATCGCAGTCCAGCAAAGTTGCAGATAAGCCAGGCATCTCGTCCGTCGGCGGAATCGTAGGCTCAAAATTGAAGATGACCTGCACTAAGGGGCTGTGACTGAGGCTGCGCTCCGGATGAAATTGTTCAACCAGATATTCGAACGGAAGGTCCTGGTGAGCATAGGCTCCGAGCGCCGCTTCCTTTACCAGCGCGAGAACTTCGCGGAAGGAGAGCTCGCCAGAGACACTTGTCCGCATGGGAAGAGTATTCGCAAAAAATCCAATCAGCCCTTCCAGCTCTTTGCGGTTGCGGTTGGCAATGGGCGATCCCACGATGATCTCCTGCTGGCCGGTATAGCGATGGAGCAGGACGTTGAAGGCGGCCAGCAGCACCATGAACATGGTGGCCTGCTGGGTGCGGCAAAATGCTTTCAGCGACTGCGAAAGGGCAGGTGAAAACGGAAAGGTGAAATTAGCGCCGCCATAAGTCTGCACGGCAGGACGGGGAAAGTCCGTGGGCAGTTCCAGCACAGCGGGTTTCGCGCCAAGATGCTGTTTCCAATAGGCAAGCTGTTGCTCCAGCACTTCGCCCTGCAACCACTTCCGCTGCCACGCCGCAAAATCCGCGTACTGGATGGGAAGGGGCGGGAGATCAGGCGCGCGTCCGCCGGCGTACAGCGCAACTGCCTCACGCACGAGAACATTCATGGACCATCCATCGGTCACGATGTGGTGCATTGCCAGAAGCAAAACATGTTCCTCAGCCGCCATGCGAACCAGGGTGATGCGCAATAGCGGCCCCTTTTTCAAATCGAAGGGCCGGCATATCTCATCACTAAATAAAGCGTGGAACTGCTCCTGCCGCTCTGGCTGCCCCAGATGCGCAAGGTCGATCCGGCGAATAGGGATTGAATGCTGCTGGCCAATGATCTGCACCGGCTGGCCTTCACTAAGTTCAAAGGTGGTGCGCAAGGCCTCATGGCGCCAAACCAGGTGATTGAACGCTTCCTGTAAGGCAGAGACATTCAGGTTGCCGCGCAGGGAAACCGGCGTGAGCAGGTTGTAGACAAAACTGGCAGGCTCAAACTGATCAAAGAACCACAGCCGCTGTTGTGAAAATGATAATGGCGCAGGGCCACTTTCCTGGCGGCGTGGAATTTTGTCCTCCGCGGATGCCATGCCTTCTTTGCTTAGCAGGGCATCCAGAATCGCCTTCTTCCTGGGCGAAAGCTGGAATTTGTTGTGGATAGTACTGCTCATGACACCTGCTCCTTTGCTTCATGCCCCAATGGCTTGGCTACCATGCTCTCCGCCTGATCATCAGAGACACTGACCAGCTTCACCATAAGCTCCGCCCTGCGCTGGACGCGGGGACGCTCGTCTTCATCTTCCAGCAAGGCTTCGGCGATTCCAGCCACCGTGGGGCCTTCAAAAATCCTTCTGAGCGAGACTTCAACCTGGAAGGTCTCACGCAAATGACTGGCGAGCTGGACAGCCAACAGGGAGTGACCGCCGCACTCAAAGAAATGATCGAAAATTCCCACCTGCTCTCTCTGCAACAGCTCCGCAAAGATGGCAGCTACGATTTCTTCCACCGGGGTGCGGGGCGCAAAGTATTCCTGTTCCGAACCGGGATTTTCGTTTGTCGGAATAGGCAAAGCTTTGCGATCGAGCTTGCCGCTGGAGGTAAGCGGAAGAGAGTTGAGCACCATGAACCAGGAAGGAAGCATGTAATCCGGCAGACGTTCTTTGAGATAATTGCGAACTTGCCGCAAGGTGGCTGGCTGGCCGGGCTTGAGCGTTGCATAGGCGGCCAGGCGCTTATCACCCACTCCATTCCCATGGACTATGACTGCCGTATCCTGTATTGCCGGATGCTGCAGCAGAGCGCGCTCAATCTCTTCCAATTCCACGCGGTGGCCGCGGATTTTGATCTGGTGGTCAATGCGGCCTAGGAATTCGATTTCACCATTGCCTGAGAACTGTCCTAAATCTCCAGTCTTATACAACCTTGCGCCGCAAGCCGCGCTGAATGGATCAGGAATAAACTTTTCGGCAGTCAGCGCGGCCTGGTTCAGGTAGCCGCGGGCCAGAGCAACGCCCCCTAGATGAATCTCTCCCGGCACGCCGGGCGGAACGGGGCCCATCTCCTCATTGAGGATGTAAATGGAGATATTTTGAAGAGGGCGTCCGATGGGCACGCGAGTACGGTGCTCAAGCGAAGGTCCCGAAATATCGTGACGCCAGGCAGTGGCTGTAATGGTGGCTTCGGTTGGGCCATACATATTACGGAACGCCACGCGACCGCCGGTTATTCTGCTCCATTGTGCGAGACTTTCGAGCGAGGGACTCTCGCCACCGACTGAGAGCATTCGCAGATGCGCCGGAACAGCCAGCTTGCCACTGGAAAGCTCGCCTGTCATGTGATGCCACAGGACCACCGGCAAATGTGCGGTAGTGATTTCATGCTGTTCGCAAAATACCAGCAACTCTTGCGGAGCATAGGCAAACGAATCTGCCGGGCAAACCAGGGTGGCGCCGCTTAGAAATACCGGGAAAATATCTTCCGCAGAAGCATCGAAGCTCAATGGAAAGAACTGCAACATGCGGCGGCCAGGCTGAAGATCGTAGAGTTCCACCATCTGCAGGGCATGGTTCACCAGCGCGCGATGTGAAACCATGCTCCCCTTTGGATTTCCAGTGGAACCGGAAGTGTAGATCACATAAGCGAGACATTCAGGGCTGAGCGGAACTTGCAGATTGGCAGTGTCATCATCCGCAGCTTTTGCAGGTGCATCAACCGCAATCGTCTTAACGTTAGCAGCAGGCAGCATGGCCTGTAGATGCTGCTGGGTGAGCAGCACTGTGGGCGTAGCATCGGAGAGCAGGAACCTGGTTCTCTCAGCCGGATGCTGGGGGTTCAGCGGCACATAAGCAGCGCCGGCTTTCAATACAGCCAAGACAGCGATAAACATTTCCGCTGAGCGCTCCATGAAGATGGCTACGCGAGATTCCACTCCAATTCCCTGCTTCTGCAACTCGCGCGCAAGCTGGTTAGCCCGGCGGTTCAGATCACGATAGGTGAGGCGGCCGTGAACGGTGACGATGGCAAGAACATCAGGGGTGCGTCCGGCCTGCTGCTCGAACAACTGATGAATGGCTGCTTCAGGCAAAGGACGGTTGCCGGAGCGGCTGAATTCCGAGAGCACCTGATGCAGCGCAGCATGATCCAAGGCTTCTTCGAGCGCGTGCAGATGCAGGGCTGGCTGGGCGATCATCTGCTGCAAAATAGCCTGATAATCCTGGACCATGCGGGCGATGGTTTGCTCCTCAAAAAGTGCGGTATTGTATTCAAAGTTGCAACTCATCGTGTCTTTGTCTTCAGACACAAGCAGGGCGAGTTCGAATTTGGCGCTGCCGCTGTCTATGGGGAAAGAAGAAATCTGGAGACTGCCTAGCCGCAGTTCAGGCAGGGGCGCATTCTCCAATACGAACATCACCTGGACGATGGGTGCGCGCACCGAATCACGCCGGGGCTGCAGTTGCTCAACCAGTTTTTCAAAAGGCAGGTCCTGATGCGCATAGGCTGCCAGGCAGGTCTCGCGAACGCGATGCAGCAGATCACGAAGGCTGGGATTGCCCGATAGGTCTGTGCGCAATGGCAGCGTGTTGACGAAGAAACCAATGAGCGGCTCAATCTCGCTATGGTTGCGCCCGGCAATCGCGGTTCCGATGACTAAGTCAGACTGCCTGGCGCGCTGAGCAAGCAATATCTTCCAGGCCGCCAGCAGCGCCATAAAGAGTGTGACGCCTTCATTTGCGGCCAACGCCTTAATGTCCTTGGTAATAGCAGGCGAAAGAGTGATGGTGAGTTTTCTGCCCTGGTACGTCTGCCGTCCGGGATACGGGTGGTACACAGGCAACCCCAGTTCTGGTGGCGCTCCGGCAAGGCGGTCTTTCCAGTAGTCAAGCTGTGAGTCCAATACGTCACCGCTCAACCATTCACGCTGCCATACTGCATAATCTGCGTATTGAATTTGCAGCGGAGGCAGCGGCGATGCTTGGCCGGCGGAGAAAGCCGCGTACAATTCTGTGAGTTCGTGGACGAAAATCCCGAGCGACCATCCGTCGGAAACAATGTGGTGCATCACTGCGAGCAGCAGGTGGTCTTCAGGAGAGAGCCGGAAAACATTGAGCCGCAACAGCGGCGGTTTTTCGAGATCGAAGGCGCGCTGCACATCCTGATGGACCAGCAGGCTGATTTGTTGTTCCTGCTCTGCCTGTGACAGGTGAGTGAGATCGGTAATAGTCAGGGGAGCGGTCAATCTATCGACAATGATCTGCGCCGGTTCCCTGTCAATCTGCACGAAGCTGGTGCGCAAAATTTCGTGCCGCTGGACGATTTCGTTGACACACTTTTCCAGAACAGCCGTGTCCAGCTCACCCTTGAGGTGAACAGCCACAGGGATGTTATAAAAGGGCGAGCCCGATTCCAGGCGGTCAATGAACCATAACCTCTGCTGGGCGAAAGAGAGAGGCAGAGGACCGCTGCGGGCGGTCCGCAGCAATGGAGGCGCTTGCAGTTTGCTGTCCTTGAGTTTCCCTGTGACGATTCCCGCGAGACCGGCAATGGTAGGGGAAGCAAAGAGGTCATGCACGTGCAATTCGATGTGGAAGACGTTGCGCGCACGCGAGATGACCTGCGTGGCGTTGAGAGAGTGCCCTCCCGACTCAAAAAAGTTGTCATGGATGCCGGCCTTCTCTAACTTGAGCACCTGCCTCCAGATGCCGGCCAGCAACTCCTGGATAAAGGTGTGCGGCGCGACGAAATGCTTCTCCGGAAGCCTGAGGGCGGCAGGCGCAGGCAAAGCTTTGCGGTCTACTTTGCCGTTGCTGGTCATAGGCATCTGCTCAATCAGCAGGATTGCCGAGGGCGCCATCCAGTCAGGCACTTTGGTTTTCAGGTAAGCACGCAGATCGCTGCTGGTAGGATGGCTTTCTTCTTTGGGCACGACATAGGCGACCAGTTGCTTTTCCCCGGCCACGTCTTCACGCAGCACCACGGCATTGGTCTTGACTCCGGGATACGCGCCCAGCACCGATTCAATTTCGCCAAGTTCGATGCGGTATCCGCGAATTTTGAGCTGATGATCGATAC
The DNA here is from genome assembly GCA_003223515.1 of Candidatus Angelobacter sp. Gp1-AA117. Lineage (GTDB taxonomy): Bacteria > Acidobacteriota > Terriglobia > Terriglobales > Acidobacteriaceae > Angelobacter. The sequence goes on from QHVI01000014.1 coordinate 111,293, forward strand.
GCCCAAGGCACTCCATTCTTGCATCGGGGCGATAGCGGACCAGATCGCCGGTGCGGTACATGCGCACGCCAGGCTCGCTGCTGAATGGATCAGGTATGAACCGCTCTGCCGTGAGTTCGGGCCGGTTCACATAGCCGCGCGCAAGTCCTTCTCCGCTTACGTGCAATTCGCCGGTAACTCCCCGGGGCACAGGCTGAAGCTGCTGGTTGAGCACATAGAGCTGGCGATTGGCGATTGGGCGGCCAATGGTCACAGGAGTGTTGCTGCCTTTCTCCATTAAGGCGGCGGTGGTGTAGCTGGTGTCTTCGGAGAGTCCGTAGAGGTTCCAGACTTTTTCAATGCTGGTCAGCTCAAAAATCTGGTTCACGATTTTTTCCGGCAGCACCTCACCCGCAAGCAATACGGCCCTGGTGGTTTCAGGCACCCATCCCAGACGTGAAAGCTCAGCGATGGCAGAAGGCACGGTGCTGATGAACGTGACTTTATTTTTGGCGGCCAGCGTATGTAGCTGGAGGACATTTTCTGCCATGATGACTGCCCCGCCCCAACTCAGCGGGACATAAATCTCAAACACGGACATGTCGAAGCAGATGGAAGAAGCGGCCAGAACTCCAGCCAGTGTTTCTCTTCCAAATTCAAGCTGGGCCCAATGCATGAGTCCCAGAGTGCTGTGGTGCTCGATGGCTGCTCCCTTGGGTTTGCCGGTGGAACCGGAGGTATAGACGAGATAGGCAACATTGCTGGAGATCAATCCGCTATGCACGTTGGCGGTGCTTGCGTGGCTGATGGTGGGCCAGTCGGTGTCGAGACAGACCGTGTTTTCCACGCGTTGCGGCAGGATTTCTTTCAAATCACTCTGGGTGACCAGTACCCTGATCTGAGTATCTTCAAGCATGAACTTCAGGCGCTCGGCAGGATATTGAGGATCAAGCGGAACATAAGCCCCGCCTGATTTGAGGATCCCCAGAAGTCCAACCGTCATCTGATTGGTGCGCTGCATGCAGATTCCCACCAGAGTTTCCGGACCCACGCCCAGGGAGCGCAGATGATGTCCTAGCTGGTTGGCGCGTTCATTCAATTCACGGTAAGTAAGCTGCTCTTCGCCATAGATGGCCGCGGGAGCATGAGGAACAAGCTCCGCCTGTTTTTCAAACAGGGCCAGGAAACTTTGCTCCTTCGGGTAATCCATAAAGGTATGGTTCCACTGCGCCAATAACTGGTACTGCTCGGCTTGCGAAAGGAAACAAATAGCTTCATGGCTGGCAAAAGGAGCGTCAGCCATCGCAGAAAGCACGCGCGAATAGTATCCGGCCGCTTTTTCAACATCTTCAGGAGAGATGGACAGCTCGCGGTAATCGAGGGCAAGGGTGATCCTGGATAATGCTTCATCGAGATTGAACTGGGCGGTCAGCGCGTAATAGGTTTGTTCGGTGCCGGACAAAGATGCGCCTTCGATTTCACCCGTCTTGAGCAGCCGCTGATAAACGTGAAAGTGGGTGAAATTGAAAGCTGTATCAAACAGGTTCTCCGCACCGTAAAGATGCTGGAGGCGCTGAATCGGGTAGCGGCGGTGAGGAAGCAACCGGCGTTCTTCTTCAGCCACCCGGCGCGCCAGTTCAGACCAGTTCTCAGCTTCCAGACTCAGCTTGAACGGCAGAATGTTGAGAAACATGCCGATCAGCTTTTCACCATCTTCAATTTCGGGGCGGCCATTCATGAAGAGGCCGGTAAACACGCCGGACTGCCCGCTCAATACGCTGATGACTTTGCAATGAGCGGCCAGGAGGATGCTCTTGATAGACAGACCTTCGGCTGCGGCTAATTCATGCAGTACGTTGGAAGTTTGGTGGGAAATAGGCACATCAATGCGGCCTACTCTCGGGGAGCCGCTCTGCTGACGCAGGAGTGAAGTACCGGTGATCCTGCTGCCATTGGCATCACTGAATTTTTCAGACCAGTAGCGCCGGCTTTCTTCCGAAGCGATGGTCTGCTGTTCGAGAGCCACAAAATCAGCGTAAGAGGCGCGCAGAGGGGCAGGTGGGATTGACTCCTCTCTGATCAACCTGGAGTAATTCTCGAAAATCTCGGTGACCAGCGAAGCGACGCTCCAGCCGTCAAGAAATGGCTCGCTGAGGCTGAATTGGAAGCTATCTTCACCGCGCCGGTGCAAATGAACGCGAAGCAGCGGGACCGAGTTCCATTCAAAGCTCCGGTGTTTTTCAGCTTCCATCCACCTGGCGATTTCGGCCTCCTGCTCTTCAGCAGTGAGATGGCGCAGGTCTTCTACCTCGATAAGAATGGTTGCACCGGGATGAACGAACTGCAGTGGTCCGCTGAAATCAGTCAAGTCAAAAGAGGTGCGCAGCATGGGATGGCGGCGCGTCACGTAATCAATGGCCATTCGCAGGCCGGGGAGATCAAAGCGGCCACGAAGATGAAAAGTGGTGATGTAGATGAGGTAATCGGCGCTGTACTCGCTGTGAAAAACCATTCCCGATTGAAGGCTTGAGAGCGGGTAAGCATCTTCCAGACCTGCGGGAAGTTTCTGACGGTCTTCTTCTGATAAAAGGCTGAAAGGCTGCACGCGATTGGGGGCCGCAGCCGCGCCAGCGCCGTTTAATTGCTGCGCGAGCTCACGGATGGTCTGGTATTGGAAGAGTTGCTGGATGGAAAGATCCAGCCCTCTGGCATGAGCATGGGCACGCACTTCAATACTGCGGATGGAATCTCCGCCCAGGGTGAAGTAATTATCTTCTACTCCGACGCGTTCCAGATGCAGCACCTGCGACCAGATTTCAGCCAGCGTCTTTTCCAGGTCAGTGGCAGGGGGCACATAGCTTTCCTCAAGCTCCGGCCTGCTGTGTTCAGGAACAGGCAACCCGCGACGGTCAATCTTGCCATGCGCGGTGAGCGGCAGTGCCTCCAAATACATCACAGACGCGGGAAGCATGTAGTCCGGCAGCGTGCTGCCGGCAAAGTGCCGCAGATCGCTGGAGGAAGGCAAGTGATTATTTTTTGCGGCTACGTACAGGACCAGACGCTTTTCACCGCTGCTTTCCTGATGGAGAGCAGCGACACAATCCTGCACCTGCGGGTGCTGCCGGAAGACATTTTCAATTTCGCCTAACTCGATGCGGAATCCGCGAATCTTCACCTGCTGATCAACTCTGCCCAGATATTCCAGATCCGCGCCCCTGTACCTTCCCAGATCGCCAGTCTTGTACAGGCGGTCTCCGGGCACGGTGGCAAAGGGGTTCGGCACAAAGCGCTCTGCGGTGAGTTCCGGGCGCCGCAGATATCCGCGCGCTACACCCGCACCTCCCACAAATATTTCCCCGGCCACTGCGGGCGGCACAGGCAGCATGTGCCGGTCGAGTATGTAGATTTCGAGATCAGGAATCGCGACTCCGATCCGGCTCTCTTTGGGCGGGGCTGTCTCTTGTTTGGAGACAGGACGCCAGGTGACATGCACCGTGGTTTCCGTGATCCCGTACATGTTTACGAGGCGAGGACAGTCCGGATGTCTTTCAAGCCATGGTTTCAACATGACAAAATCCAGGGCTTCGCCGCCAAAAATGACTTCGCGCAAGGCGAGTTGTGGCCGGTACGGGAGCGCGCCTTCAGCCTCAATAAGCTGGCGAAAGGCTGAAGGGGTCTGGTTGAGAATCGTGACTTTCTCTTTTATTAATAGATCAAGAAATACGTCAGGCGAGCGGGTCACCCAATAAGGAACGATTACCAGGCGTCCGCCATAGAGCAGCGCTCCCCAGAGTTCCCAGACAGAAAAATCAAAGGCGCAGGAGTGGAAGAGTGTCCATACATCATCAGCACGGAAGTTGAACCATTCTTGTGTTGCCTGAAAGAGCCGCACCACGTTCGCATGCGAAACAACTACTCCTTTAGGTTGTCCGGTCGAGCCTGATGTATAGATCACATAAGCGGCCTGTCCGGGAATGATGGCCTGTGCAGGATTGGCGCGGTCTTCACGCGCGATGGTTTCCCGCTCATCTTCCAGGCAGATTGTCTTTACTTCCGCCGATGCAAGGCGGTCGCGCAGGTCCTTTTGCACCAGCACCGCCGCTGCGCCGCTGTCATGCAGCATGAAATCCAGGCGCTCCGGCGGATAAGCAGGATCGAGCGGCAGATAAGCAGCACCGGTCTTGAGAATTCCCAGAATCGAGATCACCAGGTCAAGAGTGCGCTCGGCGAGAATGCCAACCAGCATCTCAGGCCCGATGCCCTCCGCCAACAGGTAATGAGCTAATTGATTTGCCCGCTCATTGATATCTTTATAGGTAAGCCATTGTTCGCCGAAACCTGCCGCCCGAGCTTCAGGATGAAGCTTTACACCGGCCTCAAACAATTCGACCAGGCTCGTGCTCACCGTGTATTCGCTCCTGCGCCTGCAAGTCTTGACCAGTTGCGCTTTCTCCGCATTGCCAAGCAGCGGAATTTCAGAGATGCGCCCCTTCGGATTTTCAACCATTCCCCGCAAGAGATTGTGGAAATGATCAAGCAGGCGGCTAGCGGTGGAGCGGCTGAACAGGTCAGTGTTGTATTCGAGCGTACAGGATAGACCGGCGCTACTTTCCTGGGCAATCAAGGTGAGATCGAATTTCGATGTCCCGGTATCTATGTCCACCGGGGTTATGGCCAAATTGGGCAGCGTGTAGCCGGAGGACGGCAGGTTCTGCAGGGCAAACACCGCCTGAAATACAGGCTGGCGGCTGGGATCGCGCGGAGGCTGCAAATCCTCCAGCAATTTCTCAAATGGGATGTCCTGGTGAGCATAGGCGCCCAGCGCAGTTTCGCGGACACGAGCCAGCAGTTCTTCCACTGTGGGGTCGCCGCTTAAATCGCTGCGCAATGCCAAAGTGTTGGCGAAGTATCCGATCAGCTCTTCAATTTCCGGACGCGTGCGGTTAGCGATAGGAGAACCTGCAACAATATCTTCCTGTCCGCTGTAGCGATGCAGGAGAAGTTTGTAACCGGCCAGCAGAAACATAAATAACGTAATGTCATTGCTTCTGGCGAGCGCTGTTACTTGTTCGATGAATCCCCTGGTCAACTCCAGATGAGATTGAGCGCCGCGATACTTCTGCAAAGCGGGGCGCGGGTAATCGGCTGGAAGCTGAAGCGGCGCAATAGTACCGCCAAGCTGATGCCGCCAGTATTGAAGCTCCTGCTCCAGAAAATCTCCTTCAAGCTGTTCCCGCTGCCAGATGGCATAGTCGGCATACTGGATAGGAAGAGGCTGAAGGGCGGGAGAACCTCCGGCGAGCAAGGCTTCATAAAACGCACCAGTCTCTCTGATGAAGATATCCAGCGACCATCCATCAGAGATGATGTGGTGCATGGTGAGCAGCAGGAGGTGGTCTTCCGGGCCCAGCCGCAGAAGATGGGCGCGCAACAGCGGCCCGCGCTGCAGATCAAATGGGCGGCGCGCCTCTTCACTGGCGAGCTGATGCGCCTGGTGTTCTTGCTCCAACTCTGGCAGATGAGTCAGCTCAGTAACAGTGATGTGTAAGCCGGCGCCTTCGGCAATCCGCTGCACCGGCTTGCCATTTTCTTCATGGAAGGTGGTGCGCAGTGTCTCGTGCCGCTGGGCAACGTGATTCAGGCTGGCTTCGAGTACGGCTGCATCGAGTTTTCCCTTGAGCCGCACCGGATGAGGAAGGTTGTAAAAAGGCGAGCCCGGCTCCAGTTGATCAAGAAACCAGAGTCGCTGCTGCGCGAAAGAGAGCGGCAACTGGGAATAGTTCTTCCTCTTCTCAGGCGTGATTGCCTGCGACGTTGGACGGATGCCTTCCTGCTCCAGCCACTGCTCAAGCAGCTTACGCTTCTCGTGAGCGAGCTGGTCTGGGGTAAGGAGATTGCCTATATCAGCCATGAGTACCCGTTTATCTGTGTCATCTGTGTTGATCTGTAGTGAATATCTTCTTTGCGTCCTTTGCGGTTAATCGTCTCTTATGGTTTTCTCCAAAACGTCACACAAAATATCTACATGCTCGAAATCTATGAAGCATGGAAAGGCGACCCGGAGCCAGGGCGACTGGGGATCAATGTTCATGACCAGCGCATGAACGGAATTGCTCTGCAAATAGGCAGAAAGTTCCGTGGCTGAAAACTTCCAGCGCCTTCCCGGAGAAGGGCAGATGGCGAGCAGCAGCGTGATATCCACACCGCTGTCTTCACCCACCACCGTAAATAGGGCTTGAATGCGGTCTACAAATCTGCGGCGCAATCTTCTTGAGTGCTCCCAGAGCTTTTCCATGCCAAGCTTTTTCAGGAAACGCAAGCTGCTTACCAGACCGGCAAGCATGTGAACGTTTACAGTTGTGGCGGGAAGAGTGCTGTTCCAGGCATCGTAAGGGACCAGTTGGTCCGGTGGCGGATTATAGGAGACGATGACCCCGCAGGGTTCCGGCGCCAGCAGCCATTTATGCGCGCTGAATACGTAAGACGCGCATTTCGCAATGCCTCTGGGATTCTGGTTATTGCCGGCAGCGTGCGCTCCATCGAGAATAATTTTCAGCGCCAATGGGCTGGTGAATTGGTAAATACGGTCTATGATCCGCTCAACGGGAATGACTGCGCCGGTTGCATAATTCACCTCGCTCAGAACCAGGGCCGCCGTTTTGGTATCTGCAACGGCTTCCGCAATCTGGCTGATGAGATCATCTTCCTGCTCCTGCCAACATCGAAAGAAGTGCTGCGGCGCGCAATGAAGCTGCCACAGTTCGGCCCCGGAGATGGAGACGAACCATTTTGCTACCTCGATCACTGAAGGATGTTCAAAGGGAGAGATAATAATTCTGCGCGGCTGGCCAGTGCGCGCCAGGGCAACCTCCACCGCCCGGCTGGTGCCTCCCACAAATTCAATGCGGCAACCGCCCGCCTCAGCAGGATCGAGCAGCAATTCCTTGATGAGTGTGCGGGCCTCTTCCGCCAACTCCAGCAGAAGGCCGGTGGCCCGCGCGCTGCCGGGGACGTACTCCTGATAGAGATTGACAAGCTGATTGGTTGCATTCCGAATCCAGCGGATCTCAGGCGCTACAGCAAGGCCGTAAAAATTCAGCTTGTCGCCATTGGTGACGGGAGCAAATACGTGCAGAGCTCCAGGTTCCCTGTAGTCAGCCAACAGCACATCTTCTGCGGGAAGTCGGGTCATAAAGCTGCTCCTACGATTTTGAAACTGCATTTTGAGCTGCTTCAGTTGCCATTGTTTTGTTCCGGAGAGTCATGACTTCTTCGGGAGACATGGCATTTAATTGCTGAAGAAACTTGGCGATCTTTTCTGTCTGGCCGGGGCGCGGCTCATATTGCACCGTGAGAGCGGCCAGCCCGGCTACGGTTGGCGTTTCAAAAAAGCCCCTGAGCGGCACCGCTTCAGCCTGGAAGGTCTCGCGTATCCAGGTGAGCAGGCGCATTGCCAGTAAGGAATGTCCGCCCAGATCGAAAAAATTATCGTGGATGCCGATGCGCTGAATGCGAAGCAGATCACAACAGGCCTGCGCAATCTGCTCTTCAATCGCGTTCCGAGGCACGACGTAAGAATGCGCAGCGAAAGAGGCGTCCGGCAAAGCCGCAGGCAGCGCATTGTAATCAATTTTTCCATTCACCGTGAATGGAATTTGGTCTATCAGGACAATGGAAGGAATCATGTACTCGGGCAGTTTTGATTTCAGGTATTCGCGGATTGCATCTGTACTTTGGTGCGATACCACATAAGCGGTCAGGCGTTTTTCTCCTGCGCCGTTGTCTTTGAGGGCCGCGATTGCCTGCAAGATTTCTGGATGTTGTGCTAACACAGCTTCAATTTCACCCAACTCAATGCGATAGCCGCGCAGCTTAATCTGCCTGTCAAGACGGCCCAGATATTCGAGGTTGCCATCAGCGCGCCACCTCACCAGGTCTCCAGTGCGATACAGGCGCGCTCCCGGCATGTGGCTGAAAGGATCCGGCAAGAAACGCTGGGCGGTGAGCGCAGACTGGCCTACGTAACCTCGCGCCAGTCCGGCTCCTCCTATAAAAAGTTCACCCGGCACGCCGGGCGGAGCTAATTCACCCCACTGATCGAGCACATAAACCTGTGTATTAACGATTGGGCGGCCCAGGAAGGCTGTAGCGATGGGAGAGGATGCCACACATTCGTTAAAAGTGGCATCTATGGTCGCCTCAGTCGGGCCATAAAGGTTATATAACTCCACCCACGGCAGCCGCTGGTAGAAGTGGTTGACTAACTCCTGGCTGAGCGCCTCTCCGCCGCAGAACACGCGCTTGAGCGTTTGGCAATGCGAAATCAGCGGTTGCTCCAGCAGCATGCGCAATTGCATAGGCGTCAATTGCAGTACAGTGATCCCACATTCCTGAACGCACTGTGCCAGGTATTCCGGATCCTGCTGGCCTCCGGGACGCGCCATAAGCAGGGCCGCACCGGCCATCAGCGGCGCCCAGAACTCCCACACCGATGCATCAAAGCCGAATGCGGTTTTTTGAAGCACACGATCGTCGCTGCCGAGCGGGAATTGCTGATGCATCCATATCATGTGATTGTGCAGCCCGCGATGGGTGATGACCACTCCTTTCGGAACACCGGTTGATCCAGAGGTATAAAGGATGTAAGCGGCATTGTCTTCCGTCACGCTGCTTTGTATCGAGCTGGAAGCCCCAACGGCGGCACTCCAGGAGATTTGATCTATGCACTCAATCTCTGCTGATTCCGGAAGGCGGGTTCGCAGAAACTCCTGGGCCAGAATCAGACGCGATTGGGAATCCTGCACGATTGTGGCGAGCCGGTTGGAGGGCAAGGTGGAATCCAGAGGAACATAGGCAGCCCCGGCTTTCATAATTCCGAGCAGCGCAATTACCAATAGTTCGCTTCGCTCCACGCAGACGCCAACTGCGACCTCCGGACCAACTCCACGCGCTTTCAAAAAATGCGCCAGTTGATTGGCACGCTGGTGCAGTTCGCGGTAGTTCAACTTTCTTCCTTCAAACATCACGGCCAGATTTTCCGGGGTTTCTTTTGCCTGCTGTTCCAGTAACTCCAGCACCGTCTTTTCCGCGGTATAGTCGCGTTTCGTCTGGTTCCAGTCGAGCAGTATTTGCCGGCGCTCTTCATCACTCAACAATGGAATTTCTGAGATGGGCTGCACCGGGTGGACAAGAATCTCGCGCAGCAACTGCTGGAAATGCCGCATCATGCGTTCTATGGTGGCTGTCTCGAACAGATCAGTGTTGTACCGGAAAGAGACATGCAGGCCATCAGGACTTTCCCTGATGGCAAGCGTCAAATCAAACTGCGCGCTCTGCGTTTCAAGCTCAAGGGGAGAGATTTCTAATCCCGGCAATACAACTTCCTGGATGAGCGTGTCTTCCAGGGCAAACATCACCTGGAAGAATGGTGTGCGGCCCCGCTCCATCTGCGAAGGCAACTCTTCAACCAGTTTTTCGAAAGGCAGGTCCTGGTGGGCATAAGCGCCGAGGCTGGCTTCGCGCACCTGATGCAAAAATTCTCTGAAGGCCGGCTGGCCAGTCACTGTGGTGCGCAACACCAGCGTGTTCACAAAGAACCCGATGAGAGACTCGAGTTCCTGCCGGCTGCGTCCGGCAACCGGCGTTCCTACCGTGAGGTCTGCCTGGTTTGTGTACCGGAACATCAAGACTTTGAGGACCGCCAGCAGCAACATGAACACCGTGGAGTTCTCTTTATGAGCCAGCTCTGCCACGGATTCCAGAAGCTGCGTCGGGATGAGAATTGATCTCCTTGCGCCACGGAAGGTCTGTACTTTGGGAGGCGGAAAATCGGTTGGCAGCTCTGCCGGCGAAAGATCGGACAACTGCTGCCGCCACCAGGAAAGCTCGGGTTGCAGGCGTTCTTCGCAGAGCCACTCACGCTGCCAAAGAGCGTAATCAGCATACTGCATGGGAAGAGGAGGCAAGGGGGAAGAGCGGCGGTTGAGAAATGCCTCATAAAGGAGCCTTAACTCCTGCATGAAGACGCCGAGTGACCATCCATCTATGATGATGTGGTGCATGATCAGAAGCAGAGCATGGTCGTCTTCCGCAAAACGCACTACATGGAGCCGCAACAATGGACCGCAAGAGAGATCGAACGGCTGCTGCGCTTCTCTGGAGAGCAACTCTCCGCCAGTGGGTTCTGCGTCGTTCAGCGGCAGATGCGCGAGATCAACAACCGTCAGAGGCTGACAGGCGGCCTCATGAATCTGCTGCACCGGAACACCCTGCCTGATGGGGAAGGTAGTGCGCAGCACCTCGTGACGGCGCACAATTTCATTGAAGCAATCACCCAGGATTCCGGCATTCAGCGGGCCGCGAACGCGGAAGGCAACCGGAACATTGTAGAAATCGCTTGCAGGTTCAAGCTGATGCAGGAACCAGAGCCGCTGCTGGGAGAAAGAGAGTGGCAAATCATGAGGACGAGCAGCGGGGCAAATTGGGTCAAGAGCCACCACCTGCCCGCTGCTGAGCAGTTTCTCGACGGCCCGCGCCTGGTCCGCAATGGTGGGTCCTTCAAAAACGCTGCGCAGCGGCAGAGCGACACCCATAACAGTCCGCACGCGGGAGACAATTTGCAGGGCGAGTAAGGAATGTCCGCCGAGAGCAAAGAAGTTGTCATGAATGCTGAGCTTCTCTCTTCCGAACACCTGCTTCCATATTCCAGCGATTCCCTGTTCAACAGGAGTGCGCGGCAAGACCAGGCCACCGGGGGTTTCAGAGATTTCGGGCTTTGGCAGCGCTTTATAGTCAACTTTGCCATTCGGAGTTAATGGCAGCTTCTCCAGAAAAACAAAAGCGGCAGGACTCATGTAATCTGGCACCCGGGTTTTCAGATAGCTGCGCAAATCCGGAATTGCAGGGTCCTCATTTGCCTCCACGACCACGTAGGCAATCAATGATTTTTCGCGGTCCGCAGTTTCCTGTACTGCTACTACAACATCACGCACAGACAGGTGCTGCCTTAGCGCGAATTCAATCTCTGCTGGTTCCACGCGGTAGCCGCGCACCTTTACCTGACGGTCTTTTCTGCCGATGAACTCCAGCGTGCCATCGGCCCGGTAGCGCACCTGATCTCCACTGCGGTAGAGCCGTTCACCCGCCTGCCCGTATGGATGCGGCACAAACTTTTCGGAGGTAAGCGCGGCATCACCTTCATAGCCGCGCGCTAATCCTGCTCCTGCGATATAGAGTTCCCCGGCAGCGCCCACTGGAACCGGTTGCATGTCCTGATTGAGCACAAACACCTGCGTATTCCTGATAGGCCGGCCAATGGGCACCGTTTCTTCTACCGTGTTTCCTTTTCTCAATCTTTGGCAGCAGGTAAAGGTGGTGTTCTCGGTGGGGCCATAGCCGTTGATCAGCACGCCGTCTGGCCGCATGGCTTCCAGGTAGCGGCTGACATGATTGACGGAGAGGACGTCTCCTCCGGCAAGCAACTGCCGGACCTGCGCCAGCTTCTCTAATTGCTCATCCACCATCAGGTGGAACAGGCCGGCTGTGAGCCACAGCGTAGTTACTCTGTATTCAACCAGAGTGTGCACGATTTCCTCGGCTGAACGTGGTCCTGGCGGCATAATCACCAGCCGCCCGCCATTCAACAGGCTGCCCCAGATTTCCAGGGTTGAGAGGTCGAACGCCAGCGGCGCAAACTGCAAGATCACTTCGTCTGTTTCCAGGCGCGCATAATCATTGTTTTTCACCAGGCGCACCACTCCCCGGTGCGGCACGCTCACGCCTTTGGGCTTTCCTGTGGAACCGGAGGTATAGCTGACATAGGCCAAGTGCTCGCCGGAAGTGGTCACGCGCGGATTTTCTCGGCTCTCGGCTGCGATGCTCTCCCATTCTTCATCCAAATCCAAAGATATGATCTGCGTTTGGGGGTTCTGTGAAAGACGTTCGCGCAGATTCTGCTGAGTGGCAATTACTGTAAGGCGGCTCTCGGCGAGCATCACTTGCAACCGCTGTTCAGGCAATGTTGGCTCTAAGGCAACGTAAACGCCTCCTGCCTTCAGAATGCCCAGCAGAGCTATGATCGTCTCCAGAGAGCGTTCCATGCACACGCCTACGCGGGCTTCCGGGAGCACACCGCATCGGACCAGATGATGGGCCACCTGATTGGCCTGAGCGTTCAACGCCTCATAGCTCAGCTTCCGATCCTTAAAAACGACTGCAACAGCCTGAGGAGCGCGAGCTACCTGCTCTTCAAATAACTGTTGGATCGTTATATCGCGTGGGTAGTCAGTTGCAGTGTGGTTCCACTCAACCAGCAACTGCTGGCGCTCTGCCTCGCTAAGCATTTGCAGATCGCTCACCCGCTGCGTTGAGTCCGTTGCCATATTTGCCAGCAGGTTATTCAGATGGGTCAGCAATCGGGTAATCGCGTGAGAGTCGAGTCGTCCCGAATCGTATGCCAGTTGCAGCGCCAATTCCTCGCCGGGTTTAACGATGAAGGTCAGTGGATAATTGGTGCTGGCGCGGGATCGGATGTTGCTGAACCGCAGCTCACCCTTCGCTTCCCGCAAAGAAGCATCTACAGGATAGTTTTCGAAGACAACCAAGGTTTCAAACAATGGCAGGCCCGGAGAGATTTCGCTCCACTCCTGAATCCTGGAAAGCGGCGTGTAAGCATATTCATCCAGCCGCAACTGCTGTTCCTGCAATTCTTTCAAAACGGAGATGACGGTTGCATTCGATGCAACACTGGCTCGCACGGGCAGAGTGTTGATGAAGACGCCGACCATGCGCTCAACTCCCGCCAACTCTACCGGACGTCCGGAAACAGTAACGCCGAACAGCAAATCTTCCTCACCGGAGTAATGCCGGAGCAGGAACGCCCAGGCCGCCTGAATCAGCACATTGAGCGTGACCTGGTGCTGTTGCGCGAAAGTTTGTAGACGGGCCGTGGATTCGCTCGAAACCGTCAGTTGCTGTTCCGGGTTTCCATCTACGGGGCCAGACTGCGCTGTGGATTCACTGGGCAGAGGCGTTGCAGTGGAGAAATTCTGAAGCAGCGTTCTCCAATAGGCTTCGGCTTTGGCCAGGTCTTGTTTGCGAATCCAGGCAATGTAATCGCGGTAGGGTGGATGGAAGGCCGGATGAAATGACGTTCCCCGGCACATGGCTGAATATCTCTCCAGCACTTCCTGAAGGACAAGCGCCATGCTCCAGCCATCAAGAAGGAGATGATGGGAAGTCCAGATGAACTCAAAGCGTCCCGGGCCAAGTTGAACCAGCGTGAAGCGCATGAGCAGGGGGCTACCCAAATCGAATCCCTGCTGCACATCAGCACGGCTCAATTCTTCGAGGCGTTGTTGCTGACCGGCGAACGAGGGCCTCCAATCGTGAATGATGAATGGCGCGCTGGCAGATGCATGGACGATCTGCAGCGGCTCCTCGAATCCTTCCCAGACAAAACCAGTGCGCAGGGCAGGATGATAGTTAATGGTCTGCTGCCAGGCCTGCTGAAAAATTTCGCCACTGACCCTGCCCCATAAAGTGCAGCTTATTTGCTCAACGTATGTGCCTGACCTGGAGCCATCGTAGAGCGTATGGAAGAGCAGGCCCTGCTGGACTGGCGAGAGAGGGTAAACATCAGAAATCCAATGGTTGCTGACCAGCAGATCAATCGTGTGCTGGTCCAGGCGTGCCAGCGGAAAATCTGATGGAGTGAAGCCACCTGCGCCGGGAGCAGCGCAGTGCTGGATGATCTCCGCCACTTCTGCGACGAAATGATTGGCCAGTAGTTCTATGGTTGTCCGGCGGTGTATCTCCTGGCTGTAAATCCACTGTACCTGCAGACGGCCCTGGTGGACCCTGGCTTCTACTTCCAGCAGGTGACTGCGCTGATTGTTTGCTCCCCGGCTGCTTTCCTCCAGCGGCCTTGCTGACCTGAATAATCCCTGTTGCGACAAGACTGCATCGAGCTGTCCCAGGTAGTTGAAGCTGATCTCCGCGCCCGCTTGCCGCTGCAATTGGCGGGTGCTCTCCGCATCTTTATTTATATAGCGCAGAACCCCGTATCCGATGCCCTGCCCCGGAACCTGCCGCAACTGCTCCTTGATCCTCTTGAGTCTTTGGCCAATGTCATCGCTTTTTCCTGCAGCCAGCCTCACCGGATAAACAACGGTGAACCAGCCAATGGTGCGCGAGAGATCTATACCCGGTATTACCGATTCGCGGCCATGGCCTTCCAGGTCAATCAGTAATCTGTGTTTCCCTGACCATCTCTGCCACGCGCCCATCATGGCGGCCAGCAGCACGTCATTGATTTGAGTGTGGTAGATACCCGGCACATCTTGCAGCAGTTGCCGCGTCTGCTGCTCATCTAATTCGACCTTCACGCAGCCCCGGTCTGCTTCACGGTTGCTGCCTCTGCCGGTATCTCTTGGCATGTCATCGAAGGTTTGCCGTTCGTCTCCGAGCCAGTACTCCAGTTCTCTTTCGTATCTCCGGGTTTCTGCTGTATCGATCAGCTCCTCCGCCCACTTCTGATAGGAAGTAGTTTTGGCAGAGAGTCTAATTTCCTTCCCCTCGCGTAGCTGCCGGTATGCAGTCTCCAGATCTTCAAGCAGAATGCGCCATGACACACCATCTACTGCCAGATGATGAACCACCACGGCGAGCAAGTTTGGTTTTATATAGGCAACGCGCAGCAACGGTCCATGCTCCAGATCAAGAGCCTTCTGCATTTCTTCAATGACCTGGTTCAGTTGTTGCCCGCCTGCCTCGATGATCTGGAAAAACCGGTTTTCCTCCTGAATTACATTCCATTGGCGCCAGCCGCCCTGTCCCTTGCTGTAGCGCAGCCGCAATGCATCGTGATGCTCCACCAGCTTCTGCCACGCAAGTTCCAGCCATTGGCTATTCAGTTCCTCACCTGCCTCAAGCAGTACTGCCTGGTTGTAGTGGTGAGGCTCGGCAAATTCCTGCTCGAAGAACCACTGCTGGATCGGAGTGAGCGCCACTTCACCCTGTACTGCATGTTGGTCCCCGATGTGCGCCGCACTGTGCTCCACCCGTTCGACTACGGCAGCCAGCGCAGCAATGGTTGGGGTTCGCGGAGTCACAGAATCGTGGCCCGAGCCTGCCTGACCCAGCGCGGGAACAGGCAGGGCTTTCCGGTCTATTTTGCCGCTGGGCAGGAGGGGCATTTTGTCGAGCCAGATAAAGCGCGCGGGCAGCATGTATTCCGGAAGGCGCTCTTTCAGTTGGCGCTGTAATTCGTTTTGCGCAAAACTGCTGCCAACTACATAAGCAATGAGCTGCTGCTGATACGCCAGCACAATGGCTTCGCGCACGTCAGGATGCGCGCGTAGAACCGCCTCGATTTCGCCTGGCTCAATGCGGAACCCGCGAATCTTGAGCTGCTGATCGGCACGGCCCAGGTATTCGATATTTCCATTGTCGCGGTAACGCGCACGGTCCCCAGTGCGGTACAAGCGTTCACCGGGCAATGGGCTGTGACAATGCGGGGCAAACTTTTCAGCAGTCAGGGCTGTCTCATGCAGATAACCCCGCGCCAATCCGATACCCCCGATGTAAAGCTCTCCGGCAATACCCACAGGAACCGGCTCCATGTCACGATCGAGAATGTAGATCTGGGTGTTGCTGATGGGACGGCCAATGGAAACTGGCAGATGCTGTTCCTCACGACAGCACCGCAGGAAGGTTGAACCGATTGTCGCCTCAGTCGGACCATACAGGTTGGCCAGTTCGGCAGTGGAACAAGCGAAAAAAGCTTTTTGTAGGTCGCCGGGAAGGACATCACCTCCGCAGGTGACTTGCCGCAGTTCCTTCAGCAATGAAAATCTCTGGTCCTCAAGCAGCGCCTGAAGCATGGAAGGAACAAGATCAATGGCGGTGATCCTGTTTTCGATCAGGAAATCCATGAGGCTGGAGAAATCGAAGTAGTCCATGAGAGGCACAATTGCCAACTGCGCTCCTGCAAGCAGCGGGTAATAGATTTCCAGGAGCGAGACATCAAAGCTCAGAGAATATTTTTGTGGGACGCGGTCCTGCGAAATAAGCGGAAATGCCGCCTGCATCCAGCGCAGATGGTTGCACAGCGCGCGATGGCTGACCATCACGCCTTTGGGCTTGCCGGTCGTTCCGGAGGTGTAGATCACATACGCGAGATTGTCAGGATTTATCTCCACGGCAGGACTGGAGACGGGTTGCCGGCTGATCTGCTCCCATTCGGAATCTATGCAGACGATTTTTCCATCAGTCGTTTCCATTCCAGCGAGCAGGTCGCTGCTGGTGAGCAGCAACAGGGCCTGGGTCTCGGCGAGTACAAGGGTTTTGCGTTGGGCGGGCCAGGAACGATCAACCGGTGTGTAGACGCCTCCTGCTTTGAGAATGCCCAGGATTCCAATCACCATCTCCAACGAACGTTCGGCGCAAAAAGCTACATAGCTTTCCGTCTCAACACCTGCTGATAGCAGGTAGTGTGCGAGTTGATTGGCGCGCTGATCGAGTTCGGAGTAGGTCAATTTCCCGGAGCCAAAGGTTACCGCGATTCCGCCCGGAGTCCGCTTTGCCTGCTCTTCAAAGAATGTGTGCATACATTCTTGCGGTGAAAGCTCGTCATGAGCCTGGTTCCATTCATACAGCAGTTGAAGACGCTCTGCCGGGGTCATCCAGGCAACATCGCCAATGTCCTGGCTCGGAGACGCAGCCATGCTCAACAGGATGTTTTCGAGATGGCGCAGCATGCGCGCGATACTCGCATCATTAAAACGGCCACGATCATAAGTAATAAGCAGCTTGAGACCCTGATGCGGCACAGCCGTAAAGGTGAGCGGGTAATTCGTGATCTCAATAGCTTGAACATCTTCAACAACGAGGCCGTTCTTCTGTTCCAGCAAAGAAGCGTCCAGGGGATAGTTCTCAACCACCACGATGCTTTCGAAAAGCGGCGTACCAGCCGGCATGCCGCTCCACTTTTGCACCTGTAAAAGCGGGGTGTGCTCATATTGGGCGAGTGCCGCATGTCTTGTCTGGAATTCGTTGAGCCAGGAGAGCAGAGACTGGTGCGGGTCAATGCAGGCACGCACCGGCAGCGTATTGATGAAGAGGCCGATCATGTTTTCGATACCGGGCAGGTCTGCGGAGCGGCCGGACAGGGTCAGGCCGAAGACAACATCCTCTTCGCTGCTATAGCGGCTGAGCAGGATGGCCCAGGCAGCTTGCAACAGCACGCTGAGAGTAAGCCCGTGCTGCCGGGTCGTGGATTGGAGTTGCGCTGTTCCCTCAGACGAAAATTGGATTTGCTGCTCGAAAAAGCCGCTATTGTCGTTGCCATGAACTGCCGCAATGGGGGTGGCAGCGGTAAGGCTTTGGAGCGTCTGCCGCCAGTAGCTCTCCGCCACTGAAAAGTCCTGCTTTTGCAGCCACTGAATGTATTCACTGTAGGAAGGAGCGGGCGGCAAATCAGGCGACGTGCCATGAACCTGTTTTTCATAGACAGCAAATACTTCTTTGAACACTAGCGGCAGAGACCATCCATCCAGAATCAGGTGATGAAAAGTGAATAGCGACTTATAAAGGCCGGGAGAGATTTGCACAAACGTGAGGCGCAGCAGAGGCGCTTGGGAAAGCGTGAATCCGCGCGCACGGTCCGCCGCCAATAATGCCTGGAATTGTTGCTCGTGCTCACTCTCTGGAATTCCATTCCAATTGTGAAATTCAAATGGCACTTTTGTTGCCGGACACACGTGCTGAAGAGGCTCTTCATCGTGTTCCCACGTAAAAGAGGTGCGCAATACCGGCTGGCGCTGCACTACCTGTTGCCAGGCGCTCTGAAACGCGCTCATATCCAGAGGGCCACGGAGCATACAAATCAACTGCTGGACGTAAACACCCGACTCAGGCGCAGACACGGACTCGAACAGCATTCCCTTCTGCGGGGGGGAAAGCGGATACGTTTGCGCCAGCGCTGCATCATCTTTTTTCCCATCGTGCTCAACAATTTCCACGTGCTCTGCTGTAGCGGCCAAGGCGGCGATGGTGGGAGCGTCGAACAATTGCCGGGGCGTAATCCGGATTCCCTGCTGCTGAGCGCGGCTCACTACTTGCAGGCTGATGATCGAGTCGCCGCCCAATTCGAAAAAGTTGTCATGAGTCCCGACTCGTTCCACGCGCAACAGGTCTTTCCAGATTTGCGCGAGCAGCGCCTCGGTCTCATTTCGCGGATCTTGAGGAGGAGCGCTGGCAGTGAACTCCCATTTCTTCAATGCCTGGCGGTCAGGTTTCCCGCTGGCGGTGAGAGGGATTACATCCAGCGGCATGAATGCTGAAGGAACCATATAGCCGGGAAGCCGGTCCTGCAGGTATTGCCGCGAACCGGAAATATCGAATTCCTTGCCCACGGCCGGAACCACATAGGCAACCAGCAGTTTCTCTCCGCTGTCTTTCTCCTGCACAGCGACGACAGCATCGCGAACTCCGCCATGCTGCTTTAATACTGTCTCGATCTCCCCAATTTCAATGCGGTAGCCGCGAATCTTGACCTGCTGGTCTTTGCGCCCAACAAATTCCAGTTCCGCAAGCGAATTCCAGCGGCATTGGTCTCCGGTACCGTAGAGCCGCGCTCCCGGTTCTCCGCTGAATGCATCCGGGACGAAACGCTCTGCGGTCAGATCGGGCTTGCCCGTATATCCGCGCGCCAGGCCTGCTCCGCCGATGTACAACTCTCCCACCACATCCACAGGTGCAGGCTGCATCTGCGCATCCAGGATATACACGCGCGTGTTGCTGATGGGCCGTCCAATCGGCGGCAATCCTGTTCCAGCTTTCTCTACTGTTGCCGCCGTGGCCACCACTGTAGATTCCGTCGGCCCATAGTGATTCACGACCTCAACGGACCAATTCTCCGGCGGCCGGTGCTGAAGGCGGTCGCCTCCTATCAAAATTGTTCTCAAGCGCTGCGTCTTCCAGCTTTCATGACGCATCAAGGCTTCTGCCAGAGGCGTGGGCAGAAAGGCAATGGTGACTTCTTTCTCGGCCAGCCAGTCATGAAGCTTTTCAGCGGAAATTCTTTCTTCTTCAGCGGCGATCTCGAGGCCGGCGCCTGCGGCCAGATAAGGCCATGTCTCCCATACTGAGGCATCGAATCCTACACCTGCTACCTGGCTGCCGCGATCTTGCGGCGTAATTCCATATCTGCGCTGATGCCAGCACACCAGGTTCAACAGCCCACCATGTTCGACCTCCACGCCTTTAGGCCAGCCTGTGGAGCCTGAGGTGTAGATCACATAAGCTAACTGCCTCGGTTCGATTTTGTATTCCGGATTCCGCCGCGACTCGCGCCGCAGCACTTCCTTCTCCTCTTCTACGCAGAGCAACTGCACCTGTTCAAGTCCGCTCAGTTTCTCGCGACTGCTGCGGTCGGCGATGACTACTTGTGCCCGGGAATCTCTACTCTGGAATTGAAGCCGCTCGGCGGGGTGCTCACGGTCCAGTGGTATATAGGCTGCCGAAACTTTCAACACTCCGAGTTGCGCGGCAACCATCTCCGCGCCGCGCTCCATGCACACAGCCACACGCGACTCGGCCTGTACTCCCAATTTCCGCAGGCGGTGCGCCCATTGATTCGCAAGCTCATTGAGTTCCTGATAACTCACCTCCTGGTTCTGATCTCGCACTGCAAGCGCCTGAGGACGGAGCGCTGCTTGTCTTTCAATCATCTGGACAATGGTTGTGTCCTGCGGAATTTCTTGCCGGGTCTGGTTCCATTCGAGCAGCACCTGCCGGCGTTCTTGCCCGGTAAGTACATCGAGAGCGCCCACGGCGGTACGTGGTGAATGTTCCAGGGCTTCCACCAGAGACATCAAAGCGGTGTGCATGAATTCGCACAGGCGGAGGGGGCCGATTGCGCCGGGGGCCTGCGCAGTCATGTGGAAAGCCTCTCCGGGATCATCAAGGGAAAGAATGAAGGGATAATTGCTGCGTTCTTCGCTGTAAAGCCACTCGATGCCTGGGGCGATCCGGTCCTTTTTGTTCATCGCAGGCTGAAAACTGCTGTGGCGATAATTCAGCAGCGCCGTAAACAGCGGCATGGGCGCAGGCACTGCGCTGCAACTCTGGGCCAGTGTTAACGGAGCATGCTCATGGCGCAGCAGATCAGCCAACAGAGCATGTGTTCGCTGCACACTTGCGCGTACTCCCTCTTCTCCGATACGAACACGCATGGGCAGCGTGTTAATGAATGGCCCAAGCATCCGGCCAGCTTCGCCGCTATGCATTCGGCCAAACAACACTGTGCCAAAAATTACATCTGTTTTCCCCGACAACCTGGAAAGCACCATTGCCCAGGCCAGATGGAACAGACTGGCTGCATTTGTACCCAGCCCACGCGCGGCCTTGCGAATCCGTTGCGCCAGAGAATCGCTGAGTTGGAAATGGGCCTCTTCCAGAGCGGCGGTGCCACCACGCATTTGCAGAATTCCAAACAGGGCGGTCGGCTCCTCAACATCGGCCAGCATCTGCCGGAAGAAATCTTCATGGTCTTCCTGCCTGCTTCCCAACCGCGCCTGCGCAACCAGGCTGCGAAATGGAAGTGGCGCAGGCAATGCCCAGCCTTGCCCTGCCATCAGGACTTGGATCTCCTGAAGCATGGTTTGCAGCGAGGTGTTGTCGCCAATCAGATGATGGGCCAGCTTCACCATCAGCCAGCAGTCATGAGCGGCATCGTAAACGACATAAATGCGCAGCAGAGGCGCGTGCCGCACGTCAAGCCGGAATGTACGCGGATGAAAGCGTTCATACAATTGCCTGGTTGCGTCACCAGCCGCAAGATCGAGTCCAATCTCTTTCACCGGCAATTGGGCTTTACGCTGCACCACCTGTACCGGCTCTGGCAGACCTTCCCACAACACGCAGGTGCGCAGGATGTCATGGCGATCAACGACAACCTGTAATGCGTTCAGGTAGCTGTCAAGACGCCCGCGATGATCGAAACTCAGCAGCACGAACACTACATATGCATCGCTCTGTTGGTCCATTACATGATGGAAGAAGATGCCGTGCTGCAGCGGCGTCAGCGGATAGATGTCCTGCACGTTGGCTGCGCCACCGGGAATGTTGTCAACAATGCGCTTGATCTCGGCAGGGCTGAGCGCGATGAGCGGCAGCATCTCCGGAGTAATGGCTTCACAGTTTGGCGGAATCAGGTTGGGTGGAACCTCGGCCAGCTTGCTTCCTCTGTTTGCAGTCGCAGCCAGTTCCGCCAGAGAGTGCGTGGCAAATATTGCCTGTACGTCTGCTGACAATCCGCTTCGCCGCATGCGGTCAATCAAGGTCATCGCCAGCAGAGAGTGTCCGCCTAGCGCAAAGAAATTGTCGTGACGTCCAACACGCTCAACCCGGAGCAGATCGGCCCAGATCGCGGCAATGGTGATTTCAGCGCTGCCCAGTGGCGCCTCATATGTGCGGGCAGCATAGGCCTCGAATGTGGGGGCAGGTAAAGCTTTACGATCCAGCTTACCGCTGGAAGTAAGCGGCAGCGATTGCATCTGCACATAAGCGGATGGAACCATGTACTCCGGCAGGCGTGAAGACAGATAGGCGCGCAGCTCTTCAGCACCTGGATCGGGAGCGCCCGTATTCACGGCGTAATAAGCGATCAGTGGCTCACCAGCCAGAACTGCACATTCGCGCACCGAAGAGTGCCCGGCAAGGCAGGCTTCAATTTCGCCAAGCTCGACGCGAAAACCGCGAATTTTGATCTGGAAGTCATTGCGTCCCAGGAACTCAATGGTTCCGTCTGCACGCCAGCGCGCCAGGTCTCCGGTGCGATACAGCCGCGCGCCTGCATGTCCGGAAAACGGATCGGGGATAAACCTCTCTGCAGTCAGATCGGCGCGCCCCCAGTAGCCACGCGCCAGGCCCACTCCACCGATATGTAATTCTCCGGTAATGCCTGCCGGTACGGGTTGCAGATGTGTGTCGAGGATGTAGAGCTGGATATTGGCAATAGGCTTGCCGATGGGAACAGTCCGCCGCTCCATCGGTTTTGGACATGCCCAATAGCTCACATCAATCGAAGCTTCCGTCGGGCCGTACAGGTTGTGCAAATCTGCGGATGAGCGCCTCTGGAACTCCTGTACCAGGTGGACAGGCAGGGCTTCTCCGCTGGAAATCACCCGCTGGAGAGTGCTGCATTCCTCAACTCCAGGTTCCTGCAGGAAGACCTGCAACATCGAAGGCACAAAATGTACGGTGGTGATCTTCTCCCGCTGGATGGTTTCCACCAGATACTGGCTGTCCTTATGTCCTTCAGCGCGAGCTACTACCAGACAGGCTCCGTACATAAGCGGCCAGAAGAACTCCCACACCGACACATCAAAGCCAAACGGGGTCTTTTGCAATACCCGGTCTGTTTCGTCGAGTCTGTAAGCCTCCTGCATCCACTGCAACCGGTTCAGCAGCCCGCGATGCACGCTCATCACTCCCTTGGGCTGTCCAGTTGAGCCTGAAGTGTAGATCAGATATGCCAGGTTCTCCCCGGTCACCCCACATTCCGGCGCTTCCCTGCTCTCATGACTGATGGTCTCCCATTGCTCTTGCAGGCTGATCACGCGCGTGTGTTCGCTTATTTGCGTCAGCTTCTCTGTGAGTTGGCTCGCCACCAGCAGCACGCTGGCTTGAGCATCGTGGAGCATGTAGCTCAGCCGTTCAGCCGGATAGCTTGAATCGAGAGGCACATAAGCTCCACCAGCTTTGAGAATAGCCAGCAGGGCAATTACCAATTCAGCGCTGCGCTCCATGCACACGCCCACCCGAACCTCCGGCCCTACTCCCAACTTTTGCAGGAAATGGGCAAGCTGGTTAGCATGCTCGTGCAGTTCGCAGTATGTCAGTTGTCTTCCCTCAAATATCACTGCTGGATTGTGTGGCGTTTTTTGTGCCTGCTGTTCCAGCAACTCCAGGATGGTTGGATATGCGAAATACTCGCGCCTGGTCTGGTTCCAGTCGAACAAGACTTGCCGGTGCTCTTCCTCGTCCAACAGCGAAATTTCAGAGATCGACCGCGCCGGATCAGCCAATGCTCCTTGCAGCAACTGCTGGAAGTGATGCATCATGCGTTCAACAGTGGCTTCCTCAAACAAATCGGTGTTGTATTCAAACGAAGCCGTGATCGACTCGCCGCTTTCGGCCATCGCCACGGTGAGGTCGAACTGGGCAATGCCTTGCTCCAGCGGCGCCGCTTCCAGACGCAGATCGCCCAACTGCATCTCGGTTCCCGGCGAGCCTAACGCCAGCATCGCGAGGTCCTGATCGGGAAGCATACTGGTCTTCTGGAACACAAACATGGCTTGGAACAAAGGCGAACGGCTCAAGTCGCGCTCTGGCTGTAGCCGCTGCACCAGAGTGGCCAACGGAAAGGCTTGATGCTCGAGTGCTTCAAGAACCACGCGGCGCGCCTGGCTGATGATCTGCTCAAATGCCGGTTCGCCGGAGAAATCCATGCGGATGACCACCGGATTCACGAAATATCCGACGACTCCGGCAAACTCCCGCTGGCTGCGGCCTGTGGCAGGCGTTCCCACCAGCACATCGTCCTGGCCGGTATAGCGGTGCAGAAACATCTCAAATACTGCGACCAGCAGAGTGTAGAGGGTCGTGTTATGGCTGCGTGCCATGGACTTGAGCTTGCGCGTCAGTCCGGCATCAAGCATGGCGAATTTTGTTGCGCCTCTATAGCTTTGGATTGCGGGCCGCGGAAAATCAGCGGGCAAATCCAGGAACGGAAGTTCGCCTCCTAATTGCTTCTGCCAATATTGCCATTGGCGCTCGCCTTCTTCGCCCTCGAGGAATTCTTCTTCCCATCTGATATAGTCCCGGTATTGAACAGAAAGCGGCGGCAGCTTTGCCGGGGTGTTTCTGATTTCTGCCGTGTAGATTTCAGACAACTCGGTCAGGAGCAGCCCCAAAGACCACAGATCAGCCACAATATGATGTAGCGCCAGCAATAGCCGATGATCATCCTCTGAGCACCGGAACAGGTAAACCTTGAAAAGAGGGCCGCTGGATAAATCAAAAGGCTGGCGGGCGGCTTCTGCAACACGCTTCTGCAACAAATCAGAATTCCAATCAGAAGCGTCTTCTTCAACGAAGAAAATAGTAACGTGCTCGCGGACTTCCTGTACCGGCTGGCCATCTATCAGCGTGAACACAGTACGTAGCGAGGCATGACGATCAATTAACAGTTGGAAGGCACGGCGAAGGGCCTCTGAATCAATTTCCCCTTTGAGGCGCAATGCACGGACAATGTGATACGCGCGGCTCTCAGGCGCGAGTTGCTGCAGAAACCACAACGCCTGCTGGCCCTGGGACAATGGATATTGTTTTGGAGGTTCAACACTTCTGGTAATTCCTGTATCAGAGTTTTCAAGCGAAATCTGGCCCAGCGCTGCAACCAGATAATCTGCCAGTTGCGCTATGTCCCAGCCTTCCAGTAAAAAACTTTGCGAGAGCCGGATTCCCAGGGCGGTTTCAATGCTATGTGAAAGTTCCAGTGCCGCCAGAGAATCAAGGCCGAACTGGTAAACCGGATCCTCGGAATTGATTTCAGCAATGTCTCTCCTCAGCTTCGTGGCCAAAATCTTCCGCAACCATAGTTGCAGCGAACCCGAAGTCAGCTCATCCGGACGCTTGTATTCTGCAGCTTCTGCTTCGGGCTCGCGCCATTCCGCAAGCGCTTTGAAGCTGCCTTCCAAAAACATCTGCCGGCAAAGGTGACGCTGCACCTTTCCGCTGGAAGTTCTGGGCACGGCCCCGGGTTTCAGCAACAGGATGGCATGCGGCTGGATTTCATGTTCTTTTGCTACCGCCTGATGAATCCCGGCTGTTATCCGGCTGAAAACATTTGAGTGTTGCGCATCGATCTCCTGCACAAGCGCGAGCTTCTCTTCAGTTCCGATCGCCACGGAAAAAGCAGCGCCGGTCATTCCGTGCAGCACTGAATGGCATTGCTGCACAGTCAACTCGATGTCCTGCGGATAATGATTGCGTCCACGGATGATGATCAGGTCTTTCAGACGTCCTGTAACAAACAGCTCACCTTCCTGAATAAAACCCAGGTCGCCGGTTCGCAGGAACGACCCTTCGCCGCTGCTCTTCAAAACTGCTTTGAAAACCTGTTCGGTTTCTTCAGGACGACGCCAATACCCTGCGGCAACACTTGGCCCTTTTACCCAGATTTCCCCGACCTGTCCGCTGGCACATTCGAGAAGGGATGCTGGATCAACAATGACCGCTTTCATCCCGTGGGTGGTACGCCCGGAGCCGGTCAACGTTCGTCGTTCAGGATCATCAGGAAATGTGGGCTCAACTCGATTATGTTCGAGCGCCTCTGCCTTCACATGGCAGTACACAGGCCCGGAACCTTTCTTTCTCCCGGAAACCTTCAATGTCGCTTCCGCCAACCCATAAGCCGGATAAAATGCGCTCCTGCGAAAGCCGCATGGTCCAAACTTTTTTGTAAATTGCTCTATCGTTCGGGCATGGACAGGTTCCGCGCCGTTGTAAACAACTTTCCAACTGCTCAGATCCAGCCGGTCACATTGATCTGGCGAAATCTTTGCGGAACACAACTCGTAAGCAAAATTGGCCCCTCCAGAGTGCGTTATCCGGTACCGAGAGATTGCATTCAGCCAGCGGAAAGGCTCCTGCAGAAAAGCCGTTGGAGACATGAGATAGCCGGTAATTCCCGAATAGAGCGGCTGGATAATTCCGTCAATCAATCCCATGTCATGGAAATGCGGAAGCCAGCACAGAGAAATACTTTCTGGAGTATGCGCAAACCCTTCCGCTATGTAAGAGGAGTTGTGCAGCACGTTGGCGTGCGTGATCATCACTCCTCTGGGGGTAGCAGTAGAGCCCGATGTGTATTGCAGGTAGGCCAGGTCATCTTCTGCGAGGAAGAGTTCCCGCCAGTCATTTGCAAGGATGGGTTCCAGAGTATCTGTCGCAACCCAACGCAGTTTTTCAAGTTCGGGCGCATGTCCCCTGAAGCCATGAAAACGGGACAAGACCATAGCTGTGGTCAATGCAACACTCGCCTGGCAGTCTTCAGCAATGGAAGCCAGACGAACAGCATTGCGGTTCATGCGCGGCGGATACGCAGGAACTGCGATCACACCTGCATAGAGGCAGCCTATAAAAGCAGCAGCAAACTCCAGTCCTGGAGGATAGAGCAATAATGCGCGTTCGCCCTGCAGTTCCAGCGTTTGCAGAAAGGCTGCAATCGTCCGTGCCTGAAGATCTAATTGTCCGTATGTAAGCCTTAGGGGAAGCGATTCCTGGCCAGACAAAAATACATATGCCAGCCCATCAGGACTGCTTTCAGCCCGTTGCTGTACAAGACTTACGAGATTCAATATCGCAATTGGCATCATGAACCCAGGCGCGGCGACTCTGAGTTGCGGTCTGCTTTTTTCTTGCGAGGTGGCGCTATGTGTGAAGCGAAGCTTGAGTGCTCCGGCGCTATATGATATTGAGGCTACTACTTAGACTCAACAGTTAATCTAAAATTTCCCTAATTCCAGAAAGCTTGGCGGATGCCGGGTAAATCTGGTTGTTTAGAGTTTTCTTTGCTTTCCTACTGATTTTACTATCACATATACTTTAGCGCATTATCGTGAATCAGATGGCACTGTTTCCTGTGCAGATTGGTAAAAATTTAACTTTCCGGCGAGTGCTTTCTCAATAATGGCTATGCTGGGCGCTTGATTCTCAAGATCCACAAATTCCCGTGACATGCGTTTAGCTGCTTTGGAATACGAAGGGACATCCAGCAATTTTTCCAGGAAACTCTTAAGTTCTTGTGATGATACTTTCCGAAAATCAGCAGCTATCGCCATTCCGTGATATATCGCCCGAGCGGCATTTCCCGGACCATCGAAAGTGCAGGGAAGCAACAGCATAGGAACTCCGTAAAATATGCTCTCGCGGATACAGCCCGAACCTGCATGACCAACCATCACCTTCGCCCGCTTTAATAGTGAAACCTGCGGCGCCACATCAACCAGGATTACATTTTCAGGACAGTTGAATTCTTCAGGTCTCAGGTAATGTCCTATCGCAACCACCGCCTGCAGGTCTGGGCGCTGCCTCATCACGTCAAGAAACATCTGGAACAATCGCCTGGACAAAGCCAGGAACTTGAATGTAATCAGACTGCCAAGGGAGCAAAACACCAGGGGTCTTCCATCCAGCTTGTCCCATGGAAAGACTTTATCGTTTCTCTCAATATCAATGGAAGGTTCAACATAGAACGTGCCTTCTATCGGCGTAGCACGACGGAAATCAAAGCACTCCGGGAAGAAAACCAGTTCTGGAAACAACGAAAGTCGCGGCCACGGCAGCGCATTGAAATCAATATGCTTAGCTGGATAGCCTGCTGAACTTGCCAGTTCCCTGATGTACGTAGATATTTTTGACAGGCCTGATACTCGGCCTATGGCCTTCTGGCGCAATTTCATTTTCTGCCATTCCCATATGACCTTGAGGCGCGAACTGACACTGGATGAAGGGATTGTGTTCGAATAGATGGGCGGGACACGGGAATCCGGCGTGGAAGAAATCAAGCTGCCGAACATAATGACGGGAACTCCGGTTTTCCAGGCGTCAATTGCCTCCCATAGCATATGGTTTGAGATTAGAAAAAGATCAGGCTTTAAATGCGCTGTGGCCCTGGCGACCTCGCCATCACGGCAAAGCTCACACATGCCTTTAACTCTTGCATTGATGCCCGCAACACCCAGATATTTTCCTGTGGCCTCATTGGCATATTGTGTGGCCAGCGTACCCGGAGGAAAGACGCTGGAAAACACCGGAATGAAATCAAATCCTTGCGACCGGATGCGCTCCTCCGTCTCCGGAATACAGACATAATGGACATGATGGCCTTTGTTTTGCAGCTTTCTGGCTAAAGCGAAAGTCGCATTGAGGTCCGCATGCCAGTACAGCGGTGCTATCATGATATTGGCCATGATTGGGGTCCCCCTGGATAATCTATTTTCGACAAGCAGTGCATACGGCGCGACTAGTACTCTGACCGGTTGAAGATGCATTCCTTTCGGGAAGAAGTGTAACAGGGCATGACTTTAGTCGTGCCGGAAAGCATAAACAAATACAGGGCTTTAGCCCCTGCGGCTGCTGCACCGAAGAAGAGATCTGGTTATCAAACAAATCAATCTTCTCACGGTCATCACACTAGGATTTTAATCGCACATAAGATTCCGGCATTGCAATCAGCATTTATCAGTTTCATCAGTCTCACCAGCGATAAGTTTCTGATTTTCTCTGCGTCCTCTACATTGCTAACAATCAAATTCGTCCTAAGCCGCGAAGAATTTCCGGGGACTTTTCTGCGCTTTACCCAATCTTCTGGTTCGCGCACATTTGCGTGATTTCGAGTCATTCGCGGCTTACTTCCCAAATCTGAAACAGCTTTCCTCTGTGCCCTTTGTGAAACCTTTGTGCCCTTTGTGGTTAGCTTCTGGTTGTGGCTCCGCTACGCTGCGGTTATCCTCATAGTAGTATCTTGTGATTAATATCGCACAACTTCTCGGATATCCTGCAGGTTCCAAGCTGCTGATTATTCATGCGGACGATCTGGGAATGTGCCATTCAGTGAACCGCGCTACCTTTATTGCGCTGGAAGAAGGCGCAATCAGCTCAGCCAGCGCTATGGTTCCCTGCCCGGCATTTGCCGAAGCTGCGGAAATTGCGGCGAAGCACCCTCAATACGACATTGGGATCCATTCAACTCTGATCAGCGAGCATGAAGACTACAAATGGGGTCCCGTATCGACGAAAGCTTACGGACCGGAGATGATTGATGAGCAGGGACACTTCTGGCCACTCAACACTATGTTGCATGCCTCACCCCAGGATATTGAAGACGAGATTTCTGCCCAGGTGGCAATGGCAAAGCAGTCGGGCATCAATCCCAGCCATCTGGATAGTCATACGTTTTCCGTTGCCAGGCCAGAGTATATTCCTGCCTACGCGCGTGTGGCCCGGCGTTTTCGGCTGCCGTTTCTGATGATTGAGCACTGGCATGCTTATTGTCCGCCAGATGATCCTGCAAAGGCTGAGGACGTGATTGTTGACGATGTGATTCAGGCGCCCCGCACCGTCCCGCCTTCTTCCCTCGAAGATTTTTATCTGTCAATATTGAATGAAATTAAACCGGGATTGACTGAGCTCATTGTCCATCTTGCATTGGATGATGCCGAGATGCGGGCCATCTACAAAGGACGCGAAGCTTACGGCGCGGCCTGGCGACAACAGGATTTTGAAGTAATGCGAAGCGCCAAATTCAAATCCGCCCTGCATGAACAGGACATTCAGGTCATTGATTGGGGAATGATTCAGTCGGCCATTCAAAAGAAGGCGGAAGCATCTCAGGCACATTGATGGGAATTCGTAGTGGGTACTTTCAAAGAAAGTGACCCACTACGGGTATCAGCGTCTAGCGATTCGCTTGCGAATCGCGGGCCTTCAAGCCTGTCCTGAGGCAAGCTCGCGTAGCCCAAGGATTCATCGCGTGTAGCGATGACTCGCCCAAACTGACCCAGTACCATTAAATTCAGTCTGTCAGTCTGCCTGCCAGTGCGCGCTCAATGATCTCAACACTCGGCATCCGTTCCTGAAGTTCCACAAATTGTTTTGACATGCGCCGTGCTGCTTCTGAATAGGAAGTATCTCCCAACAGCTTGTCAATCGCCGCCTTAAGCTCCCCTGCTGAAGAAGTTTTGAAATCGGCCTTCACTGCAACTCCGTGGTAAACGGCCCGTGCAACATTTCCCGGAGCATCAAAGCCGATGGGCACCAGCAGCATGGGAACTCCATAGAATAGACTCTCTCGAATCCCTCCACCCCCTCCGTGGCCTGCCATCAATTTTGCGCGTTTCAGCAGCGCCACCTGCGGGGCATCATCCGTCAACACCACATTTTCAGGATATTGGAAGTCTTCCGGCTTCAGGTAATTTCCTATCGCAACCACTGCCTGCAGATCAGGCCGCTCCCGCATGGCATCCAGAAAGGCCCGGAAAAACCTCTTTGATAGAGCCAGATACTTGAATGTGACGATGCTGCCGAGAGAACAAAACACCAGGGGCCTGCCGTCGAGCTTGCTCCAGCAAAACTCTTTGTCTTTCCTCTCGACGTCAACTGAAGGTTCCACATAAAGAGCGCCTTTGACCGGGGTGGCGCGCTGAAATTGAAAACATTCCGGAAAGAACACCAGTTCCGGGAATGAGAGGCGCGGCCACGGTGATACGTCAAAATCAATATCACTCAGAGGATAGCCAACTGAAAGTGCCAGCTCCCTGATATACAGTGATCTTTTGTCAAGGCCTGAAACTCTGTAGATCAATCTGCCCAGGAGAATTGCTCTCTGCCATTCCCACCATACTTTAAGCCGGGAACCCAGACCCGGAGAAGGAATAGTATCTGAGCTGATCGGCGGTGCGAACGCATCTCTGGTCGAAACAACCACGCTGCTAAACATGAGGATCTGAGTTCCAGTCTTCCAGGCATCAATCGCCACCCATGGAACATGGTTCGAGACCAGAAACAGATCAGGACGCATGTTTGCCGTGGCCCTGGCCACCTCCCCATCGCGGCAGAGTTCACACATCCCCTTGACGCGGGCGTTGACTCCGGCAACGCCAAGAAATTTGCCCGCTGCTTCATTGGTGAATTGCGTCGCCAGTGTGCCTTTAGGAAAGACGTTGGAAAAAATCGGGACGAAATCAAACCCCTGGGAACGGATACGCTCTTCCGTGTCTGGAATGCAGGCATAGAGTATGCCGTGACCAATGCTCTGCAGTTTTTTCGCTAACGCAAACGTCACGTTCATGTTTGCTTGCCAATATAAGGGGGCGATGACAATATTGGCCATGATTCCCACTTTCCTTGCATTGCTATTGGTAACGCAGCGCAATTACAGGTTCAACTTGAGTGGCGCGTCTGGCGGGAATGTAGCCGGCCACGAACACAACTGCGAACAGGAAGATCATAATAAGGGCGAAAACGAAAGGATCAGTTGGCCTCACCGCAAACAACAAGCTTCGAAGTACTTGAGTGAATATCACCGAACAAACCAGCCCGATAGCAAGTCCGATGCCAGCCAATGTTAGCGGTTCTGAGAGGACCGTCCTCAGCACTGAAAAACGGTTTGCTCCCAGGGCCATGCGGATTCCGATTTCAGTTGTGCGCTGGACAACTGTATATGAAATCAGGCCGTAGACTCCAATCGCGGTCAGGACGACAGCGAGCGCCCCGAACACGCTCAACAGCAGGCTCTGCATCCGCGGCTGCGCAACAGAGGCGGTAAGCATTTCATCCATAGTTGTAACGCTGGCAATGGGTTGGTTTTTATCAATCTCAAACACCACGTTACGCGCTGCGGTAACAAAAGCTGCGGGATCACCGTCAACGCGCACCGCAACAGACATGCCGTTCGTCCAGTCATTCTGCACAAAAGGCGCATAAACCAGAGGTGAGACCTGCTGCGCCAGACCGCCGTAGTGTACATCCGCGACCACCCCGATCACGGTAATGCGCGGAATGTGATAACCGGAAGGAAGCTGCCCTGGTTGTATGAGGTTTTCCGGAGGAAAGAGGGTGATCTCTTTTCCTACAGGATTCTGATTGGGCCAGAAGCGCCGTGCAAATGCCTGGTTCACTATGGCTACAGGCCGGCTGCCTTGTGCGTCCTGCTCACTGAAAAGACGCCCGCTTAACAACCCAATCTTCAATGACTCAAAATAGCGTCCGCCAACTGCCCGGTATTGCACGCTGGGAACTTCATCGAGGCTCGCCGGCGCAGGCCGGTCAGGGAAACTAACCTGCTTACTCCATCGCTCACCCTGAAGTGGCAAATCAGAGATTACTCCCGCAGCCTTTACGCCGGGCAAGGCTTCAAGCCGCTGCACCAGTTGCTGAAAAAATGCGGCAACCCGTGGTGGAGCACCATCGCGGCTGGGATCATGATCTGCGCTATAGGATGGCGGCAAGTCCACGCGGAAGGTGAGCACATGAGAAGGGTCAAAGCCCGCGTCCACATGAAGCAGCCGCTGCAAGCTCTTCAGCACTAACCCAGCGCTGATGAGGACTACCAGTGCTATTGCGATCTCTGCCACAACTAATGCTGAACGGATTCGGCGGCCTCCGCGCCCGGTTTCCTCGGTACGGCCACCCTCTTTGAGCGCCTCACTCAGCGGGATCTGCGAATTTCGCAAAGCTGGAGCCAACCCAAAGAGAAGCCCGGCCACCATCGAAATCACAAATGTGAACACAACGACATCTGTGTCCAGATGTATCTCCTGTGCCCTGGGCAGCGAATTTCCCGCAAGTGGCAGGAGACGAAGACCTGCATAGGCCAGGAGCAGACCCAGGGCGCCTCCCAACATGGCCAACAGGATACTCTCAGTGAGGAATTGTTGAATCAGCCGTTTGCGGTGAACACCAAGAGCAAAGCGGATTGCTACTTCCTTTTGCCTCCGGGCGGAACGCGCGAGCAAAAGACAAGCCATATTCACGCAGGCCATGAGCAGAACAAGGCCAACACTCATCAGCAGTACGAACAGTGCCGGCCGCACATTTCCAACAATGGTTTCCTGCAGTGGCTGAACATCAGCACCTATGCCTTTATTTTCGGGGAATTGCTGGGCAATCCAAAGCATGATGGCGTTCAAGTCGGCCACCGCTTGTTCCCGGGTGACATTCGGCTTCAGCTTCCCTGCCATATCAAGGAAATAAGCCTCGTGCGAGTTCCTGATGTCCTTAGTCGCCCATGACATTGGCGCCCAGAGTTGTGTCTTTGCTGAAGTAAAGAAAGTTTTTGGAATAACGCCAATCACCTTGTACTGCTCATTGTTGAGCCTGAGCGTTTGTCCCACGATCTCCGGGTCAGCATGAAAACGGTTGCGCCATAAGACCTCACTCAGTGCCACCACTTGATGACGTCCCCACTGCTCATCATCGGGAACAAAAGTTCGCCCCATCAGCGGCTGTACGCCGAAAGTTCTGAAGTACTCCGCAGAAACAGTGAGACCCAGCAGGCGTTCCGGCTGGGAATCGCCAGCCAGGTTGAAAGCAGTTGTATAAAAAGCCGAAAGACTGTCAAGAGTCCGGTTCTGCTGGCGTAATGTGCGGAAATCAGGAGGTGAAGATCCGAAGTGTGGAGTGTCTGAAGCGCTACAGTACACCGCCACCAGCCGCCCCGGATCTTTGTAAGGCAGCGGTCGCAGCAGGACGGCATTGACCACACTGAAAATTGCCGAATTGGGGCCAATTCCCAAGGCCAGAGTGATGATCGCCACCAGGCTGAAGCCTGGGGATTTCAGCATCAATCTTGCGGCGTAGCGCAAATCATTGGCCACATTTCCAACCAATGCGCCGTCATCACGAGTTGGGATTGAACCTGCCATGATTTTTCCGAAAATCTAACAGGAACACCTGCGAACTATACCGGAGTATTATCCCACCTGTCATTGACTACATGCTTGAGTGGCGGTATTCTCGGCCCTTCTGCGTCTGATGAGGAGTACTCCTATGCACCGGCTCTTAATGATTGCGACTCTGATTTCCCTGCAGGCTTTCGCCCAGAATACGGCTTCGGTTGATGAAATTGTAGGCAAGAACATTAACGCGAGGGGAGGCATGGCCAAAATCACAGCCATAAAGACACTTCGCGCAACTTATACAAGTGAAGAGGACGGCAAACCGGTGCGTCTCGTGGAGTTGCATAAACGTCCGGATAAGTTGCGGCGCAATATCTCAACCGGCGGCAATACCATTGTGTTTGCCTATGATGGAACGACTGCCTGGCAGTTTTTCTCTTCTCAAAAAAAGGGTGCATCGCCAGCTCCGCCTGATTTCGCTCTGGAATTAAAAGAAGAAGCCGATATGGACGGTCCCCTTGTGAATTACAAGGAAAAAGGAATCACGCTTGAACTGGCAGGCAAGGAAAAGCTGAATAGGAAAGACGTTTACAACCTCAAAATCACCTTGAAGGAAGGCCCGGTAAGGAACATCTATTTAGACGCCAGGACCTTTCTGGAAGTGAAGGAAACCGGTTCTTTCCAGGAGCGCGGGAAGAAAGTTGATTTTGTAACGCTTTTCAAGGATTACCGGCCGGTACAAGGCGTCTTGTTCCCATATGTGATTGAACAGACCGCAGGCGACGAGGAAGCGCAGGTCACCCGTCTTCAGAAAGTAGAAATCAATATGCCCATTGCGGATTCAATATTCGCAATGGCGTCAGCAACGCCCGGAAAAGCACCCAAGTAATATAGCCGGGAGCTATCGCCGGGAGCTTACTTCAGGCCCTCATACTCCACCTTGTCTAATGTCCTATTGCCGGTTTGCGAGGCTTGACTCGTCCAGCGACGAAGACCAGTGGCGCAACTACCAGAGGAATAAGTCCGAGAATATGAAAGGCATCCACACAGGAAAGCAGCCCAGCTTGCTGAAGCATGGCGAAAATGCGGGCTTGTGCCTAGTGCATTGCATCGGCCAAGCTCGATCCATTATGGTGATAGAGATTAACCCATAATTGACTACAGAAGATGCCGGTACAACAGATTGGCTCTATGGATGGTTTCCACGAGCCGAGTCTGGTGGAATTGGGCGCGTCGCGCAAGCAGCGTCATAAGGTACGAATCCCAACACTTCCGCCCAGATTACGCATTACATTCATCATTCCCGATACCTGGTTGTTCTGTTCTTCGGAAATACCTGCGTAGGAATGGTATTGATCGGCACAAACAAGAACGCTCAAGCCAGCAGCTTGGAATATTCGCCGGTAGATCGCGATGCGAAAACTTAGATTAAGCGCCAGCAATTGGTGGACCGATCCATGACGCTTCTGCTTATCTTCTCGACAGCGAGGAAAACAGTGTCACGTTTCACCTACGGCGGGATTTCAGGACCTCTGAAAGCGTGTAAATTGATGAATAAATGGTTGGGAAAGAGGATTTGGAACCTCCGACCCCCTGGTCCCGAACCACATTCAAATGCTTAGTGAAATCTGTTGAAACTCACTGACCCTAAGTGATTGATATTGAACCTGTTGCGTGTCGCTAATTGAATGCTATTGTGCCTTGAGGTTCCTTGAGGCTTTGGCAGCTATAAAATTGCCTACAGCCTCTTAGACTGAACCCCTCTCCTGGTACAGTTTCCGATTACTACACCTCGCGGCTTTGAAATGTGAACCCTTCACTTGGAACAATCTTGCCTTTCACACTTTGAACAATGTCGATTCCCCTCTGTCATCTCGTTGATTCTTCAAGCAGAGTAGGGTCTGGGGAAGGGACGGTTTGAGTCCCTCGTTTCTTGCCCACTCTCCAATCCTTTCCGGCTGGGTGGTTCTCCCAACAGCTTTGTGGCAGAGCCGCTGGGAAAGCTCTGGATCAACGACATTGCCCACGGTCTAATTGCACCAAAATCTCACACGGAAATGCAGCCTCACTTTTTTTGGTGTAGCTGGGGTTAACATCTCGGTCTATTTCAAAGGAATTGAAATACTCGGCTTTTCCCCTGCTACAGTCGCAAAAATGGACACACTCTTTTGGTTTGGGTCGAGCCAGGAATAGAGGGGTACATTAGAATCGGGAGCTTCATATGTCACGCAGGACTGCCCCACAGATGTGAGGGTTGAATCGCTGTGGTAACAAAACTGGCCGTAACGAACGGTCATCTTGCCTACAGGCGGATAGAACTCCCATTTCACCTCGCCCACTCCTTCCTTTCTTCCAACCATCCCAGGGTTCATTAGGAAAATAGTAATTTCCTCGCGTTGTCCAAGCGGATGCACAACTATATTGAAATGCTCAGAACTTTGTACGACACTAAGCCAGAAAGGTAAATGCATCGTCGGTTGAGAGACAGCTGAGGTGTTCGACGATACTTCCGCTTGCGCCTTTACAGATGGCTGTTTTTTGTTCTGTGCAATAGAGTTGCTGCTTGTCTTTATTTTCGTCTCATTCGCCTGTTCGGGCATAGCCGAGGTGTTTGATGATGTTGCTGGCTGTCCATTCACCGGTGCCCGCTCCTCATTACGCGCAGCAGAACTATTGGTGTCATTTTCCTGTGGTCTCGAACCCCAGTACCAAAACCCAAAAATCATGAGCGCGACGACAATGGCCGCAACAATATATGGACGACGATACTGCCCAGACTGAACGACGTGGCGTAGCCCTCCTACTCGCGTTGGTTCGGTAGTCTGCGTCAGTCTCTCTTCCAGTTGTGTCTGATTGGCTCCAGTCTGTGCAGCATCTTTTGTCTCCCGCGCCTTGTGCTCAGCGTCCCCTCTTTCCCGTGCCTCGGCCTCCTCCCGTGCTCTCTGTGCTTGGACCTTTCGTCGTGTCTCTTCTGCCTCTCGCGCTTTGCGCTGCGCCTCCGCTCTCTCTCGCGACTCAGCTTCCTCTTGTATCCGCTGCATTTCAGCTTGCTGGCGCGCTTCTTCAGCTGCCTTCCGTGCGAAGTAGGCGGCATTAGGGAACAGGGGTACACTCGCGACATCTCCCTCTCGTTGATCCGGAGAGTGAACTTCGGGCCGAACCCAACTATTTGGGTATGTTTCCTGAATGTTCGTTTTGACCAGATCACCTAACTCACTTAATGACAGTCGCGGGCCTAAAAATGGGTGGCCCTGACGCAGAGCTTTGAGGAGACTATCCGAGAACATCGTGCGGGACAGGCCTTCGGGAGCTAGCGAGGGATCTTGAGCGCTGGCCGAACAAAGCAGCGTGGTTCCTCTTTGCGGAAGTTCGTCGAGAAGTTTCGTTCGACCAGCCGTCAAGGGACCTGACTGGAACTCCTTGTAAGCAGCAGCTGAGAAGCAACAATCCAGGATCAGGAATTTCCGCACGAATCTGGTTGAGCCTCGAATAATGGAGGCAAGATCACTGGCGCGGATGCTGGTCAACCCTTCATTTCGTTCATCCGTTGCACGAGTCGCAAGGCAGTAAGTATGGTCGGCACCTGAGAATAATCCATGTCCGACGTAATAGAGGATCAAGTCCTGTGGCTGGAATCCTTCGTTTTTAAAAGCAGTAAACCTGCTTTCGAGAAAGTCTCTAATGTCCTGCAATTGATCACTGGGAGAACGGCTGTCGTCAAAAAGCCAGTTGACATTCTCGCGTGCCAATCTCAGACCTTCAGAACCCGTCAGGTACTCGTAGAAATCCTGAGCCGAGTTGTAAAATGCCCGTCCTTGGGCAAGTTTGGGTGCGCGACGGAATGAACTCGCCCCGAGTAGCAGGGCTAGCGTCTGTCCAGGCTTTGGGTCGTTTTCGGACATAAACTACTCCTCAGACGAAAGCGCCTTAGCGATTCGCGGGACATCCTTGCTGTCCAAATATGAGGCAACGAGAACCACCTTGCCTTTACGCCTGATTTCAATTCGCGCGCCGCTGTTTCGCGCCAGCCATGCACCGATCCCCTTAGCAACAGC
Source organism: Candidatus Angelobacter sp. Gp1-AA117 (assembly GCA_003223515.1). Classification (GTDB taxonomy): domain Bacteria; phylum Acidobacteriota; class Terriglobia; order Terriglobales; family Acidobacteriaceae; genus Angelobacter. Next base: position 148,794 of record QHVI01000014.1, read on the forward strand.
AGTTGCTGCTGCTGTTCCCAGCACCACGGCCAGACTTGCTCCAAAATCCTGGGTGTCAGAGCGGTCTCGTTGACGATCCGCAACGACGCTCGGGTCAACATCACATAGCGCATCGGCGAGGGTGCTGGCGAGCCGATTGCCTTCAGCAGTAGAAGCATCTGCAAAGCTAATGATTAGTGCTTCGGGCGAGCATTGCAGACCAGACATGGAATCCCCTATAAAGAGTGGCAGAAGTTTACTATTCGATTCAAATTTCGGAAAGAAAATAAAGAGAGGAAGTAGTTTCAGACCAACCACTTGAGCTGCCCAGACGAGAGACTGTAGGCCAATCTGCAGATGTAACATCCTAATATCCAATGGATTCTTCACTACCAATACGCCCCATCTCCTGCTGGAGCGGGCGACCGTCCCGGCGGAGACAGCACCCGGTTGGATTTCCAGCGGATATTAAAAATTCCTTATCTTTCGTTCACTTGCGTAAACCCAAACAGCAATTCAGGCTATCTCTCCTCATCCTTTACAGCGGCAATGTGCACATCTGTCCACTGTGAGAAGGGATGGCGGTCTGAATCGCGAAATGCAGTGATAAGGTCACGAACTAAGGCGCGCACGCCTGCGATGGAGGGTTTCTATAAAGTGGAACAATGCTTCGCCATCATGCTCAAGCCAATCAAGCGGGATTGGTGCAGCACACCGCCAGAGATATCGGCGTATTCCATCTGTTCAATGCGCGAGAGCGTCGGCTCGAATGCGTTCCATCCGGTGATGTGTTCGTCCGTCACAATTGCCAGTCCACTTGTCGACGCCAGAATGCCTATGAAGTCCCGGCAATTCGCCACCTTATGAAGATTGACTCCGGCCAGTATTCACAGACGGAATCCCGTTCAGGGTTGGCAATATAGCGTGGACCTACATGTAAGCCGGGAGTGCATGGGAATTAGTGGTGTTCTCTGTTGCGTCGTTGTCTTATTTTTTTTTATTTGATGACGTGGGGACACCTAGCTGTTCGTCTTGGCGTTCCGGGCGAGAGCACTGTAGGCGCAAGTATTCTCATTACTTCCCCCTCTAATCAAGAACAGGTGAGGTGCCCGCAACGACCAATTCATCTATTTTCCCTTTGAAATTTTCGGGGTTGTGTAGATAATCCTGACCGTCGCCCCCTGACAGCATCACCTGGACGAAATTCTTCAAATCCAAGGGTTTCTCCGGCAATTTCCGTTACTACCATACAGAGATACTTCATCTGCAAGCAACGCAGGAGACTGAGTTGATGAAACGGCTTTTTGCGAGTGCCGGTCTCATGGTTTTATCGTGCTGCCTGCTGCCCTCGGCGGCACAGGACAAAGAGACCAAAGGTCCATGCCACCCGTCTCTCTCCACGTGTCCTAAGTCCGGCTGCAAGGACTCAACTTCACCGGATGGCGTGGAAAACATTCTTAAACACCAGCATCCGAAGGTCCCGGATGATTTTGTGACGCTGACCATTGACGACTTCCAGAGCTTGCCAGGGCGATCGCATTTGGAATTTGGTTGAACCAGCAGTGACACTTCCGTGGGAAATTGCGAAGCGAGATTCTTGCAGGAGGGTTTAGAGGGATGGCCTGTGGTGCCGAAGAAGGGACTCGAACCTCAGGATTTCGGCAACTCGTTCTGTCTCAAGAAAATAGCGACAGCTACTGAATATAACAGACTTGCAGATTTTGCAATGCGATCAATGAATTCAACTGCGTCAATATATTCAATACACTTCCTTGTCTGCTGGACACCATGGGATATTGATTACTCTTGAATTGGACACCAAATCAATTTCTGTGTATGGCATTCGACCGAACGCGTCTCAATGACGCACCTTGGAAAGTTTCTCTTCTGGCCCTGTCGAAAGTTGTGGATCGTTGAAACACAGTTCTCAGTACTGCTTCGTTACTTGGCTGATGAATTGCCTAGCGACCACCGCCTGAAAGGTGCTGAGTTGGGACTCGTGCAAGGAACTAACCGAAGTTCGTCACGGTGCGGTTGAATTCCGCGATTTTTAAGGTTGTCATCGTGACAAGTCTTTTATCCTCAATCCCCAGATTCAGAAAAGCGATGTAGTGCAGA